>CAZYPI010000147.1:0-7307 GCA_964649335.1 uncultured Rikenellaceae bacterium | reverse complement strand
CGTATTTTTTCCTGTTCAGATGTCCCATCACCTGCCTGGCGCTGTTGAGGGATAGCCCGTACTCGGATGAATAACCGCCGGCCAGAACAGCGATCTTTCTGGTTCTCTCTGCCATAACCTCCCGTTTCGTTGCTGCAACCAATGTTTAGTCTGAGATATTAATCTTTTGACTTGCTCTTCCAGTCACGGACAAGAAAACCGTCGCCATACCGGATCACTTCCAGCTTTTGTTTGGCTTTCCATCCCAGTTCGTCAATTTCATCCATAGGCAGGGTAACGGCATAACTGGCTCCTCCGCCCAGTTTTTGCAGCGTGCGGATTTGTTTTTTGGAAAGTTTTCTGCGTGCCATGTTGTGAGTTTTTCAGGTTAATAAAAGAATTACATATTTAAATACATATTTAAATATGCATTTAAATATGTATTTAAATAAATATATTTCGTAGGATGAAATTAATAATAAAAACGGAAAAAGCCAAATTTGGCTTAAAAACCGGGATTTTGATCCCCGCAGGAGGGTCTGTCAGTCGGTGGCTGAGGTGCGGCCTTCCATATATTTTTTCCATTTTTCGATCACCTGTTGCATATCTTCGGGCAGGGGGGAGTCAAACGAAAGTTTTTTTCCGGTGACGGGATGGATGAACCCGAGGGATTTGGCGTGCAGGGCCTGGCGTGGCAGGATAGTGAAACAGTTTCTGACGAATTGCTGGTATTTGCTGAAGGTAGTTCCTTTGAGGATGCGGTCGCCGCCGTATTCGGCATCGTTGAACAGGGGGTGTTTGATATACTGGAAATGCACGCGTATCTGATGGGTGCGGCCCGTTTCGAGACGGCATTCCACCAGGCTGATATAACCGAGGTTTTCCACCACGCGGTAATGGGTGACGGCCGGTTTGCCCTGTGAGCCGTCGGGGAAGACATACATCTTTGTGCGGTCTTTGGGGTTACGGCCGATATGGCCTTCGATGACTCCTTCTTTTTCTGGGGGTACACCCCACACCAGGGCCAGGTATTTTCTTTCCACCGTATGGAGGAAGAACTGTCTGGCCAGTTTATTCATGGCGATCTCGTTTTTGGCGATCACCAGGATGCCGGTTGTGTTTTTGTCGATGCGGTGGACGAGCCAGGGTCTAGTGTCTCCTTCGCGGAAGGCGGGTTCGTCTCTCAGGTGCCAGGCCAGGGCATTGACGAGGGTGCCGGTATAGTTTCCGTAACCCGGATGCACCACCATGCCGGCGGGTTTGTTCACCACCATCAGGTCATCATCTTCGTACAGGATATCCAGCGGAATATCCTGGGGGATGATCTCAAGCACGCGGGGCGGATGGGGCAGCACGATGGTGATGGTCTCCCCCGGCTTGACTTTGTAGCTGGGTTTTACCGGCTGGCCGTCCACCATGATGTTGCCGGCGATGGCCGCATTTTGTATGCGTGTGCGGGAGGTGTCCTCGAGACGGTTGATCAGGTATTTGTCGATGCGTAGCGGCTTCTGCCCCGGATCCACGGTAAAGCGGTAATGCTCGTAAAGCTCCTGCCGGTCGTTTTCTTTTTCAGACATGATCGGCATATTAACGGGAGATGATAAAGCGGGTACGGTATACCGGCCGGTTATCCCGGAGGATCACCAGGAGATACAGGCCGCTATGCAGTGACGACACCGGCAGTTCGCGTGTGAAACCCCGGTGACGACAGACGATTCTGCCGGTGGGGTCAAGGATGATATAATCCGCCCGGAGAATGTCCTCGTTGCCATAGTCGATAAACAGATGATCAGCAGCCGGTTGGGGATAGACGTGCCACTCTTTCTCTTTCCTGCGGGGCGAGGGGACGGAGGCCGGCAGGTCGTGCCCGATGACCGGCCGTATCATCATAGACCCCGCAAAGGAGGAGGGGAACCACTGGCCGCTGACATAGATCAGGTTTTTGTCCCGGTTGTTCCTGTTGCGGTCGAAACCTATGTTGAGGAAGATGGCCGAGTTTTGCTGCCACCATACGTAAAAATCCCCTTCGGGGATGGCTACGGCCGAGTCGAAAGGATAAGTGACAAAACAATTCAGGCTGTCTGCAAAACGGGGGATCCGGCTTGTTTTCCGGTAGATGTTTTCCACGGGCAGACCGCCTTCACCGGTCCAGACCATCAGGTTGAATGTTGTGATGTTGGCATCTTTCCACGATTCGTTGAAATAGATCCTGAGGGCCCGGAGGGTGTCGGGTTTGTAAGCATGAAAGCGGATGGCTACGGAGGCCCGGTCGGTACCGTAACCGCTGAGCCCGTACCCGGCTTCTGCCGAGCCGTCGTCATAGGCAAAATAATCGTTGAAAACCTGGTAATAGTCAACCGTGTCGTTGACCTTGGGATCGAAATTGTCGGTGATGAGGTAACTGCGCAGGCGGAAGACCACCGAATCGGGTGCCGGGGAATTAAAAGTATAAATAAGAGGAGAGTTGTAGGTCTCTGTGGTCAGCGGTTCCACATTCACGGCGCCGCCCGTATAGGCGTGGGCCACCTGGCCGGTATAAAGATCGGTGATCTCAAACCGGCGGGTGACATTCCGGACGATGGTATCGTTGTTGCGGTAGGTTACCGGCAGGAAACTGCCCATTTCCGAAAGATAGGTCTCGCGGAAATGTTTCCAGGGCATGGCTTCATAGGTCTTTAGCACCGACTTCAGCGGCGTGGCAATGGCTACGTCGTGCATGACCGTATCGTCACTGAAACGGTTTTTGTCCAGGTAAACATAATCGATGTTCCACTGGTCGCAGTTGCCCATTCTGCCCGGATCGCTTTGGTTGTCGGAGATGCTGGCATAGTTGCGGAAACGGAAACGGAACCCTTTGTGCAGAAAAGCCGTGTCTTGCACCGGCAGGATAACCAGCCGGAACGGCCGGATCGTATCGGGTTTCAGGGAATCTCCCGGAGTATTCCATACGGTATGCCATTGATGCTGAAGGGGAGCATAGAAATCCACACACAAGGAGTCTTCCGGGTTGGGATAATCGCCGAGGCCCTGGGGCTGGTAATAAAAACTGAAAAAGATGTTGGCTCCCGGCGGGAAATCCAGATCCAGCGGATGGCTGGTGAGATGATCGGCGATAAAAGGGAATTTGTCGGCTGCGGGGTACAGGAGGCCTTGGTCGTTCAGAGCATCGAAAGTAGCCACGCCGAGGGTCGGGGGGTTGACGCCGAAGCTCTGGTTGACGAACACGTCCCGGTCCGACCACCGTGCCGGGTCGGGATAGACGGAAAAAACGGAAAAATCATCCAGGAAAGGGAGGGAAAGCGTGTCGGGGGATGTCAGACTTTTGGCCGTATGTTCCGGGTGGCGAAGGTATGCTTTACGGACTGCCGGATTGGTGACCAGGGGCACCAGCTTTTCCTGTGCAGAAAGAGGCATCCCGGTGATCAGGAGCAGAAAGAGGGAAAAGAGTTTATTTTTCATTCGGTACAGGGAGTTCTTCAAGGGTTAATGTGTCGGGTGCCGGCAGCAGGGCAGAGTCGAGGGTGAGCCACAGATAAACGGATGAGCCCACCGGGACGAACTCATCTTCCTGATAAACGGGGCTTTGTCTCCAGACAAAGGCCGCCAAGGAGTCATCGGCAGAATGTACCGTGGAGTCGAAAACCATGGCCCCCTTGTTGAGGGCGGCACTGATGATCACCTGTTCGGCTTTTTCCATGGTCATGCCGGTAAAATCAGGCAGGGGGGTTTTTTCATTGCTCAGTCCTTTGCCGAGGACCAGATCCACCGGAACTCCTTTTACAAGGGAATCGCCCGGTTTCAGCTCCCGGCCTTCATAAGTCTCTTTCAGGACATTATTGATGGCGATGTCGGGGACATATTTCAGATTGCCTGTCTGAAAACCGTTGGATTCGAGGAGTGCCTTGGCCTGGCGCAGGGAGTATCCCACCACGTAAGGCACAGGTACCACCTCGGGGTGGATGGCATTGATGATGAGGAAGATCTTACGTCCTTTTTTTACCATGGATCCCGCTACTGGGTTCTGCTCGACGATGCTCCCCGGAGGGACTTCACGGGTATAGACCGAGTCCTGCACGACCAGGACAAAATGTTCTTTTTTGATCAGCGGCAGACATTCATCTATGGTCAGCCCGTAAAAATCGGGTACTTCCTTTTTCTGGCCGTGACGGGTGTAAAACCTCAGCCAGATCAGGACGAAAAGGATCAGAAAAACGGATAGCAGAAAGGCATAAAAGAGATTTTTGAAAAAAACCCTGCTGATAAGAAACCGTCCCAAGCTCATGCCGGCAGATGTATTATTGGTTAATTAGTAGAACGCAAAAGTAAAGATAAAATTATAGGGAGGCAAGTATGCCGGAGCTGATCACGGGATCCGGGAAGCTGAAGAGCAGAACATAACCATAGCGCCTGCCTCCCCGGAGGGACCGGTATGAAGAAAGAATGCGGATAAATGATAGAAAGGGATGAACGGATTCCTTAGACCTTGTGTCTCGGTTCGTCTGAAACAGAGAGTTTTTTCCTTCCTCTGGATCTGCGGCGTGCCAGTACTTTCCGGCCATTGGCAGATGACATGCGTTCCCGGAAACCGTGTTTGTTTTTCCTTTTGCGACGTGATGGCTGAAATGTCCGTTTCATATCTTAAAATTTCTTAATTGCCTGGTCTGTAAAAAATGACCGCATCACAGCGGCCGGTAAAACAGGCTGCAAAAGTAATCTTTTTTTTCAATACGCAAAAAAAAGAGGGGATAATTCAGGTGTTGGCGAAGAGGATTTTTTTGGTCTCAAAAAAAGGCTCTTTGAAATAAAGCGATACGGGGGTGACGGTGACCTCTTTTCCGTAGGGGCCCAGGTGGTCGTCCAGTGTGCCGCCGGTGAGGTAGAGGATCCCGCCGCGGGCTCCCGGGGCCTTTTTTTTCAGCAGATGACGGGTTTGCCGGCGGAACACCCGGAACTTCCCGACGCCCCTGCCGGTGACATAATCCCATGATCCCCGGAGCTCTTCCGCCCGAATTTTCTGAAAGGTGACATTTCCCAGTTGGAGGGTGCCGGCCAGGGCTTCCACCACCCTGATCTTTTTTCCGGTGCCGTCGATCAGGTGGAACCGCGATGCCGGGAAGAGGATCGCCAGAGGCAAACCGGGCAGCCCTCCCCCGGTACCTACATCCACAATACGCTCCCCCGGGAGAAAAGGATTATATTTTGCTATGGCCAGAGAGTAGAGAATATGATGTTCGTACAGGTTCTCCATGTCTTTGCGCGAGATGACATTGATACGGTCGTTCCAGTAAAGGTATCCGTCGGCGAGCCGGCCGAGAAGGGATAATTGTTCGTTATGGATTTCCGGGAAATAGGCACGGATACTGCGCAGGCCGGGGTGCATGGGTCAGGGTTTGGTGTCGCTGTTTTTTTTCAGGATATTATACAGCAGTTCCTTGGCGCGGAACAACTGGGCTTTTACGGTGCCCAGGGGCAGGTTGAGCTCGTTGGCGATCTCTTCGTAAGAATATTCCTTGAAATAGCGCAATACGATCAGATCCTTGTAACGGGGCTTGAGCTGGTTCACGACGCTGCGCATGAGCACTGCTTTCTGGCTTTTGATCATGTTCTCTTCCGGGTCGGGCGAGTTCTCCTGGATGGTCAGAGGCACGCCGTTCTTATCACTGTGATCCTGGTCGATGGAAATCAGGGGTGTCCTTTGTTTACGGATGAAGTCGATACAGTTGTTGGAGGCGATCTTGAAAAGCCAGGTGCTGAAAGCAAAATCCGGCACGTACTGATGCAGGTTCTTGAAAGCTTTCCCGAAGGTCTCGATGGTGAGGTCTTCCGCGTCGGTGGGGTTGTTTACCATCTTCAGCAGCATGTAATAGATGGCGTCGCGGTAGCGGCTCATCAGTTTCGAGTAGGCCTGCTGATCTCCCGACAGAGCCCGGTTGACCAGGTCAAGATCTTTTTTGGCTTTATCCGACAGGTTGCTATTTGCCTCTTTTAATCCCATGAAATTTTTGCCGTTCGGGAAAGATTGGTTAACCAGATAAAAAAATATATAAATGGAATGAATATGTCATAAAACAACGAAGATAATAATAATTGCTTTTCCTCCAAACGTTTTTCGGCATAACCGAAAACGGTGCCCATGATTATCCATCTCAAGACAATGATACCCAGAGGAATAGCCGGGAAGACAGGCAGGAAAAAGAGAGCTCCTGCCGAGAAGAAAAAAAGGAGGCGTGAGGCCATCTCGCCGCCCAGGAGCCATTTGCTGGACCGCGTGTAGTAGGGTGCCGTGGTGATGTGGCGTTTTTTGTTGCGGAACCACTGGCGCCACGAGCGGGGAGGCACCGAGAGGGTCCGGGCGCGGGGGTCCGTTTCGATGCGGGTGTTTTTACTTTTGGCCAGGCGGTTGACCAGCAGGTCGTCATCCCCCGAGAGCAGCCGGACAAAGTAGTTGTGCCTGCTGATCTCCCAATAGAGGGGTTTGCGGTAAGCCATATTACGGCCCACACCCATGTATGGATGTCCCCGCAGGGCAAAGCCCAGGTACTGCAGCGCTATGAAAAAACTCTCGTAACGGACAAAATTGTTCAGTAAACCCTTGCCGGGGATGAATCCGCCATAGCCCAGGACGATGGAGGTCTTTTTGGTGAAATTACGGGCCATAAGACGTATCCACCGGTCGGAAGCCGGTTTACAGTCGGCATCGGTGAACAACAGCCATTCGTGGCGCGCCGCTTTGATCCCCACCAGCACGGCCAACTTCTTGCTGTGGGTGAACTGCTCGTCTTTGGCAATGGTGGTGAACTTCAGGTGGCTGTATCTGTCTGCAAAGCTTTTCAGCAGGGAGGCGGTGTTGTCCGTGGAAGCGTCGTTGACGACGATCACCTCGTAGGAGGGATAATCCTGGGTAAGGATCAGCGGAAGGAACTCCCGGAGGTTATCTTCTTCGTTTCTGGCACAGATGATCACCGAAACAGGGACATCCATGTTTTTTTTCTTCGGTGGTCTGCTGAAACCCACTGCCCCGTAAAACCAGAGATAATAGAATATCTGAACGGCCAGGGAGACCCCGGCCATTATAAAGATTACATCAATGAGGTGCAGATTCAGGTACATCTTGAAAAATTGACCGCAAGTTTATCAAAGTTTTGTATGGCGTGCAAATCTTTTCCGGGAAGTTTTATGAAAAGCCCCAAACCGGAAACGAATATTTTTTTTCGTGTGGTCAACGGTTCTTTGCATGAAAAAAATTATGTAGGTTTGTCCGAAAGTGGAGGAAATGTTTTTTACGCTGACAGACAGGGACAGGACGACGAAGGCCCGTGCCGGGGTGA
>CAZYPI010000146.1:2760-7440 GCA_964649335.1 uncultured Rikenellaceae bacterium | reverse complement strand
ATCCAGACCGAGTCGAGGCCCATGATGGAGGGCAGGGAGCAGGCGAGGTATCTGGCCCGGCTGGGATACCGTGTAAAGATCGTCACGGACACGGGTTTTTCTCCTTTGCTGGGCATGACGGACCTGGTCATCCTGGGCGCCGACCGTATCTATCCGGATCTGTTCATCAACAAGTGCGGGTCGCATGCCATCACGGCGCTCAGCCGCAAGCAGGATGTCCCGGTGTACGTGCTGGCCGACAGCCGCAAGTTCACGCCGGCAGAAGACGGATACAGTGCTTTGTCGGAAGAGGAAAAACCGCCGGAGGAGGTATGGAAAAATCCGCCGGAAGGCATCACGCCGGTAAATTATTATTTCGAGCCGGTGCCCACACGCCTGGTCACCTCATTCATTACCGAAACGCATATTATTTCCGGCAAGGAAATGCCTTTTTTCGCAATAAAATAAAACACACCCGGATCAGGAATGTAGCATCCCTTCCGGACCTGTGATGGCACCTTTTTTCCGGTTCACGATCCAGTAGAGCCCCGGGATCACCAGCAGTGACAGGAACATGGCCAGGCTCATGCCTCCGATCATGGAGACGGCCAGGGGTTGCAGCATCTCCGCCCCCTCGCCCAGGGCCAGGGCCAGCGGCAGGAAACCGAAGATGGTGGCCAGCATGGTCATCAGAATCGGACGCATACGCACCCGGCCGGCCATCAGCAGGGCTTCTCTCACATCCGGTTTTTCCTTCAGGAACTTCTCCGTATAGTCTATCAGCAGGATGCCGTTGTTGACCACCACGCCGATGATCATGATCATGCCCATGAAAGCGGAGATATCCAGAGGGATGCGTGTGATCCACAGCAGCAGGAAAACGCCGCTGACGGAGAGGACGGTACCCAGCAGGATAACGCCGGCGGTGCGGAACGAGCGGAACTCAAACAGCAGGATGGAGAAGACCATCAGCACGCCGAAGGCCAGGATCAGCACCAGCTCGCGGAAGGCCTGCTGCTGGCTTTTGTACTGGCCGCCTATCTCCACGGTCACTCCCGGCGGCAGGGGTATCTTTCCCAGCATCACTTTCACATCTTTGATGATGCTCCCCAGGTCACGCCCCGAGATATGGGCTTTGATGTTTACCACCTGGCTCAGGTTCTCGTGGTCGATATCCGTTTTTCCGGGGACAGTGTTGATCTCTGCCACCTCACTCAGCCGCAGCACCCGGTCTATGGAAGGCAGGTAGAGAGGCATATTACGTATTTTCTCCATATGGTTAAAGTCCTGTTTGGGATATCTCACCCTGACAGGGATCATCTTCAGGCCCATCATCATGGCGGTGACATCATCCCCCCAGAGGGCCATCTGCACGGCGTCGCTCACCTCTTTCACGGTCAGGCCGTAGCGGCTGGCTGCCTCCGGGTCGATGCGTACGGTCAGCTCCGGCTCGCTGCGTTCAAATCCCTTATACACATCCACTGCCCCGGCAACGTTCTCCAGCGAATCGGCAATGCGGGCGGCCGTTTCCTGGATGATCCCCTGTTTCTCGCCGAAGACCTTGATGACGATGGGAGCGATCTCGCCGCTCAGGTCGTTGAGACGGTCGGGCAATACCTGGAAGAGCTCGGGCTCCAGACGGGGCTCATGCTCCTCATCAAACCGGCGGATCATATCCATGATCTCGAACGAGGAATGTTTATGGCCCTTTTTCAGACTGATCACAAAATCCCCTTCGTTGGCATGGGTGCGGGGGTGTGCCAGGCTGCGGCCCATGCGCAGCGAGTAAGTCTCCACATCGGGGAGGGTCATCACATACTCTGCGATGGGCTTTACCATGCTGTGGGTGCCTTCTATGGAGCTGCCGGGAGGGGCCAGGAAATCATGCACAATGGTTCCCTCGTCCCACTCGGGGAGGAAACCGCTGGGGATCTTCAGGTACGACCATACGGCGATACCGGCAAACAGCAACACCAGGAAAACGGTGATCACCGGCCGGCGTATCAGCCCCCTGAGCAAGGCCTGTTGCACGGCGATGATCTTCGGCATCACACGGCCGGGTTTTTTCTTTTTTTGGGAGATAAAGACCACAGCCAGCGCCGGCGTCAGAAACACGGCCAGCAGCATGGACACCAGGATGGCTATGGAGAGGGTGGATGCCAGGGCGCGGAAAAAAATACCCGCCACGCCGGTGAGGAACACCAGCGGGATAAAAACCACCAGGGTGGTCAGCGTGGCACCCAGCAGGGGCGGGATGATCTCGCCCGTGGCTTTGATGACCGCCTCTTTCCTGGGATATCCCATCTCCAGGTATCTTTCTATGTTCTCGATCACAACGATGGCATTGTCCACGAGTATGCCGATGGCGGCGGCCAGTCCGCCCAGGCTCATCAGGTTCAGGTTCATCCCCGACAGTTTGATGAAGATGAAGGTGATGAACAGGGCTACCGGGATGATGGCGGCCGTCACGAGCGTGATGCGGATGCGGCGCAGGAAAAGCAGCAGGATCAGCATCGTCAGCAGGGCCCCCAGCAGGATGGCATCGCGCACACTCCCTATGGAGCCCTGTATGAACCGGGTCATATCATACCACTTGTTCACTTTCACATCAGCCGGAAGGACTTTCTCCAGCTCCTTCCATTGCCGGTCTACCTCTTTCATGATGGACACGGCGTTGGTGCCCGGTTGTTTGATGACGGTCACCAGCACGGCCGGTTTCAGATCGCTCTCGCAGGCCAGGAACGTCTCTTTGATCGCCGGTTCGATGGTGGCTATCTGCGAGAGCAGCACCGGTGTGGGGCCGTTGCGGGCCACCACGGTCTTGCCGATGTCTTCCATTTTCAGAAAACGGTTGTCGGCAATGTTCAGATAGAGTTTATTGGCTTCATTGAGACGCCCCACATACTGCAGGGTATTGGCCTGGCGCAGGGCTTCCTCCACCTGACGGTAGTCCAGATGCAGAGCGGCCAGTTTCTGCGGGTCAAGGTTCACCCAGAACTCCCGCTGATGGCCGCCCATCACCTCTATATTATATACTCCCGGAATACTGGCCAGGAGGGGGCGTATGGTATAAATACCCAGATCGCGCAGCTGTTCCAGGTTGAGCTTGCCGGAGGTCAGACTGTAGCCGGCCACGGGGTAGGTGCTGGTGGTAAAACGCCGCACCTCGAGCTGCACCCCCGGCGGCAGCATGTGTTGTATGCCGCTCACCGCCGCCTGCACCAGCTGGTAAGCCCTGAACATGTCCTGATTCCACTGAAAGTCTATGTTCACCTCGCCGGAGCCCCTGCTGATGGATGAACGCACCGTACGCACCCCCTCGACCATCATCACGGCCTCCTCTATCGGCTTGATCACCTCCATCTCCATCTCCTTCAGGGGGGCCAGGCCATAGTCCACCATCACGGCAATACGCGGGAACGTGGCATCGGGAAACACTCCTTCGGGGATCTTGTAGATAAGATAAAACCCTATGGACGACAACACCAGGGCCGTGAATATCAGCGCTCTTTTATTTTCAACGGCAAAACGCGAGAGTCCTTTCATTGCACCACCACCTCCATTCCGTCAGTGAGTGAATAGGCCTTTGTCGTGGCCACGCGGTCTCCTTCCGACAACCCCGACAGTATCTCCACAAAATGATCGTGGCGGAGACCTACGGTCACTTCTCTTTTCTCTACGGTATGATCATTTTTCAGCACAAACACGCTGAATATGCCCTCTTCTTCCAGCAGGGCCGATCGTGGCACCACCAGGGCCTGCGGATGATGTTCTCCGGGAAATGTCAGCCGCACCATCATGCCGGGTCTGAACTCGCCGGCGGGGTTATCGAGGCGCAGCCGCAGGGGCACCGTCTGGCGGGCTGCATTCACTTTTCCGCCGATGGCCACCACCGGCAGCTTTATGGAAGCATGGGGATAATCCACGAACTCCACCTCGATACTTCTCAGCCTATGCACCTTATCCAGCAGTTGCACCGGCAGATCCCCATGCACATCCAGCACGTTCAACTGTCCGATATGCACAATCGCCTCACCTTTCTGCAGCACATCGCCGGCATGTTTATATACCTGCAGGACAACGCCGTCAATAGGGCTGTAAAGGGGTATCTCCTTGATCTCCCGGGATATCCTTTCGCGTTGCTGCTCGTCTATCTGGTTCAGCACCTGCAGGAGGGCCTCCCGCATGGGGGGGATGATCACGCCCAGCCGGCGGCCTTTGGTAACCCGGTCGCCCATCAGCAGGGTGAACTCTTCCAGCCGGCCGTCGAACTGCGAGGCCAGCTGCACTTCCTGACGCAAAACGACCCCGCCGAAAATATGCACGGTATCGGTCATATCCCGCCGGCTGACAGCCGCTACGGTGATCTTAGCCGACGGAACTGTCTCCGGGACTGTCTGCATATCCTGCTGACTCCCCTGTTTCCGCAGATTACAGGAGGATAACAAAACGATGGCCAGGGTAAATAACAATGTCTTTTTCATATATCTTTTTTTGGAGACAACATATGCCTTGTCTTAACTATATCACTTCATCACCTCATCGAATAATCGCTTCAATCTCTCCTGGCCTAAACACTGTCAGGAACCGGCTCCGCCGGCACACTGACAGGTTTTTCCATCGCTTCATCGCTTCATCGCTTTATCGCTTTATCTTACCGCAAATCTCTCCATATTCTTCACCTGATCCACCTGGTTGGTG
>CAZYPI010000146.1:0-2660 GCA_964649335.1 uncultured Rikenellaceae bacterium | reverse complement strand
GCTTTATCTTACCGCAAATCTCTCCATATTCTTCACCTGATCCACCTGGTTGGTGGTCAGGTAATATTCTATCAGGTTCATCATATACTGCAATCTGGTTTGTTGTATGGCGATCTGTGTGGCGGTCACCTGCTGTTGCACGGCCAGGTACTCCAGGTTGGTGATCAGTGCCGCTTTGTAGTTGATGCGTGCCAGTGTATAGGCTTCTTCCGCCATCTGCAGTCTTTCCCGTTGCAGCTCCAGCATCCCTTTCAATTCGGTCATGCGGTTGACGGTTTTCTCGAGGTGTATCTGCAGCTCACGAGCCAGGTCCTGCAACTCGGACCCCAGGGAAAAGGAGAGCGCTTCGAAGTATTTTTTCTTCTTTTTGATGGCTCCCCACTGATAAATGGGCACAGCCACGCCAGCATTCAGGAGCCAGTAGTTGCCGTCGCCCGTAGGGTCGCCGTCGGCAAAGAAACCGCCGCCGGCAACGATGTGCGGCCATTGCTGTGCGGAAACCATCCGGGTCTGCAGGTTTTGGGTCTCGATACGGGAGAGATAAACCTGATAGAGCGGGTTTTTCTGCACCAGCTCAGGGGTGACGCCGGCGATCGGCATGCTGTCGATCACCGCCTGTGCGTTAATCATCTCCAGTTGTATCGAGTCGGCCGGGGGTTGTCCGGTGATATGGGTCAGCTCACGCACCAGGTTTTTTATGATCAGTGACACGCGTGCTTTTTCCACACGGATATTGGATATCAGCGATTCGGTCTGCAGCACGTCCATGCGGGTGCGTACGCCGGCATTCCATAAGGAACGGGCTATCACCAGATGGGTCTTCAGCAGGCCGATGCGTGTGTCGAGCAGCTCGATCTCCTTTTTCTTTTGCAGGATACTCATGTACAGGGACACCGCCCGGCTGACGGCGTCGAGACGGGTCTGCTCCTGCATAAGCTGTGCGGTGACCACCTGCTGGCGGGCCACCTGGTCGGTCTTTTTGATGAAGTCGCCCAGCGACCAGTCGCCGTGCACCAGTGCCCACTCCTGCCCGAAATTGTACCCCCCCAGAAAACGCCCCTCCACACCGGCATCTCCGGAGAGGTACGGCAACAAATAAGTATGGCTGATCTCCAGTTGCTGCTGCGCCGCCCCGGTGCGGTACTTCTCCGCCTGATAGAGATAACTGTGCTGCTGGACGCTGTCAATACACTGCTCCAGCGTGAAGACATCCTCCGCCTGCGCAAAAACCACCGCCGGCAACAGGAAGAAAAGTCCCGGCATAAACAATAACAGTCCCGACATCTGAGGATTCCTGCTCATGCTTACAAAGAAAAAAATTATTCTCATTCGGCAAGATATAAAAAACTAAAGATTACCTTAATAATTTTTCAGGAAGGCAAAGAAAATTCCAGGAGATCTTCGTAGAAAAGGATTTCTTTTATGCCCTTTTATTTCTTTTATGGTTTTTTCCCTCTTTGAACCATGACAATAAAGAAACATAATAGGTGGGATTTGCCGGAAACTCCCGGACTACATATTTGTTTTTTTCCGGAAGAAATTATGTTTCTGATTATTTTTTATTTTTAGCAAACCTTAAAGCAAACACATGAAAAGAATATTATCCTTTCTCTGTCTGGTAGTTCTGGCCCTTTCCAACGTGAAGGGACAAACAGGACAGGCAAATGAATCTTATATTTTTATTCAACCGGAAGATCATGAAAAAGAACGCTGGCAGGTGGTCTGGCAGGATGATTTTGACGGGCCGCGGCTGGACAGCACCAAATGGACAAAGATCCCTCCGAACAAAGCCGACTGGGGCAGACACATGACGGATGATCCGCGCTGTTACGATCTCAGACACGGAAAGCTTTATCTCCGGGGTATCGTCAATCCTGATACGGCCACGAACTCCCGGCGTTATCTGACGGGCGGCATCTACTCCAAAGGAAAGTTTGCCTGGCAATACGGCCGGATCGAGATCAGGGCCCGCCTGGAATGTGCCCGGGGCGCCTGGCCCGCTATATGGATGCTGGCGGAACAACGGAAATACGGAGGCTATCCGCGCAACGGTGAGATTGACATTATGGAACATCTCAACCACGAAAGAAAGGTGTACCAGACGGTCCACTCTTACTATACTCTGGTACTGGGTCATAAAAAAGATCCCCCGCACCATGCCACCGCCCGTATCCGGAAAAAGCGGTTCAACACCTACGGGCTGGAATGGTACCGTGACAGTCTGGTATTCACCGTTAACGGACGGAAGAACTTCACCTATCCGAAAGTGGACACGGCGGATGTCTCCCAGTGGCCTTTCGACCAGCCCTTTCACCTGCTCATTGACCAGCAGCTCGGCGGGCAGTGGGTCGGGAAAATAAAACCGAAACAGCTGCCGGTGAACATGATCATCGACTGGGTGAAGGTGTATCAGTGAAGCTAAGGCTGAGGCTGAGGCTAAGGCTGAGGTTTGAAGTAGCTACGCAGAGGAGCCGCAGAGAGCTATAAGCAATGAGATCCTCCTTAGCTTTGCAGGCTTCGGAGGACGACGGATGAGAGATGAGCGATGGGAAAACCTGTCAGTGTGCCGGCGAAGCCGGCTCCTGACAGTGTTATGCGCAGGCGGGATTGAATGATTGGATGATTGAATGATTGAATGATTGGATGAGGGATAAGCTGAG
>CAZYPI010000145.1:0-7514 GCA_964649335.1 uncultured Rikenellaceae bacterium | reverse complement strand
CAGGATCCAAAACATCTTGAACCGGTATTCAACGTTGGCTTCCAGTTTCATATCGGCCGTCTGGTTGTAAAAAGCAGTGCCCGTTTCGACATAAGACCCGGGGCCCAGCGAACGGACATGCCATGCCCTGATATCATTGGCCCCTCCTGAATAGTATTGTTTCTCGAAAGGTACGGCACGTGAGTTAAGATAAGGGAATGCCACCCCGGCAAAAAACCGGTAGGTGATCGAACCGAATTCATTCAAAAAACTGGTGTATCGCAAGTCGATGTCTCCTTTGAGATACTGGGCAAACTGCTGGCCGAATATTTTGTAGCTCCCCAGAGAATCCACCGGGCTCTGGGCAAGCTTGTTTGCAGCATACAGCAGGTTCCCGGCAGTTTCCGCATTAAACCGGAAAAAGAAATGATTGGAAGTCTTTTTGAACTTTGCGTTGTTGAAGATATAACTGTAATTGACGGAGGTGATAAAAACATCCCGGTAACTGTAAGCCAGATAGGAGGTGGTATCCAGATACTCCAAAAAAGAAGGGTCGATGTAAGGCAGCTTCACGGAGTTCAGTGTGAATGGTGAGACCAGTTGGGACACGTATTTGGACGATTGCCAGCTGTACATCAGATGAGTGGTGAAAATCGTACGGGTGTAATCCGGCCGCCGCTGGTAATTAAAACCCATCGATACGGTCGTTTTGGGGGCATACTTTTTGACAAACTCTTCACGGTTGAAAAACGGACTGAGAAATTTTCCGAACACCAGATTGGCCTCCAGGTCCGTCCCGACGATCCGTTTTACCCCTCTGTCTTCCTGGGCCAGACCTTCGATAGATTGTTTGATCCGGATATTGAAATTTTCGGCCCCGTGAAACAGGTTCCTGTGCTGGTAGTTCAGACTCAGGGCACCACCCATGTTACCGGAGGAGTTGGTACCTTCCACTTCCACGGTATAAGACTGTTGGGTTACCGGCGACAACTGTACATGACAGTCTATGACATGCAGCCCCCGGGTGGTGTCGGCATCCGGGACATCCGTGAAATAAATATTCACAAACCTGAAAACATTCAGTCCGGTGAGGTGCTTACGGGTAAGATTTACATCTTCCAGGTTGAAGATCGTGTTGGGAAAAATATAATTCCCCTGGAGGATCACTTTCTTTTTAAGATAATTGGAGTCTTTTTTGGATAAAAAATAAAATCCTTTCATATATGAGGTGTCCAGCCCGGAGTAGTAGTCTTTCCTGTTTTCAATGGCTTTCTGGGGATCAAAATCCACAAAAAAATACACATTCCGTATTTTGTATTTGCGATGATGCACCTGTCGTGTTTGCAAATACTCATCCTGAACGACCGCTTTTGCGATGATCACGGTAATGTCGAGCTGTTGATTGCCGGCGGTGGTGTCCACGTCAAACGATACATAATCCTTGGAAAAAGCATAATATCCGGAATCCCGGCACAGGGTCTCAAGACGGTCACGTTCTTTTTGAATATCATCCACATTGAAGACCATGCCGGGCCTGATGGCAGCCTTCAGGGTGTCACGCAGGATCATATCCCGGATCAGAGAATCCATCACCCGGTAACGGACCCTCCGTATACGATAGGCCTTATGGGTATTTATCGTGTAATAAACAACGGCTTTGGCATTCTTCTTATAAAGGATCGAATCATCCACCTCCGCCTTAAAATATCCGCGGGATCCGGCAAACGACTTGATCTGCTGTGCGGACTTCTCCACTTCGAGGGTGTCGAGGATCACAGGGGGCTCCCCCTTCTCACGTAACCACGTATTCCATTTATTGTCTTTGTCGGGATTGGAGAGATTATAGATCAGAAGCCCTGTTTTTATCCCCAGAAAAGAACGGTTCGGTTGCTGACGAATATAACCGGAGACCTCTTTTTTACTGACTTTTCCCGCTTTGTCTTCTTTGTTTAACTCTATTTTGTTCTTTTTCAGTAAATATTCTCCCTGTGGGACATATTTTGTTGAGGAACAGGAGGTAATGACCCCCGCTGCCAGGGCAATCACCCATACCGGAAATTTTTTTCTATTTTTATTTTTTCTTTTCAAAGCTGGCCCGGCAGAATATATTTAAACTTTATAAGCTCCCTTGTTAATCAACGGACATAAAAAAGAAACATTATGATCAGCAAAAATAAGATAAAATTAATTCGGTTGCTCGGTATGGGAAAATACCGGCGTCAACATGGGTTATTTATTGCCGAAGGCGACAAGATCGTGCTGGATTTTCTCAGGGCTCCGGAGTGGAAGGTAGAATATCTTTTTGCCAAAAAAGAATGGATCAAAAAGCTTGATGCCGGAGGCCGGAAAAATGCCGGAGAAATATACGAGGTCAGCTATGATGAACTCAAAAAGGTCTCTTATCTGAAAACACCCCATAATGTGCTGGCCCTGGTCAGGTTGCCTGCTTACATACCTCCCGCCTATCCCGATCCTTCCGCTTTGTCACTGGCTCTGGACAATGTTCAGGACCCCGGAAATCTGGGCACCGTCATACGCATCGCCGATTGGTTCGGCATACGGACGATCTTTTGTTCGGAAGGGAGTGCGGATGTGTTCAACCCCAGGGTCGTTCAGGCGACCATGGGCTCCCTGATACGTACCAGGGTGTATTATTCGGCATTGGATCATCTGTTGGAGAAAGCACGAAAACAAAAGGTCCCTGTGTACGGAACCTTTCTGGAAGGGGATTCCCTCTTTGACGCTTCGCTGCCCGATCACGGGCTGGTGGTGCTCGGAAACGAATCGAAAGGTATCTCTCCGGCCCTGGCCGGTATGATTGGTAATAAAATCACCATTCCTTCTTTTCCTCCCGGCCCGGCCTCCCTGAATTCACTGAATCTGTCTGCCGCCGCAGCCATCGTCTGTGCCGAGTTCAGAAGACAAACCCTGGGCAGGGGAAAAGGATGATCCGGACAGATGCTGCAGAAACGGGCGGAGGATCAGGACTTTTTTATTCAAAATGAAACGAAAGTACCCATATCTGTGAGCGAAGCCTTTCCAGAGCCGTGACATATTCGGGATGCTGATCGGCAGGAGTCATATACAGGATGTTACGAAAACCGGTGGAGATCTTCAGCTCTGCCGAGAATTTGAAATAGGGAAGATAGAAATCAATGCCGAACCCTTCTTCATGGTACAGGTCACTCTGTTTCAGGCGAGTGTATTTTCCTTTGTCGGGATTGTACTTGCGTCGCGAGGCCATATCCATCCGGTAGTTCACACCGGCAATGAGGTAAGGACGAAAGTTATTGATCCTCTTGGCTTTATACTTCACGGTGAGCGGGAATTCCAGAAAAGCCGATTCTATCTTTTGTTTGGCATAGTATGTAACCCGGTTGTAGTTGTAGTAGTACAGGTTACGCTGACCGAAGCTGAGCCCGGGAAGAAACCTCAGGTCAAAATACTTACCCAGCCGCAGATTGGAGACAATGCCTACATTGAAACCGGGCAGGAGATGGTTGATATTGGCGTAAAGCGTATCCGTATTTTGGGGGGGATTGTTATGAAACACAAGGAAATCCATGGTGTTCAATCCGATCGTGAACCCGAAATGGATCAGCCTTTTATCTACCTCCTGATAATACCTTACCTTTTGTTTCTGGGCTTGCCCCTGAAAAGCAATACCGGAAAGGATCAATACATATATGAAAAATTTCTTCAATCTGCCGGTGGTTTGGTAATATATAGAACTGCAAATTAATAAAAATATTATTTTACCGGTTTCTTTCCGTAATAGGCGGCAACAATTCCTCCCGTGTAGGTTTTATAATAAACCGTTTCATAGCCGCATCTTTTCAGGATATCCAGAAAAGACTCTCTTTGCGGGAAGGCTTTTATCGAGGCGGGCAGGTAAGAGTAGGCATATTTATCGCCGGAGAATATTTTTCCGGCCAGTGGCAGCACCCGGAACAGATAAAATGAGTACATGCCTTTCAGGGGTTGTTTTGCCGGTTTGGAGAACTCGAGCACGGCCAGGCTCCCGCCGGGTTTCAGTACCCGCAGCATCTCTTCCAGTCCGCGTTCCAGCGAGGTGAAGTTGCGCACGCCGAAAGCGACCGTGGCGGCATCAAACGTTCCTGCCTGGAAAGGGATCTCTTCGGCAGCGCCGCTGACAAAGACAATCCTCTCAGAGAGATTTTTTCTTTCCGTCTTTTTGCGTCCCACCGCCATCATTTTCTCCGACACGTCCATACCCGTCACACGGCAGCCTGTTTTTTTGACGAGGGTGATCGCCAGGTCACCCGTCCCGGTGGCCATATCCAGGACATGATCATCCTGTGACAACTGCAGCGGGCGGATCAGTTTCTTTCGCCAGCGGCGGTCTGTGCCCAGTGACAGGAAATGATTCAGGAAATCATACCAGCCGGCGATCCTGTCAAACATATTTTTGACATGGCTGCCTTTGTGTTCAAGAATTTCCCGCGTGTTTTCGTCCACGTAACCAAAGATCAGTCCTGTTCAAGATATTTTTCGATCACGGAATCATATTCTTTTTTCATGTCGCATATGAAACCGTAGGAGATATCGTCTATCCGGATCTCGCCCTTGGTGACATGTCCCAATGCAAAGAAAGAGATATCCTGTTTCACCATGAAGTCGATGAATTCCGTTTCGCGCGTTTCCGATACCGACACCACCACTCTTCCCTGTGCCTCCCCAAAGAGGAAGGCATCTTTTCTGATCTCGGCGTCGGTGGTGATATCGAACCCCAGTCCGTTATACATTCCCGATTCGAGCAGGGCAATGAACAATCCGCCTTCGGAGACATCATGAGCCGACCGGACAAGACTGAAATGGATCAGGTCACGGACCACCTGCTGTACTTTCAGCTCTTCATCCATGTCAAAATAGGGGGGAGGGGATTTTTCGATGCCGTGGAAAGAGACAAGATATTCGGACGAGGCAATGTCGTTGACCGACTTGCCGATCAGGTAGATCATGTTTCCCTTGCTCTTGAAGGGGATGGTCATCTGGGCATTTTTTTCCCGCAATATTCCCAGCATGCCGATGACCGGCGTCGGAAAGACGGGTTCGACGGTATTGTTGATGGAAGCCTGGTTGTAGAAGCTGACATTGCCGCCCGTCACGGGAGTGTTGAAACGGCGGCAGGCCTCGCCCATGCCCTGCACGGCTTTTTTAAACTGCCAGTACACTTCGGGGTTGTACGGATTGCCGAAGTTCAGGCAGTTGGTGATGGCCAGGGGCTCTCCTCCCGAGCATACGATGTTGCGGGCCGCTTCGGCCACGGCGATCTGTGCCCCTTTTTCCGGGTCGGCTTTGACATAGCGGGAGTTGCAGTCCACCGTCAGGGCCAGGGCGCTGCGTGTGCCGCGCAGGTCCACCAGGCCGGCATCCGAAGGCATATTGGTGCTCATATTCCGGACACCCACCATGGTATCGTATTGTTCATATACCCAGTGCTTGCTGGCGATATCGGGATTGTTGATGAGGACGTGCATGACTTCTTTCAGATCATCCGGTTCGGGCACATCGTCCAGGGAGAATTGCTGATACTCCTTATAATAGGCGGGCTCGCGTGTCTCCCGGTCATACTGGGGTGCGCCGCCACCCAGCACCAGCACCGAGGCGGGTACATCGGCCACCAACTCACCATGACGGTAAAAATAAAGCCGGTCTTCATCGATCACCTCGCCGATAATCTCGCAGTTGAGATCCCATTTTTCGAACACGGCTTCCACCTCTTTTTCCCTCCCTTTTTCCACGACCACCAGCATGCGTTCCTGCGACTCGCTAAGCAGGATCTCCCAGCCCTCCATATTCTCCTGCCGCAGGGGGACTTTGTCCAGGTCGATGCGCATGCCGCTGTTGCCTTTGGCCGACATCTCCGAGGTGGAGCAGATGATGCCGGCGGCGCCCATGTCCTGCATCCCCACTACGGCGCCCGTTTTATGCAGTTCGAGGGTGGCCTCCAGTAACAGTTTTTCCATGAAGGGGTCGCCCACCTGTATCGAAGGAATGTCGTTGGCCGAGTCTTCGGTAATATCGGCCGAGGCAAACGTGGCGCCGTGGATGCCGTCTTTGCCGGTAGAAGAGCCCACGATATATACAGGGTTGCCGGCCCCTTTGGCAACGGCCGAGATCACATCCTCGTGCCGCATGATACCTACCGACATCGCATTGACCAGCGGGTTGGTGTTATAACTGTCATCGAAGTAAACTTCCCCGCCGACTACGGGAACGCCGAACGAGTTGCCGTAATCGCCGATGCCTTTTACCACTCCTTTCATGAGCCAGTGGGTGCGGTCGCTTTCGATGTTCCCGAAACGCAACGAGTTGAGCTGGGCTATGGGCCGGGCTCCCATGGTGAAGATGTCGCGGTTGATGCCTCCCACGCCCGTGGCAGCTCCCTGGTAGGGCTCTATGGCACAGGGATGGTTGTGCGACTCGATCTTGAAAGCACAGGCCAGGCCGTGGCCCACGTCCACCAGGCCGGCATTCTCTTCCCCGGCACCTACCAGGATGTTCTCCCCGTCACGGGGCAGCGTCTTCAGCAGCTTGATGGAGTTCTTGTAAGAAGCATGCTCGGACCACATCACCGAGAAAATACTTAATTCCGTAAAATTAGGTGTGCGGTTCAGGATCTTCTTTATCATTTCAAACTCCTGGTCTTCCAGTCCCAGGCTTCTGGCGGTATCAAGGGTGACTTCAGGTAATGCCATAACGGTTCGGATAAGAATTCTTAGCAACAAAGATAAATAAAAATGAACCCTCCCATGATGCAACCGCTTATTTTTTCTAAATTTGCCGTAAACAAAAGATATGAAAAGAATAGCGCTTATTACAGGAGCTACGGCAGGGATCGGTGAAGCTACCGCCCGCCTGCTGGCGGAAAACGGGTATGACCTCGTGATCACGGGCCGACGTAAAAAACGGCTGGAGAGCCTGAAAAAAGAACTGGAAAAAAATTCCGGGGTGCAGGTTTATACCTTGCACTTTGATGTCCGGCATCGCGAGGAGGTGGAAGAAGCATTGGATTCGCTGCCCGCAGGGTGGCAGGAGATAGAGGTGCTGGTGAACAACGCCGGCCTGGCAGCAGGACTTTCCAAAATCTATGAAGGGGATATTGACGACTGGGAGCAGATGATCGATACCAACGTGAAAGGATTGCTGTATGTCTCCCGCAAAATATTGCCCGGCATGGTGGAACGCCGCCGCGGTCACGTTATCAATATCTCTTCCACCGCCGGCAAAGAGGTCTATATGAACGGAAATGTTTACTGTGCCACCAAGTTTGCCGTGGATGCCCTCAACAAAGCCATGCGCCTCGAGCTGGTGGACCATGGCGTGAAGGTGACCTCCGTGAACCCCGGCTTTGTGGAAACGGAGTTCTCAATGGTGCGCTTCAAAGGCGACAAAGAAAAAGCAAAGAGTGTCTATGCCGGGATGGAACCCCTGCATGCACAGGATATCGCCGAGGTGATCCTCTTTGTGCTGAACCGCCCCGACCATGTCAATATCAATGAGATTATCGT
>CAZYPI010000144.1:0-7541 GCA_964649335.1 uncultured Rikenellaceae bacterium | reverse complement strand
AATACCGCGTGTGATAAAATCAAAAAAATCACACCTGCCATAAATCTCTTTTTCATAGCCGTGAATTTTTGATAAAATTTTATCCGAAAATTAAGAAAAATGTTCGGAAAAAAGAAGGATATCGTGTGTTTACCGCCGGAGACCTTACCTTGCAGGATACGTTTTTCTATTTTGAAGAACAGGTATAAGAATGTAACAAAAACCGGTTGTGAGCCGTAAAAAAAACAATTTTTTAAACCAGGTAAATCGTATCAAATGAAAAAACATGTTACTTTTTTTAAACAGGCCGGATGGGCATTTTTTCTGTTTTTTGTGTCTGTATCATTTACTTACGGTCAGTACACCCTTACCGAAGCCGATGTGGTTGTTGAAAAAGGAATGATACAAAGCTGCAGCTACAACTTTGCAGTTACAGACATCATTATCCCCGATACCTTATACGGTAAACCCGTTACCGGCATTGCCGACAAGCAATTATTTTCTTCAGGTGTGTTTTACAACAAAGGAATAACATCGGTTCAACTTCCGAATACACTTACCTACATCGGAAGTGAAGCGTTTAGGTCTAATCAGTTAACGAGCGTGAGTATCCCGAACAGTGTTACGGCTATTGGGGAGAAGGCGTTTGCATCTAATCAGTTGACGAACATAGCGTTGCCGGACCCGGTAATCAAAGAGGGGTACACTTTCACCGAATGGCATGACGGATCGGGAACTGTGGTAACCGGGATAACAGATTTTGACAATTCTTACGAAGCGCAATTTACATTAACGGGGTATCTTGTTTCCGGTACTGTTTCGGGATGTAAAAACATCTCCGGTTTAAGGCTTATTTTGTCGGGAGATATCTCCGGAGTGAGGTATGCAAATGAAGACAGCACATACAGTTTTGCATTAAACGAAGGCAGAACAATTACCATCACACCGGAACATGATTATTTTGTTTTTAATCCGATAAGTATCGTTATAGATAATATTTCAGAAAATAGTTCAAATAATGATTTTGTCGCACGGCCGTTACATATCCTTGGCAGCAACGAGGTAGTTGTAGATAACGGAATAATTCAAAGCTGCAGTTACAGCTTTGACGTTACAGATATCAGGATTCCCGAAGTGATTTATCAGCAAACCGTAACCGGTATTGCCGATAAAGATGTCGAAGGTGTGTTTTACAACAAAGGAATAACATCGGTTCAGCTTCCGAATACACTTACCTATATTGGAAGTAAAGCTTTTCGGTTTAACCGGTTAACGTATGTTAGCATCCCCGACAGTGTTACCACTATCGGGCTGAGTGCATTTGCAGAAAATCAGCTAACAGGCGTGACTATCGGAAACAGTGTTGACACCATCGGGGATTATGCCTTTGCCTATAATCAGTTAACGGAAGTGACTGTCCCGGATAATGTAACCGTCATCGGGCCGGATGCTTTTTATTCGAATAAGCTAACGAATGTGACCATCGGGAACGGAGTTGCCACCATAGGGGGAAGTGCATTTAGAGACAATCAGTTAACAAGCCTGACCATCGGAAACGGTGTTGATACCATCGGGGATCATGCGTTTGAGAATAATCAGTTGACGAATGTGACTATTCCGAACAGTGTTACCGTTATTGGAGGTAATGCCTTTTATACGAATCAGTTAACGAGCGTGACTATTGGGAACAGTGTTGCCACTATCGGGGAAGTTGCGTTTGCGAATAATCAGTTAACAAGTGTAATCATCCCGAACAGTGTTACCACTATCGGAGTGGGTGCTTTTTTGTCTAATAAGTTAACGAGTGTGACTATCCCGAACAGTGTTACCTCCATTGGGCGGAGTGCATTTGAAGACAATCAGTTAACAAGCGTGACTATCGGAAACCTTGTTGACACCATCGGGGGTTATGCGTTTTATTCGAATAAGCTCACGAGTGTAACCATCGGCAACAGTGTTACTACCATCGGGGAGAGTGCGTTTAAGGATAATCAGTTGACGAGTGTGACCATTCCCGGCAGTGTTACTTCTGTTGGAGCGGTTGCGTTTAAGGACAATCACTTAACGAGTGTGATCATACCGAACAGTGTGATCACCATAGGTGCCGGTGCGTTTAACAACAATGCCATCAATGAAATAAACGGAAAACCCTCAAAAGGGTTGATATTCGCGAGAAATAACGATGGTACCGATGATTCTACCACGGTAGTTTCATACGGAGGAGATGGAGATATGGTGGATTTTATTCCGAACAGTGTTACCATCATCGGGGATAGTTCGTTTTGGTATAATCAGTTAACGAGTGTGGAAATCCCGAACAGTGTAACCACCATCGGGTATAGGGCGTTTGGGAATAATCAGTTAACGAATGTGTCCCTCGGGAACCGTGTTACCACCATCGGAGGGGCAGCGTTTAGGTATAATCAGTTATCGAATGTGTCCATACCGAACAGTGTTACTGTTATTGGCGAATTTGCATTTGCGAATAATCAATTAACGAGCGTGAGCATCCCGGACAGTGTTACCACCATCGGATATAATGCTTTTTATCTGAATAAATTAACGAACGTGACCCTTGGGGACAGAGTTGCCACCATCGGAAGAGAGGCGTTTGCAAATAATTCGTTGGAGAGTGTAGAGTTGCCGGATCCGGTAATTAAAGAGGGGTACACTTTTGTCGAGTGGCATGACGGTGACGGCAATACGGTTACCAAGATTACGAATTTTAACACAGATTATGAGGCGCAGTTTACATTAACCGGCCACCTTGTTTCGGGAGCTATTACAGGTTTGGATGATATCTCAGGCTTTAAGCTTATTTTGTCAGGAGATATTTCAGGAGTGAGATATGCAAATGATGACAGTACATACAGTTTTGCATTAAATGATGGCAGAACCGTTACCATCACACCGGAAAAAGAAGGGTATGTTTTTGAGCCGTCAAGCATCATAATAAACAACATTACGGGAGATATGCCGAATAATGACTTTGTCGCAACAAAAGTTGTAACCGGAGTCATAAAAAATGAAAAGTTGCAGGTAAATACTTATCCCAACCCGGTAAGGGATGTGTTGACGGTAAAAACAGCCGGCAGATTTACCGGATTGCAGGTTGTTAACCTTGCAGGTGTGGTTCTTAAAGATATGGAGTGCAAAGGCCGTGAAACAGTGAGGGTGGATATGAGTAACCTTCATTCCGGAATTTATATCATAAAACTTACCGGAGAAAAAGGCATGGCTATAAGTAAGGTGATAAAGAGGTAGAGGGTCGTTTCATAATACCACCTCAAACGGATCGGGCCGTCAATGACCTTCAGGATAAAATGCCAGGTACGTGTATCATTGCCGGCGATGATAGTTATTTTTCCGGAAGCAGCACCACCTGCAGGTAATGGTCTTTGGTGAAATATTGCCGGGCGGCCTGCCGGATCTCCTCCGGCGTGATGCTTTCAACAACTTTCACCAGTTCATCCTGCGTTTGTAGCTTGTCATTGTTGATGGAGCTGTCCATCAGTTTGCCCAGCCAGTAATCATTCTTCTCACTGTCGGTTTGCAACTGACGGACGATGGTTTCTCTGGATTTTTCCATGTTTTCGTCCGAAGGAAAATGGGTTTGCATGTCATCCATGATCTGAAAAACCGTGTTGATCAGTTCATCCACATTGTCCGGTTTGCAACCCCAGTTGATCAGAATATTGTATTCCGGTTTGGGTAGTTTGGTGTTGGATTTCTGTATCCCCACCCCGTATGTTTTGCTTTTGCTTTCGCGCATGGTTTCCCGCAACCGGATGTTGAGAATGTTGGTGGTGATGTTGAAGATAAGCCGGTTTCTGACATTCCAGTCGAAGGGATCTTCCATCAGGATGGCCACCATGCTTTTGGGCTCGCTGCCTTTATGCACGACGGCTTTGGTGATCCCGTCGGGGAAACGGGGAGAGACATCCCTCCACATATCCTTCCGGTGGATAGCCGGCAGGCTGCCCAGGTATTTCCGGACAAGCGGAAGCAGGGAATCCGGTGAAAAACTGCCTACAAAATAAAAACGAAACCCTTCGGCATCGGCAAAACGGTCTTTGTAGAAAGCAAGGATCTCATCCAGATCCAGATCGTTCACCTGTTTTTCCGTGGGTATCTGGAAATAGCGGGGGTCGTTGCTTGCGGAGAGTTTGTAAAGTGTGTCGATAAACACCATCTGCGGGTTGGATTTCAAAAAACGGATCTGGTTGGCCAGCCTGGATTTGAAGGAACGGAATGCTTCGTCGTCTTTGCGGGGGCGGGTAAAATAAAGATAGGTAAGCTGGAGCATGGTCTCCAGGTCTTTCCGGGTGCTGGAACCCGAGATCCCTTCATAAAGTTGACTTATATTTGGAGAAACAGATACTTTCTTGCCGGCGAGGAACTTGTTGAGGTCGGTGGCGCTCATCGTTCCGATGCCGCACTGCTTAATGACCGTAGGGGCCATGCGTGCCATGAATGCCTTGTCTGCCGGCACCAGCGAGCTGCCGCCGAAATTGTACGAATCCATCAGGATCTCATCATTCTTGAACTCCGTGGGTTTCATGACCACCGTGACGCCGTTGCTCAGGGTGACCTCGGTGTATCCGAATACCGTGTTTTTCGTCCGGCTGACGACCGTAGCCTCCGTAAGTTTGTCACTGATCAGATTGCCGGAAACCTGTTTGTCGACATAAGCGGTGACAGGCGCCACCAGAGCGGTCTTGTAAGCGATCAGCAGGGCAGTGGTGTCGGGGACTACATTGTCTTTTTTGTCGGGTCCTGTAACCAGTATCTCCACATTGTCGCGCGAAAGGAGGGTGTCTATGGCCGTGTTGATTTCCTGCAGCGTGATTTTCGGCAGGGTCTCTTTTACAAAAGCATATTCGTACTCGATGCCCGGAAAAGCTTCCTGCTCCAGAAAATTGCGTACATATTCATCCACATAAGATGACGAGTTGGTCTTGTCCTTTTCTTTGAGCATGTTTTCGTAGCCGGTCAGAATGTTGGCTTTCTGGCGTTTCATCTCTCCTGCGGTGAATCCGTACTTTTTAGCCCGCATATTTTCTTTGATCAGGGTGCTGAGGCTTTCGCTGATGCGATTCGTTTTGGGGACGGCAAAACATTGCCAGGCATCGCGCGTGCGGACGAGAAATCCCCCGTAACTGCATCCGGCATAAACGAAAGGAGCGTCCGGTTTTTGGGAGAGCTCATAAAAACGGTCGTTCAGCATACCCGAGAGAAGAGACATTACCAAAGTGCGACGGTAGTCGTCACGGGTGATAAGATGGGTTTTGGGATGCTTCCAGAAAATGGCCACCTGGTTGCCGGTGGCTTCTTTGTCGGTGGCCACGGCAATGATGGGCTTCTTATTGTCGGCCAGGCCATAAGTCTTCCTGACCCTTTCATGCCGGGGGTTTTTGATTTTTTTGAAATGTTCCTTTATCATCTTTTCGGCATATATAGGGTCTATATCGCCCACCACGACAACCGCTATCAGGTCGGGACGGTACCAGTCGTGATAAAAACTCTCCAGGGTCTCGTACTTACAGTGCATTACAATATCCATTTTGCCGATGGGCAGCCGTTCGGCATACCGGGAGCCCCGGAACAACACCGGGAAATATTTTTTCTGCATGCGGTCCTGTGCTCCCAGACCCAATCGCCATTCTTCCCGGATCACCCCCCGCTCCTTGTCTATCTCCTCATGATTGAAGGAAAGGTTGTGAGCCCAGTCCTCGAGGATAAAAAAGGCCGAGTCCACCAGCCCTTGCCGGTCGGAAGGGATCTGGAATTGATAGACCGTCTCATCAAACGAAGTGTAAGCATTCAGGTCGGCGCCGAAACGCATACCCGTCTCTTCCAGGAAATCCACCAGTTGGTTTTTTGTAAAATGTTTGCTGCCGTTGAAGGCCATGTGCTCGCAGAAATGTGCCAGCCCCTGCTGGTCGTCGTTTTCCAGAATCGACCCGGCATTGACCACCAAACGGAACTCCACGCGTTTCTGCGGCTTTTCGTTGTGGCGAATATAATATCTCAGACCGTTCTTGAGCGTCCCCGTAACGACATCAGGATCCTGTGGCAATAGCTGATCCTTCTGCTGGGCAATAACGGAAAGGGTTATGAGAAACAGGAAAAGAACGGGAGTGCGGAATATTAAGTTTTTCATCGTTACGAATGTTTATCGGTTAAAAACAGAAGATAAAAGTAGAAAATTTTCACGGCTTGTAACTTGTAACTTTGAAAATATTTCTTAAAATGATCATTGCGGTGCTTCTTCTGCCAGTCCCGGTATTTGCCGGGATTGTTAACGTTATTAAAAAATGGTTATCTTTAACCATAAATAGATGAGAATATCATGAAAATGCAGCAACCGAAAACGGTGCTGATAACCGGGGCCAGCAAAGGGATCGGTTATGAACTGGCAAAATTGTTTGCCGGGGACTTGTATAACCTGGTACTGGTGGCAAGAAATAACAATTTGCTCAGGGAAGTAAAAAACAAGTTACAGCAGGAGCACCCTGATATAGATATTGAGGTCATAACACAGGATTTGTCAAAACCCGGAGCGGTCCGGGAGGTGTTTCGCAAAACGGAAGAAAAACAAATCGTTATCGACGTTTTGGTAAACAATGCCGGTATAGGTGTTTTCGGTAAATTTTATGAGGAAGACTTTGACCGGATATCCGCACTGTTGCATATCAATATAGTAGCCCTTACCGAACTTACCCGGTTGTATCTGGAACCAATGGTTGAACGAAATGAAGGGAAGATACTGAACATTTCTTCGGTGGCCGGCTTCCTTCCCGGGCCCTATATGGCGGTTTATTATGCCAGCAAAGCGTATGTGCTCTCATTCAGTGAGGCCCTTGCCAGCGAGCTGTCCGGCACCGGGGTAACCGTAACCACCTCTTGTCCGGGCCCGACAAAAACAGGGTTCCAACAGGAAGTGGGAAGCGAATCCTCTTTCCTGTCCCGTTTTCATCTTTTTGCCTCAGCACGGGAAGTGGCCGAAGACGCATACAAAGCGTTACTTAAAGGAAAGAAAATAGAAATTCCCGGAATCCTTAATAACACTTTGGTCAGTACCTCCAGGATTCTTCCGGATAAAATAAAAGCCGGGATTGTAAAGAAACTGCAGGAAGTCAACCGTTCCGATACACTAAAACAGAACCGGCAGGAAAAGTAATTAATAAGATATTCCGTATCCAAAGGGATAAAGTGGATTCTCAGAATCGTATGGAACGTCTTCAAGCTGGTTCTCCACAGCCTCTTGTGACGAAGGAAGCTCAAAAGGCAGCTTGCCCGAAGGATTGTATCTGCCAAACAATATCTCCGCAAGGACATCATCCGAGGTCCCGAAATCGGCTATCAGGGCAGCACACTTTTCGTTGATCTCCGTGAGAATGGCCGGCCGTTCCAGATTCACCACCACTACCGACGGTTTTTGCCCGATCAACCCGAGGATCTGCTGCAGTTCTTCGTCGGAGTAGTAGAGCCGCCCCTGGTGAAAGAATCTCTCCAGGAAATATTTTTTTCTTTTCTCAAAAGGGGTGCGGAGACGGGAT
>CAZYPI010000143.1:0-7565 GCA_964649335.1 uncultured Rikenellaceae bacterium | reverse complement strand
ATGGAATAATGGAATGATGGAATAATGGAATGATGGAATGGTGGAATAATGGAATATTGGAATATTGGGGAGATGGAATCTTTAACCACGGAGGAAATGGAGTCTGCCTTCGCTGCCCTTCGATACAATCCCGCTGTACGGGATCACTCAGGGACCAACTACGGCAGATGAAAAATGCGCAGAGGACACAGAGAAAAGAAGCTCTTTATGCCTTCCTGGTAAATTTTGCGGTTAATAAAAAAGTAAAATGAAACATTCATGATTGATTTAAACACACAGAGGAATGATTATGAAACAAAAATATGTTTTATGTAATGACCCCCACCCTCCGTTATTTATGAGATAAAGAAATACACGAAGAACATCCCTCCCCCTCGCCGAGGGGGAGGGATAAAGGGAGGGGGTTAATCGAATAAAAATGTAATATTTAAAATATTAACAGATGAAAGAATTATTAAGAATAGCCATTCAGAAGTCGGGCCGTCTGCGGGACGGTTCGCTGAAGCTGCTGCGCGAGGCGGGCATACGCCTGCCCAACGGCCAGGAGCAATTGCGGGTGCAGACCACCAATTTCCCGCTCGAGATCCTTTTCCTCCGCAACTCCGACATCCCCAACTATGTGCGTGACGGCGTCGTGGATGCGGCCATTGTCGGGGAGAACCTGCTGGTGGAAAAAGGAGAGGGGCTGCCGATCGTGCTGAAACTGGGCTTTGCCCGCTGTCATCTGGCACTCGCCGTGCCGCGTGCCGTGGATTATCCGGGTCTGTCGTGGTGGCAGGGCAGGAAAATAGCCACCTCCTATCCCCATTCGCTGCGCAAGTTTTTGGATGCCCATGGCATTACGGCGGAAATCCATGAGATTTCCGGCTCGGTGGAGATTGCCCCCAATATCGGACTGGCCGACGGCATCTGCGACCTGGTATCCACCGGCAGCACCCTCTTCCAGAACCGCCTGAAAGAGGTGGAGAGACTGCTGGACTCCGAAGCGGTGCTGGTCACCGGCGATAACCTGCCGGAGGGGAAGCTGAATATACTCGACCGCCTGATCTTCCGCCTCAAAGCGGTGCTGACGGCAGGAAACAATAAGTATGTATTGCTCAATGCCCCCAATGACAAACTGGAAGCGATCAAAAAGATCCTGCCCGGCATGAAAAGTCCCACGATCATGCCCCTGGCCGAAAGCGGCTGGAGCTCGGTGCACTCGGTCATCGGCGAAGACGATTTCTGGGAGGTCATTGACCGGCTCAAAGAAAACGGGGCCCAGGGAATACTCATCATTCCGATTGAAAAGATGGTGGTGTAGGGAGGGAATGGTGGAATGATGGAATGGTGGAATGGTGGAATAATGGAATGGTGGAATGATGGAATGGTGGAATGATGGAATGGTGGAATGATGGAATGATGGAATGATGGAATAATGGAATGGTGGAATAATGGAATGGTGGAATGGTGGAATGGTGGGAATGTTTATACCACGGAGGGCACGGAGTCTGTCTTCGCTGCCCTTTTCTACAATCCCGCTGCGCGGGATCACTCAGGGACCGGCTACGGTAGATGAAAAAGAAGATAAAGCGGTTAAAATATTTTATTGAAAATGATAAATGAATGAAAAAGTACCTGTATCCTGAAAAAGAACAATGGGACACGATCCTGGAGCGTCCGGCACCGGAGCAGGAGAGCCTGGAGGAGATGGTGCGGGAGGTCTTCGGCCGCCTCCGGCAAGAGGGGGATGCCGCCCTGCGCGACTACACCCGGCGTTTTGACGGTTTTGTCACGGAGAAGCTTGAGGTGTCTGCAGCAGAGATAACAGAAGCCGGACAACAGGTGTCTCCGGAGCTGCAGGAAGCCATCGCCCTGGCGGCCGCCAACATCCGCACTTTTCATGCAGCGCAGCGTCATGACGAGCCGCCGGTGGAGACGATGCCGGGAGTAACCTGCCGGCGGGTGTCCCGGCCCATAGACAGGGTGGGGTTGTACATCCCCGGTGGTACGGCGCCCTTGTTTTCTACGGTGCTGATGCTGGCCGTGCCGGCCGTGATCGCCGGCAGCCGCGAGATCATCCTCTGCACCCCCGGCGGCCGCGAGGGACGCGTGGCGCCGGAGATACTCTATGCCGCCGCCGTGTCGGGCGTGCATCGTATATTCCGTGTGGGAGGAGCCCAGGCCATAGCGGCCATGGCCCTCGGGACGGAGACCATCCCCAAAGTGGACAAGATCTTCGGCCCCGGCAACCGCTATGTGACGGCAGCCAAACAGTGGGCGCAGCAACAGGGCACGGCCATAGACATCCCGGCCGGCCCGTCGGAGGTGCTGGTGATGGCTGATGATACGGCCCGCCCCGCCTGGGTGGCTGCCGACCTGCTCTCACAGGCCGAACACGGCCCCGACAGCCAGGTGGTGCTGGTGACCTGGTCGGAGTGGCTGGCAGCGGCAACGGAGAAAGAGGTGTCGCGGCAACTGGAGACGCTGCCCCGGAAGGAGATCGCCCGGCAGTCGCTCGAACACGGCCGGATCATCCTCTGCCGGGATGAGAAAGAAGCCACGGAGATTTCCGACCGATATGCCCCCGAGCACCTGATCCTGGCCGTGGAGGAACCGGAACGCATGCTACAGGAGATCCGGCACGCCGGATCGGTGTTCCTGGGTCATTATACCCCCGAGAGTGCCGGTGACTATGCCTCCGGCACCAACCACACCCTCCCCACCGCCGGCTACGCCCGGGTGTATGGAGGTGTGTCCCTGGATTCTTATCTGAAAAAAATGACCGTGCAGGAAATCACCCCCGCAGGACTGGAAAAGATCGGCCCCGCCATCATGACCATGGCCGCAGCGGAAGGACTGGAGGGACACCGGAGAGTCGTTGAAGTAAGGCAAAAGTATTAAGGCAAAAGGAAAGAGAAAAGACATCCACCTTCGCTCCGGAAGAGCTACGGTGGACAAAGAAAGTAAAAAGATAAAAGTTTGTTTGATGTTTGATGTTCGATGTTTGATGTTCTATGCTTTAGTGAAGCAATTGATAAATTTCTACTTAATTTCGTCCTAAGCGTAAGTAAATGATTATTGTATATGATGAAAACAAAACAATTCATAAAGAATCTCGTCCGTAAAAACATCCGCTACCTGCAGCCTTACTCTTCGGCGAGGGATGAGTATCAGGGAGAGGCGGCGGTGTGGCTGGATGCCAACGAGAATCCTTACCCCGGCAGGGTGCAACTGGTGTTGCGTGATCCGGCGACCGGCCGTGCCCTGGCCGTCTTTGACGAAGAGGGACTGAACCGCTATCCCGATCCGTATCAGCGGACATTAAAGGAAAAAATCGCCGTAGAAAAAGGCCTGTCTCCGGACCAGGTTTTTCTCGGCAACGGCAGCGATGAGATCCTGGATCTGCTTTTCCGCACTTTCTGCGAACCGGAGCGGGATGAGGTGATCATCACACCGCCCACCTACGGTATGTACGAGGTGCTGGCCGGTATTCATGGCATCGGGGTGAAGGGGGTGCCCATGGATGAATCGTTGCAGCCGGATGCGAAAAGGATCCTCGCTGCGGCGACGGAAAATACCCGGATGGTCTTCCTCTGCTCGCCCAACAACCCGACAGGCAATGCCGTAGCTCGGAGGACGGTGCTGCAACTGCTGGAGTCCTTCGAAGGACTGGTGGTGGTGGACGAGGCCTATATTGACTTTGCCCCGGAAAAGAGTATGCTCCCGCTGACCGGACAGTATGAAAAGCTGGTGATATTGCAGACCTTCAGCAAAGCCCGCGGGCTGGCAGGGATCCGTCTGGGCATGGCTTTCGGTTCACCGGAAATCTTTCACTGGCTCAACCGCGTCAAACTGCCGTACAACGTCAACCGCCTGACGCTGGCCCTGGCTTCTGCGCGTTTTGAAGAGAGAAAAACACAGGAAGAGATGGTGAGACGGATTTTGGCCGAAAAAGAAAACCTGAAACGTTTCCTGACAACCCTGCCGGGGGTGAAAAAGGTGTTTCCCTCCGATGCCAACTTCCTGCTGGTATGTTTTGAAAAGCCGCAGGAAATCTATCGTTATCTGAAAGAAAAAGGCATCGTCGTGCGACTGCGGAGCGGTATCCCCGGCTGCGGAGAAGCCATACGGATCACCGTGGGAACGGAAGAGGAGAATGATAAGTTGATGAAAGCACTGACACCCATACTCGAATAAAGAACCAGGAAACAAGAACCAGGAAACAAGTGAACAAGGGATAGAGAGTGATAAAGAGATGAGGCGATAACACCAAGCACCCAGTACCAAAAAATATTTCTATGAAAACGAAAAAAATCTTATTCATCGACCGTGACGGCACCCTGACGCGGGAGCCGGACGATTACCAACTGGACTCTATGGAAAAGCTGGTGTTTTATCCCGGCATGCTGTGTGCGCTGGCACGCATCGCGCGGGAAACGGACTATGAGCTGGTGATGGTCACCAACCAGGACGGACTGGGGACAGACGCTTTTCCCGAAGAGCGGTTTCTGCCGCCCCACCGTTTTATCCTGCAGACCCTCGAAAATGAGGGGATCCGCTTTGCAGATATCATTATCGACCGTACGGTGCCGGAGGAGCGGGCTCCTACGCGCAAACCCGGTACGGCATTGCTGACAAAGTATCTGGAAGGGGAGTATGATCTGGAACACTCTTTTGTCATCGGCGACCGTCTCACCGACATGGAGCTGGCCCGCAACCTGGGTGCCCGGGGCATCTGGCTGAACGACCACAGCGGCCTGGGCGGCGACGAAGTCACCGCAGCGCCGGAGACGCTGGCCTCCGTGATCGCCCTGGAGACACAGAGCTGGGAGGAGATTGCCCGCTTCCTGCTGGCTGCGCAGCGGCAGGCACGGGTGAAAAGGAAAACACGGGAGACCACCGTGGAGGTGGAGCTGTCGCTGGACGGCAGCGGCAAAACGGACGTCTCCACCGGCATCGGTTTCTTTGATCATATGCTCGAACAACTGGGCTTTCACGGAGGATTCGACTTGCGTGTGCAGGCAGAGGGCGACCTGCAGGTGGACGAACACCACACCATCGAGGATACGGCGCTGGCCCTCGGCCAGGCCTTCCGCGAAGCGCTGGGCAGCGGCAGGGGCATCGCCCGTTACGATTTTTCCGTGCCCATGGACGAGAGCCGGGCACGTGTCGTGGTGGACATTGGCGGCGGAAGGAATTTTATCGTCTGGGAGGTGGAATTTACCCGGGAGATGATCGGGGAGATGCCCACCGAGATGTTCTATCACTTCTTCAAGTCGTTTACCGACACGGCGAAATGTACTCTGCATATCCATGCTCTGGGTACCAATGAGCATCACAAGGCCGAAGCCATCTTCAAAGCGTTTGCCCGGGCGCTGCATATGGCAGTGTCGGGAGAAGGAGAACAGGAAATATCCACCAAAGGAACGGAACAATGGGGAATGTTGCACTGATAGACTACGGCGCCGGCAACACCCGCTCGGTAATGTATGCCCTGCAACGCCTGGGCGTGAAGGCTACGGTGACGGCTGAACCGGAAGAGATACAAAGGGCAGAAAAAGTGATCTTCCCCGGCGTGGGCCAGGCCGCCAGCGCCATGAAAAAGCTGCAGAAGGAGGGTCTGGAGCGGCTGATCCCCGCCCTGACACAGCCTGTCCTGGGGATATGCCTCGGACTGCAACTGATGTGCCGTCATACCCGCGAAGGCGATATCACCGGAATGGGGATCTTTGATGCGGAGGTGGTGCATTTTCGTGATGAGGCGGATAAAACGGCCGGGCTCAAGATCCCACACATGGGCTGGAACCGGGTGTTCCCGCATAACAGCATCCTGCTGACACATATTCCCGGAGGTTCTTATTTTTATTTTGTACATAGTTACTTTGCACAGGTGTCTGCCGGCACGAAAGGGACGGCCGAATACGGGCTTCCCTTTTCGGCGGTGATGGAGAAAGATAATTTTTTCGCCACCCAGTTCCATCCCGAGAAATCAGGGGAAGCCGGAGAGCAGGTACTTAAAAACTTTTTGGCGTTATGATAGAGTTGTTTCCCGCCATAGACCTGATCGGCGGAAAAGTGGTGCGCCTGCGAGAGGGTGCCTTTGACCGGAAAACAGAATATGAAAAGGAACCGGTACTGCTGGCAAAACAATATGCTGCAGAGGGGTTCCGCAACCTGCACCTGGTGGATCTCGACGGTGCCCGCACCGGACATCCGCGGAACCTGGAGGTGCTGGAAACCATTGCCGGCGAGACCTCTCTGCGGGTGGACTTCGGGGGAGGGCTGCGCAGCAGTGAGGATATCGAACGGGTCTTCTTTGCCGGCGTCTGGAAAATGAATGTGGGCAGCGTGGCGCTGAAAAACCCGCAGCTGTTGCGTCGCTGGATGAGTGATTACGGTGCGGAGCGGTTCATTGCCGCCGTGGATATCCGCGACGGCAAACCCATGACCGACGGGTGGCAGGAGAAAGCAGATGTTTCCTGGCCGGAGGCGGTGGAGCGCCTCGCCGCCCTGGGCATCACTTACCTGTCGGTGACAGCCATCCGCCGCGACGGCAACCTGCGGGGCGCCGACCTGGCACTCTACCGCGGGATACGTGAAAAGTTCCCGGCGTTGCAGCTGATAGCCAGCGGGGGCGTCTCCTCCACAGAAGAGATAGAGGCCCTAGAAGGGATGGGCGTGTGGGGGGTGATCCTCGGCAAAGCCCTGCTCGAAGGAAAGATAAAAACCGAAGATCTGAAAAAATATCTGTGATATGCTGACATTCCGTATCATACCCTGTCTGGACGTCAAAGACGGCCGCACCGTCAAAGGAGTGAACTTCGTCAACCTGGCCGATGCCGGCGACCCGGTGGAGTTGGGAGCGCATTACCGCGACGAAGGCGCCGACGAGCTGGTCTATCTCGATATCACGGCCACGCACGAGAAACGCAAGACACTCGTGTCGCTGGTGACCCGCGTGGCGGCAACCCTCAATATCCCCTTTACCGTAGGCGGAGGCATCAGCAGCGTGGAGGATGTGGAAGTGCTGCTGCAGGCCGGAGCGGACAAAATATCCATAAACTCTTCGGCGGTGTATCATCCGGAATTGATCGGTGAGCTGGCGGTTCATTTCGGCAGCCAGTGCGTGGTGGTGGCCGTGGACGCCCGCAAGACACCGGAAGGAACCTGGCAGGTCTATACCCACGGGGGCCGCAAAGCTACGGACAAAGAGCTTTTCTCGTGGGTGAAAGAAGCGGAAGAACGCGGCGCGGGAGAGATCCTCTTCACCTCCATGGACCACGACGGCACACGGCAGGGGTATGCCCTCGAAGCCCTGGCCCGCGTGTCTGAAATAGTGAATATCCCGGTGATTGCCTCCGGCGGTGCCGGGAAGATGGAAGATTTCTACGACGCCTGGAAAACAGGAAAGGCCGATGCCGCCCTGGCTGCCGGACTGTTCCATTACCGGGAGATGACTATAGGGGAACTGAAGAAGTATCTGCAAGGGAAAGGAGTACCGGTGAGAATATGAAGATGGGGGTGCCCGAAGGGCGGGGGAGGAAAAACAGAGTAGGAATCATTTTCCGTTATTGGAGTTTACG
>CAZYPI010000142.1:0-7611 GCA_964649335.1 uncultured Rikenellaceae bacterium | reverse complement strand
GGGAAATCAGGTTCCTGGCCGGTGAGCAGGGCACGGATGTAGCCGGCACAGTGGCGGTCTTCGTCTGCGGGAATCACAGCGTTGTAACCCATGGCCACGAGGCTCACCTTATCGGGTTGCTGTTCCCGGATAAAGGCGGCCGTAGCCGGGGCGTTGACGAATCCTGCCGCCAGCACCCTCCCGGCCCGGGAGGCCCTGACCAGACCTTTTGTCCCGGCGCTGGTTGTCAGTACCACCGTTTTTCCGGTAAGGTCATGTTTTATAACGGCGGCGGGGGAGTTGCCGAAATCAAAACCGTCGATCATCCGTTCATTTCTTTCGCCCACCAGCAGGGTGGCCGGGTTCTCTTTCCTGAAACGAAAGGCTTCTTCTACGGAACCGGTTACGAAAAGCTCCCGCACACCCTGACCATACAAGTAACAGGCCGTGGAAAAAGCCCTGAAAACATCAATGATAACGGCAATGCCGGTGGCTTTTTCAGCTCCTTCCGTGAATTCCAGCAAGTTTATGTTCATGATGATTTGTTTAGTCAGGGCGTAAAAATACGCAATCAAAAATAAAATTCGCAGAAGTTGTTTATCTTTATCCTGTAATCCGGCAGGGTTTACTTTCCGGACGAAGGTATTAATAGTGATTGACAGTGAAAAAGTTCAAATATCTTATTACCCGTTCGATTCATTTTATTACGGTTGATATCTGGCGTATTCCCCTGGAGGAGTTGCCCAGGCACAAATCATTCCTCTATCGTCAGCTACGTGTTATCATGTTGTTGGTACGGGGGTTGTCTGAAGACAAAGTGCAGGTGCGTGCTTCGGCGTTGACCTATTACACACTGTTATCTATCGTGCCGGTACTGGCAATGCTTTTCGGGATAGCCAAGGGTTTCGGGCTGGAGGCCCGGGTGACGGAAGAGCTGATGAAAAATTTTCAGGGCCAGCAGGAGGTGCTGAACTGGGCCATCAATTTTGCCAACCGGATGCTGGAAATTACCAAAGGCGGTTTTATTGCCGGTTTCGGACTTTTGTTACTGTTTTGGGCAGTGATCAAAGTGTTGTCCAATGTAGAGAGTGCTCTCAATAATATCTGGCAGATACAAAAATCCCGGTCGTTTCTCAGGAAATTCAGTGATTACATGGCCATTTTGCTGTTGTCACCCATTCTGATGTTCATATCGGGGAGTGTCACTGTATTCATCATGTCCCGTTTCGGCAATACGGGAGAGGGGAATGTGATCATGGAATACCTGGGGCCGGTGGTGACCGGTCTGATCCGGGTGGCTCCTTTCTTCATGATGTGGATCATGTTTACGATGATATATATGATCATTCCCAATACCAAGGTGAAGTTTTTGGCAGCCCTGCTTGCCGGGATCGTGGCGGGAACATTGTTTCAGTTGGTACAATGGGGCTACGTGCACTTTCAGGTAGGGGTATCCAGGTACAATGCCATTTACGGCAGTTTTGCGGCACTTCCCTTGTTTATGATCTGGTTGCAGGTGAGCTGGCTGATCGTGCTGTTCGGCGCAGAACTCTCTTTTGCCTATCAAAATGTCAGACACTATGAGTTTGAGGCGGATACGCAAAATATCCGGCTTTCATTATATAAGAAAGTCCTGATACTGGTTTCCGTCATGATCATCAAGCGTTTTGCAAAAGGGGAGAAGCCATTGACTTCTTATGAGATAACGGACAGGCTGAAGCTGCCTATACGATTAATACTCAGAGCCCTGAATGATCTGCTGGAGGCGGGTATACTGGTGGAGACGGTAACGGACAACCACATGGAACAGGGATACCTGCCGGCTATCGATATTCATAAGATCACAGTACATTATGTACTCTCCCGGTGGGAGAAAAAAGGGAGTCATCATATACGGATCCCTGATACTCATATGGTAAAAGAGGTGGTGGAAATATTCGATAAAATGGAAGATGCTGCCGCCCGGTCGGAAGGGAATAAGCTACTGATGGATTTCTGAACCTATCGGAACAAGAGGCTGTCAGGCGGGTTAGATTCTCTTTTTTAACGGTAACCCACAGCGGCATATCCCACCCAGTGATGCGGATTGGCAGGTGCTGTTACGCCCATATGAAGGTCTTTTACGGGCAGGGGTGTATGATCAATACTGTTTCGGTAGCCTACCCGTTCTCCCTGGAGGGGAGGAGCTCCGGTGATCTGTTGCAGATGCCAGGCTGTCAGCAACCCGAACGGCACCGAGTAGCGGCCGCACCAGGTCCATTTATATTTTTTATAATCCTGTTCCTGTACGGTAAAACGTGTAAACTGCCGGATGCGTTCGGGTGACAGGGGACCGGCGAGCGTACTGTCTATGATCAACTGCTCATGGGCTACCGCTTCGGCCAGTCCGGCGCTGTCCGTACCGTAAGGGGCATAGTTTTTGCCACCCCAGTCTTCATCGCCATAATGAACGGCGTCGGTAGAGATCACCAGAGAATAACCGGTGCCCCAGGAAAGACGGTGTTTTTGCGTGACATTCTTTATGGAGCGTGCCAGCGCCGTGCTGATCTGCTGCATACGGTTATAAGACATATATGGTACCAGAATGGGGATGATCTGCAGATCCCGGTTAAAATATTGCAGAAACGGCAGCAGGGCTTCCAGCGAATGTTCCATACCCATCATCGAATCGTTGACGGTATAAAGGGAGGTGTCCAGTTGAGCCAGGATCTCTTCCCGCAGGGGCGATACGGTGATATTTCCCCAGGGCCCCCGGTATTGTGTGTAAGTGCCTGCCACGATCTTATCCTGCAGTCCCAGCAGCCGGGCTTTGTGGGCCACACCGAAAAGGATTACCAGCGGCGTGCGCACATGAGACAATACCGCAGGGTAGAGATAGCCGACATAGGTGTAGTCATCATGGGGCGAGATGCATACCCGCCAGTTGAAGTCCTTTTCCTCCCACGGGAGCAGGGAATCTCCTTCATAGAGGCGGATGCGGGCCATCAGACTGTCCATTTGCCAGCTTTCGTGGGCAAAACCTGTGGTGTCCACCAGCCCCCTGACCTTTTCTGCCTGCCTGCCCGTTTTATGTGTATTCTGACACCCTGACATAATGAATAGGATGAACAACAGGATATAAAAGTACGAAAAAAGAGGCATTTTTGATTTCATAACCGAGGATCGTTTAATAATCCAAAGTTAATAAATCAGCCTGACAATACAAGAAAGGGGAAGTAAGAACTACCGGGATAAACTTCCCGACGCTGCTGGTTTAAAGGAAAGCATTATCCTTATCTAAAACAAAAAACCCGGCATAACCGGGTTGTTTTCTGGTGATCCAGCAGGGTCTCGAACCCTGGACCCCATCCTTAAAAGGGATGTGCTCTACCAACTGAGCTACTGGATCAGAATTTCGGTGTGCAAAGGTAATAACCTATTTTATTTTTGCAAAATAATTCAAACAATAGGACAAAAAAACTGCACCCGTAAAAGAGGCGTCTTTTTATCTGTCTGAATTACAGAAGATATATTTATTTCTTTCTTTTCAGAATGAATAAAACATACCTGAAAAATGGGAAAAAGCCGTATATAGTTTTATATTTGATGCTTTATATTTAAAATGATTTCAGTGACAGGCAGGGTTGTAATCATAACGGGTGCTACATCAGGTATAGGGTATGCTACGGCCCGGCTGTTCGGGGAGATGGGATCGAGGGTCGTACTGGCGGCAAGATCAAAGGATAAATTGCAGGAGATTGAGGAAGGTTTTCGTAAAGACGGGATCGAGGTGTTTAGCTTTCCCACGGATGTGAAAAATGAAGAGGATTGCAGGCACCTGGTGGAAAAAACAGTGGAAAAGTTCGGCCGGATAGACATCCTGATCAACAATGCCGGTGTCAGCATGCGTGCTCTTTTCGGGGATATGCTGCTGGATGTTTTCCATACGATCATGCAGACCAACTTCTGGGGTGCCGTCTATTGCACAAAATATGCCCTGCCGTATCTGCTTGAATCAAAAGGCACTGTGGCGGGGGTTTCTTCGCTGGCCGGTTTGCAGGGACTGCCGGGACGCACTGCCTATTCGGCCTCCAAGTTTGCCATGCACGGCTTTCTGGAAACCCTGCGTATGGAATACCGCAGCCACGGGTTGCGGGTCATGATCATTGCACCGGGATTCACCAAAACCAATATCAGGGTATCCGCCCTGACAGCGAACGGGAAACCCCAGTTGAAATCCCCCCGTATCGAAGGGAAGATGATGACGCCGGAACAGGTGGCAAAAAGGATCTATTACGGCATAAAAAATAACCGGCGTTTCATCGTACTCACCGCTACGGGCAAGGTGATCTTCTTTTTGCGGAAGTTTTCGCCGAGGTTGATGGACCGGCTGACCCTTTATTTTATGTCGCGGGAACCGGGATCGCCTTTTGAAGGATGAACGTTGATCGGTGAATGTAGAACGGGGGAGAAGAAAAAACTGATATGTAAGGGTAAAGGTAAAGGTAAAGGTAAAGGTAAAGAATCCTGTGGGGATAATATTTGTTGTCTATGACGGGTCTTGAAAAAGGGATTATAGATTTTGCCGACTGGATATGGGATACCCCGTTGCTGGTACTTTTGCTGGGCGGGGGGTTGTTTTTTCTGATCTATTCCGGTTTCATCCCTTTCCGGCACATAGGACATGCGGTGGGGGTGCTGCGCGGCCGGTATGATCATCCGGACGATCCTGGCCAGATCAATCATTTTCAGGCTTTGTCCACGGCACTGGCGGCGACCGTGGGGATGGGAAATATCAGTGGTGTGGCAATAGCCATCGCCGTGGGGGGACCCGGGGCGATCTTCTGGATGTGGGTCACGGCGGTGGTGGGTATGGCCACCAAGTTTTTTACGGCGACCCTGGCTGTGATGTACCGTGGGAAAGATAAAAGCGGCCAGGTACAGGGCGGACCTATGTATTTTATTGTGGAGGGTCTGGGCAGGAAATGGATGCCCCTGGCCGTGTTTTTCAGTCTGGCCGGACTGTTCGGCAGTCTGCCCATCTTCCAGGCCAACCAGCTTACGGCCATATTTCATGATGTGATACTTACCCCGGCAGGGGTTCATGCCGGTTTTATATCCCGTTTTATCACCGGCCTGGTCATTACGGGGATCGTGGGGATCGTTATTTTCGGAGGCATTAAGCGCATCGGCCTTGTAGCCTCCCGGATGGTACCTTTTATGGTGGTTCTCTATTTCCTGGCGGTAGTGGTTATTCTGATCGTCCATCACCAGCGCGTGCCGGAATATCTGGCCATGATTTTTACCAATGCCTTCAGTGCGAAGAACTATCATGGCACAGCGATGCCGGGAGGAGCACTGGGCGGGTTGATCATCCTGGGCGCCCGGCGGGCCGCTTTTTCCAATGAGGCAGGGATCGGTACAGCTCCCATGGCTCATGGTGCCGCCAAAACACAGGAGCCCGTACGGGAAGGACTGGTGGCCATGCTGGGGCCTGCCATCGATACCCTCGTTGTCTGTACCCTCACGGCCCTTGCCATTCTGGTAACAGACGTATGGAAAACAGGCAATGAGAATGGGATATCGCTGACCGTGAGGGCTTTTGACGAAGCCATCCCGGTGGCAGGGAAATACATATTGATGCTTGCTGTCCTGATCTTTTCCCTCTCCACTATGTTTTCCTACTCTTACTATGGCGGAAAATGTTCCAACTTCCTGGCCGGACCTGTGGCACGGAAGGGTTATACGGTCTTTTACGTGATCACCATCCTGATCGCTTCGGTAGCCTCCCTGACTGCCGTGGAGAGCCTGATATCAGGTTCCTTTGCCCTGATGGCCATACCCACTATGACATCCGCATTGCTGTTGGCACCTCATGTAAAAAAAGCGGCAAAAGATTATTTTTCCAGAATGGAGAAAAGGGGAAAGTAAGTTGAAGAGTTGAAAAGTTTATGGGTAGCTGGGTATTATATTTGTTATCATTCTCATTGTGGTTTCCGGGATTTCATGACAATATGCCGGTGGACATCCCTCATGTAAATACGGCTTTTCAGCCGGGGGAAGTGTTATATTTCGATGTGGCCTACGGATGGATCAAGGGAGGGGAGGCGAGCATGGTGATAGACCTGGTACCTGTCGGTTATGACTATTTGTACCATGTGAAGGCAGAAGCCCGTGCCACCGGCCTGTTTGCCGTGTTTTCACCCATTGAGGATATCTATGAGTCATACATCGATGTGGCGAGCGGGTTACCTGTAAAAGCGATACGTAATATCCGGGAAAACGATTACACCCGTTACAACGAATTGCTTTTTTTCCGGGACAGGCATTTTATACGCAGTTTGCACTCCGGGGATCATCCGGCGCCCGCCAATACCCTCGATATCCTGTCCGCTTTTTATTTTGCCCGGAGATATCTGTTCTCCAATGACTTAGAGATCAACCAGGTAATCACTCTTTACACCTTCTTCGACGAACAATTCCTGGATATCCGTATCCGGTACAAAGGGAAAGAAACCGTACATACGCGTTTCGGCAGGGTGCGTTGCCTGAAGTTTGTTCCTGATATTACTGATAACAAGACTTTTACCAGTGAAAAACAGCTTCAGATGTGGGTGACCGACGACCGGAACTTTATTCCGGTGAAGATCAAAGCCCGGTTGCCCATAGGGTCGCTGAAATGTGTCCTGACCGGATTCAATGGTCTGAAAGACCCCAATGGATTGTTGAAAGTTGAATAATGAAGGATGAAGGAGATGGGAGAGGGGCGGATATTTCATATATTTTTTAATAAAAGAAGGATCCTTGTCGTGATAGTCAAATATTTGATTACCTTTGCCGCCATTATTAATTAATTATTTTTATCAAGATGAAGACAGGAAAAGTAAAATTCTTTAATGAATCCAAAGGTTATGGGTTTATTATGGACAAGGAAACAGAAACGGATTATTTTGTACATGTTTCCGGTTTGGTGGATGAGATCACCAAGGATGACGAAGTAACTTTCGAACTGAAAGAAGGCAGGAAAGGAATGAATGCCGTCGAGGTTCGTTTAGCATAAAAGTACTTCACTCATTGAAAAAGCCCGGTTTTGCCGGGCTTTTTGTTTTTGTTCCGGAACAGACCTGTCATCATCAGGCCAGAATCAGATCCACGCCGGCTTTCTTCAGTTCTTCCCGGTAAACGGAAGGCAGACCGTCGTCGGTAGCCACATGCGATATATCTTCAGGATAGCAAATATTCGTTAATTCTTTTTTTCCGAATTTACTTGAATCGGAAACAATGAACACCTCCCGGGCTTTTTGTATGATATAGCTTGAGACCTCGGCCCGGAGCAGGTCCCGTAAGGTAAACCCCGTCTCAGCTGTATATCCGTCGATACCGATGAATGCCTTGTTAATATTTATTTGATCGATGCAGGCTTTGGTCATTTTTCCGACCATTGATTCGCTGTCGTGCTGATAGATCCCTCCCAGGATGATTATGCCTGTTTGTTCATTTTTCCTGAACTGGCGTGCTATGTAAACGTTTGTGGTAATGATCGTCACTTTCTTTGTTCTGAGCAGTTCCCGGGCCAGCAGGACATTAACCGATCCGGATTCGATCAGGATGGTTTCCCCGTCGTCTACATAAGAGGAAACTTTCCCGGCAATT
>CAZYPI010000141.1:0-7612 GCA_964649335.1 uncultured Rikenellaceae bacterium | reverse complement strand
TTATGTAATCCCGGCAGGTACGGAAGGAACCCGTTTTGAAAAAGTCCTTCAGAAACTGGATGAAAACGGAAACCCTGCCAAAATGATCATCGGAGATGCCAACCCCGATTTCCACATCACCTATGCCAATACTATGACATACAAGGGATTTACTCTGTATTTCCTGCTTGACTGGAAAGAAGGAGGCGATATTTATAACCTGACCAACCAATGGATGTTCAGGGATTACAGATCCGCCGATATGGATGTTTACGGGCTTCCCGATTACAAGAAGAAAACGTATGACTACTATATGTCCATTTACAATGTAGCCGATCCTTCTGATTATTTTGTATATGACGGAACCTACGTAAAGATCCGTGAGTTGTCACTCTATTATGAGTTACACAAGACATTCTTCAAGTTTTTCAAGTATCTGCGGGTAGGTATTCAGGGCCGGAATCTCTATACTTTTACCAATTATCCCGGATTCGATCCTGAGATTGGTACGAAGGAGGGAAATGGTGATAACACTATCCAGGCATGGGATGAGTTCTCTTATCCTAACTACAGAACGTTTACAGGTTCTATTGAATTCAAATTCTAATGAGTGTAAACCAAAAAGTGAAGATTATGAAAAGAAAATTTTTCAAATTAGTATATTTAACGGTACTCGGTCTCGGATTGGTGATGTATAGTTGTGCCGATCTGGAGGTGGAGAACCTGAATGAACCTGACGCTGCCGACGTGCTGGCTACTCCGGGAAGTATGATCCAGCTGGGCGGCGGTGTGTTTCGTATCTGGCACAATGCCATCCAGGAGTATAGCGGTCCGGGCCTGTCCATGTGCACCATGGCCGACCAGAACACCTGTTCCTGGGGTAATGCTGCCATGAAAGACCTCTCTTCCGAACCCCGTGTAGGTTTTAATAATAATATCTCTTATGCTTATGCATATGTGAACCGTAACTTTTGGAATAGCAGCTACTCAGGGATATCCCAGATCAACGATGTATTGAAAGGGATCCTGATGCAGGGGCAGAAGATTGAAAATGAAGGCAAAGATATCACCAAGATGATGACGGCCTGGGGCTATTTTCTGCAAGGTGTCATTCATGGTTACCTTGGCCTTATTTTCGACAAGGCCTTTATAATTAGTTATGATACCGACCTTGAACAACTCGAGTTTAGTCCTTACAAAGAGGTATGTGATTTTGCCGTTTCCCGTCTCGACAGTGCCATCGCAGTCATCGACAGTGACCCGAGCGACTGGTCTCTGCCCGATGGTTTTATCCGTGGCACCAATCTTACCAAAGCCGAGTTCCGCCAGCTGGTGAACAGCTTTGCCGCCAGGATCCTGGCATATGCACCACGTAATGCAAGTCAGAATGATGCCGTTGACTGGAGCAAGGTGCTTACTTATGCCCAGAACGGTATCACTTATGACCTGGCTCCTGATATGGATGACCTTAAGTCAGGATGGTCCGACAACCTGAAAGGTTACGGTGTGTATCCCGGCTGGGTGCGCATTGACCACAGGATCATCAACCTGATGGACCATGATTATCCTTCCCGGTGGCCGAATGACAATGTCAGTTGGAATACGCCTGACGGGAATGATCCCGGTGAAGCTTCTTCCGACGATGCCCGTCTGGATACCGACTTCGAGTTCCTTTCGGATAATAATTTTAAACCCGACAGAGGGTACTATCATTTCTCCCATTATCGCTATAGCCGTTATGATGACTGGCTGGTTACCTGGCAGGGACCCGCTCCCTCCTTCCGTAAGTGGGAGAATGATATGTTGATTGCCGAAGCCCTGGTGCGCGCCAACAACGACGTGGCTGGTGCCGTAGCCATCCTGAATGATCCGGATGGCGCCCGTAAAGTGCGGGGTGATCTGCCCGATGTGGATGCCGGGATCTCGGCCGAAGACTGCCTGACCACCATTTTCTACGAAAGAGATGTGGAACTGATCCTGACACAGGGCGGTACGAGTTTCTTTGATATGAGAAGAAGGGATATGCTCCAGCGGGGGACTATCCTCCATTTTCCCGTTCCGGCTGCAGAACTTGAGATACGGCAGTTGGAAAACTACACTATTGCAGGTCCTCCCGACGGAGAAAATATTTCCAACGGCCACTGGGTCGGTTATGACGGACTGGTTTCCCCGATTGACTGGAATGGGAAATAAGAGGATTTATAATTAATAAGCTGGAAATTATAAAAATTATGAATATGAAAAATAAAATATTAGGCTTACTGGGTTTCATTGCAGTTGTGGCTTTTCTGGTTTCTTCCTGTGTTAAATCACCGGTGGAAAAGTCCAGAGAATCCTATGACTGGAATAGTATCGTTCCTAAGATATTGTATTTTCACGGACCTACCGAGGTGGCTGCTTCCGGCCTCGCCGCTGTCACCTACGAAGTGCCTTCAAGGGGTGGTTCTACCTACGAATGGAAAGCGGAAGGTTACGGCGCAACCATCGTGCCGCGTGACAACTATCCGAATATTGCTGATGTTACGTGGGATCAGTCCAGCGTGGATACTTCTGCCTTGTTGATCGTTACCGAGACCACCCACGGTGGTCAGACGGCTTCCGACACGTTGGCTGTGACCCTGAAAAAATTCTGCCCCTGGAACATTTCCGATTTTGTCGGGACATGGAAGGGAATGGAACAGATATTCAGGGAAAAAACAGGCGCTATAGTTAAGGATTCTCTGGATATTACGCTCGAGATTACTGCCGATCCCAACAATGAGAATGGTCTGGTGATCAAGTCGATTGAAGATCCCAATGCCGAGGGAGGCAAATATTTGCCACAGATACTTGCTCCGATTTACGGGGGTTGGGGAGAACGCTTCCAGGAAGGGAATCCCGATGAGGGGAATGTCTATCTTACTATGGGACTACTGGACGGAAGCATTACCGTCAAGGATGCACATTGGGGCCAGACACTACCCGGTCCGTACGACTATTGGTGTGATGGCGGCGGTGCCTGGAGCGGATGTACCAGTTCCATGAAGTTTACGTTTAACATGTATTGGGCTGAAGATAAGTCGGATGGTTACGGCTCTATCATTACCGTTACAAAACAATAGCGTATGTTGATGTACGAAAAAGGAGCAGGGAAATACCTTGCTCCTTTTTTGTTTCTTGTCATTGCCTTTGCTTTTACCGGATTCCTCACGGCATCCGCGCGGGATGATCCTTTTCCCCGCTTTGAGGTCAAGCATAGGGAGTACCCCGGTGAGGGCTGTTTTGTCTTTGCCGTTTCTCCCTGGCTTATCATTTTGGACAGTGACGGAGACCCGCTTTTTTACCGCAAAATAGAAGGAGGGGTGAGGAATTTCCGTGTCCAACCGGGCGCCGTTCTGACATATTATGATGTTTCTGCCTCAAGATTCTATGCTGTGGATCCCTACTATCATGTTGTGGACAGTTTTTTTGTTGCAGGGGATTATACTACTGACTTTCACAGTCTGAGAGTGCTTCCGGGAGGCCATGTTCTGATCATGGGGACTCAGTTAAGACATGTTGATATGAGCAGTGTGGTGTCCGGAGGCGATCCCAATGCTACAGCCCGGGATGTGATTCTGCAGGAATTGGACGAGGATAACCATGTGATATTTCAGTGGAACAGCCGTAACCATTTTGCGATCACTGATGCTGATACGTTACTGGTGGACTTTACGGCCTCCGTGATCGATTATGTTCATGCCAACAGTTTTATTCAGACTCCGGACAGTAATTTTTTGCTGACTTCACGCAATATGAGTGAGGTGACTAAAATAAACCGGTATACAGGCGAGATCATCTGGCGCCTCGGAGGAAAACACAACCAGTTTACAGATAATGTTTACGGAGTGGACATAAGAGCTGTCCATTCGGCTGTTTTGTTGAGTGATACAAGTATGCTCCTTTTCGATAACGGTACCGGTGAACGTAATTTCTCGCAGGGTCTGGAATACCGTGTCGATCAGAACAAAAAAAAACTGAAAAGAATTCGCAACTATTCACGAGAACCGGAAATATTTACACCCGTTATGGGAAACATTCAGGCAGTTAACCCCACCCGGAGGCTCATCGGTTGGGGAAAGAATGACGGCAATCTTATCTGTACGGTTTATGATACCGTGCCTGAACCGGTAATGGAAATAAAACCGGCAGATCAGGACCCTTACTGGTCCTACAGTGTTTCTTTCGGCCGCTGGGAAGATTCCGTACTGGATGTCAGTATAGACACCTTGACATTCGGGGTATTGCCTGCCGGAGATTCATTAGAGAAAAGTTTCACTGTGGTTAATACGGGAGAGGATAATATGATCCTTACCGGGTTTTCCTCTCCCAACGCGGCTTTCACCTGCAAGAACGGGTTTCCGGAAGGTATTAAAACAGGTGATTCTCTTATCATCCGTGTCAGGTTTCGGCCCGATACTGCTGGAGAATATTTTTCCGTAGTGATGTTGAATTTTACTCCGGACAATGTTGATCCCGCTACTGAACGTATCATCCGGAAAGTTAAACTTCACGGTATCTCCCGGTTGGGAAGCACAGTGCTTGACAGACCGGAAGAGCTTTTTATCAGCGTTACTCCCAATCCTTTCCATGAAAGTTTTACCCTGTTTTATCATGAGAAGATCACACGGATGGACGTAGCCTCTGTTACCGGCAGGATGGTTTACCGCTCAGAACATCCTTACAGTGGTATGACGGTGGCCCTGGGAAAAGAGACTGCAGGGATCTATTTTTTGTATCTCTTCAGGGAAGGACGCATCCCAGTTATAAGAAAGATTATTAAATACTGAAACGATAAGACCTAATTTTTTTATTTTTGCTCCCTCATCATTATCTTTTATTCAGATTTTTAAAATATGAAAGATTTTAGAAGGATATTTTACACGTTCTGGTTGGTAATGGTACTGACACCGGCTGTTTCCACAGCCCAGACATCGGACCTGGAAAAATATTTTCCACCGATTCATATTCTGCAATCCAATAACCCCGCACCCGGATATGTTTTTATTGCTACTAAGAAGCACTATATCGATACGGTTAATTATTTTACCATTATTGATAATTACGGTACTCCGGTGTATTTCAGAGTGGTAAACGATATGGCCGCGGGGATCCGGGTAATAAACGGTTATATCTATATGCTCGAAGGCCCTGAGAAAGTATATTTTAAGATTGACTCTCTTTTCCAAAAGATAGATACTTTTAATACTCAGGGATACAAGCTGGACGGACATGACTTTGCATTGGATGATCAAGGTCATTCATTAATGATGGGGAGAAAGTTGAGAACAGTAGATCTTTCTGCATACGGTGGATTGCCGGATGCCACGGTCAAAGATTTGGTACTGCAAGAGTTTGATGAGAATCACACCTTGCTGTATACCTGGAAAGCATGGGAGCATTTTGAAATTACCGATGCCAACGAAAACTCTCCTTATGTTGATCTTACAGCCAGCACGGTAGATTATTTACATGCAAACTCGGTGTGTTTTGATTCGGATACCAGTTTTTTACTTTCATGCAGACATTTTGATGAAATCACAAAGATTGACAGAAGAACAGGTGATATCATTTGGCGTTTGGGAGGGAAAAATAACCAGTTCACCTTTGTAAATGATACTTTGCATTTTTCTCATCCTCATACGGTGAGAAAAATGGATAATGGAGATATTCTCATCTTCGACAATGGAAATCTTCACGATTCCGCATTTTCCAGTGTGGTGGAATACCGGCTGGATGAACATGCCCTGACAGCAACCCTCGTGCGGCGTCAACGTCATGTACCTGAAGTGTTTGCCAATCATGGTGGCGGCGAGATAATATTACCGGATGGAAATATGTTTGTTCATTGGGGGCAGGAATACCCCTCATTTACCGAGTACCACCCTGATGGCAGTGTTGCCATAGAAATGGATTATTCTTCACATAGTTTTGCTTCACGTGTTGCAAAATCTACCTGGAAACATAAAGTGTTTATGGTTGCCGTGGATACTGTCGATTTTGGAATGTGGGACGGATATACGGAAAGCGAGTACCTGCTGACATTGCATAATAATACGGATTCAATCCTGAAAATAACGGGTTACCTGACTCATACTACTTTTTTTAAGGTCAAAGAAACTTTTCCTGTCGAGATTCCCGCACACGGAGATAAAAATATAACGGTTGTATTTTTCCCGGAGGATACCGAGATTGGATATATAGAGGATGTGTTGACCATTCAATCGGAATATCCCCATCTCTATCTGGCACAACAGGTGGTACTGACCGGCAGAAAAGAAGATACACAACCTCCCGCAGCTTCCATCATGCCCGATACGGCCAATGTTCCGAGGGACGCACTCGTTGTGATTGATTTTTCCGAACCTGTGCGCCTGGCCGACGGAACGGAACTGGATTATCTGAATGTGGATACGCTGGTGTTGTTCAAAAAAGACGGCCCCGACGGATTGACCGTGGCATTCAATGCAAATGTGACGACGGATAAAAAACATATTGTGATCACTCCCGGCGATTCCCTTGACAAGGATCAAACCTATTTTGTGATGATCAGAAACGATTTGCTTACAGATTATTCAGGAAACAAATTGCTGTCGGCATCGGAGAAATTCTCAACCGGTACGGAGATCTCTGCTGTCAGATCTGCCGAAAGCCATAGCGTACGGATTTACCCGAATCCCAGTACGGGGAGTATGGAGATCTCTACGGATGTGAATACCCCGTGGAATGTACAGGTGTTTACCGTTCTTGGCACACCGGTGGCTGAGAAAGAACAAATTACCGGTCATTATACCCGGCTGAATTTGCAACATCTTAATCCCGGCATGTATTTTGTTGTAGTGACCGCAAACGGCAGAAAAATAAAGACGGAAAAAATCATTGTGAAAAACTAAAAAAGGAAGTGATCATGTGGAAAAAATATGGGATGACGGTAATGACGGTTTTGTTGATGGCTGTTACCCTGCTGATTAGTTGTAAGAAAAAAAAAGAGGATAAACCGAAGGATATCATTCCCATCGTGCTGAACTTCAAAGGCCCCCTGGTGGTTACAGCCTCCGGTCTGGAACCATTGGAATACAGCGTGGCTTACCGTGCCGGCTCGAAATATAAATTTACTCCCATAGGTTATGAGGCAACCATTGAGGTGCCGGATACAAACCGTCCCAATATTGTCAATGTTACCTGGCACCAGTCTTCGGTGGATACCTCCGCTTATCTGGTCTGTGTGGAAACCTCTTCTACGGGAAATGTCTCCGAGCCGGACTCACTCTTTATCATACTGAAAAAATTCTGTCCCTGGTCGATAGATGATTTTGCCGGGACATGGAAAGCCACTGAGAGCGGCGACAGTGATACAACCTTGCTGCTTACCATCATGCATGACCCCGCCGACGGTGATAATGTGCTGCGCGTGAAAGCAATCGCCGACAGCAACAGTGACGGAGGTATGTATGCGCCGCCCTTCCTGTTACAACTGTTTGATGCCTGGGGTGAACGCTTTGTGGAAAATACCGGAAATGAAGGGGATGTCTTGCTCCATGTCAATCTGTATTCCGGAAAGATCATCATAGAAAACGACTTGTGGGGGGAAACCATGCCCGGAGAAAACCATTAC
>CAZYPI010000140.1:0-7619 GCA_964649335.1 uncultured Rikenellaceae bacterium | reverse complement strand
CATAGGCCCGGCCGTGAATCATTACCATGATCACCGGTTTTCCCGTTTCATAAATTGCTTTGATCAGTTCGGGCTGAACGCCGGGCGGTCGCAGGCCGGCTCTGTCGAAGCCCTCGCCACAGGTAGGGTGGTCGTCCGGATTGTCTTCTCCCCAGCCGACACCCGACAAGGTCATGCTGGTGCCGCCGATGACCAGAACCACGACCTCACTTTTGTTGGCAGCGTCAACCGCTTCCTTAAAACCGTCTGTGCTCAAACCGGTAATGTCACAACCTTCGGCATAGTTTATTTCGACATCCCCGCCCACATAGTTTTTTATTCCTTCAAGAACGGTTACCCCCGATGATTTGTCTTTGGTGCAACTGTAATCACCGTACTGTACCCGGTCGGCATTGGGTCCGATAACCGCTATGGATCTGTAATCTTTAACATTCAACGGAAGGAGGTTATTCTCATTTTTCAGTAGAACAGCCGACTCTTCAGCTATTTTAAGCGCCAGGTCAACAGCTACCCGGGAGTGTACTATTTCATTGAGGTTTGAGGGTACTTTATAGGGTTTGTCAAACAATCCGGCTTTAAACTTCACCCTCAGGATATTTGCAACTGCCTCGTCTATCAGTTTTTCAGAGATTTTTCCGCTTTTAACAAGTTTTTTCAATTCCGGGTATGCCCAGGGGGCGGGCGCTTCAAGGTCGACACCGGCCGTAAGGGCCTGCAGGGCTGTCTCTTCCTTGCCGGAAGATGTTTTATGAAAAAACTCGAGCATGTGTATCGCTCCGTAGTCCGAGAAGACGTAGCCGTCGAATCCGTATTCTCCTCTCAGTACCTCGCGAAGAAGACGGGTGTTGGCATGCAAAGGAATGCCGTTCAGCTCGTTATATGCAGGCATGACGGAATAGACATTGGCAACCTCAACCGCTTTTTTAAAAGGATAGAGATGCAAACTCCGGAGATCTCTTTCTCCCATTTCGTTGGGTGCAATGTTTATGCCGGCAACCGGCGTGCTGTATGCCACGAAGTGTTTTGCCGTACACATCAGATGATGATCGGGAATATGTGTTTTTGTGGTTTCCGGATCGCCCTGCATGCCGGTGACAAAGGCCGTTCCCATTTCCGCAACAAGAAAAGGGTCTTCGCCATAACACTCTTCCACTCTGCCGTACCGGGGGTCCCGGGCCAGGTCAAACAGAGGCGACAGGGCCTGGTCAACACCCGAAGCGCTGGCTTCCCCGGCGATGATCTCACTCATCATTTTTATCAGCTCCGGGTTCCAGGTGCTCCCAAGGGAGATTGCCTGCGGAAAGATCGTGGCTCCGAAAGCCAGTTGTCCGTGCAGGCATTCCGCTATTTGAATGGCAGGAATGCCGAGGCGTGTGTGTTGCCGCAGATAGCGGTCGGCAGCTTCTGAAAATTTTGCAATCTCTCCAACGCCGATAAAAGGGCTCTCCACACAGCCGACACTCTCTCCCTTAAAAAGCTGCTCGAGGGAACTCTTGGTTACCTTTCCTTTGGAGTCGGTCTTCAGTTTCCTCAGACTTGTCATCGACATCTGGGCAATTTTTTCATCCAGGGTCATCCTCGACAACAGATCCGCCACCCGCACTTCAACAGGAAGATCTTTGTTTCTGTATGCGGGGATTTCCTGTGCATTTACACCTGAAAACAACCCGCTGACAATAAAAATTAACCAAAGATTTTTAAATCTCAATGTTGGTATTTTCCGTTTCATAAGGTGAAGATAATTAAATGAGAAATATTTTGATACTTAATGGTATTTTAATTTTTGCAAGAATAGATTCCTGTCTTCAAGCAATTGGTTGACCGACCTGTAATCGGCATCAAAGATCAGTTTTACATTTTTGTCTGTCTTAAAATCAACTTTCAGGTTCGATGCATAAAAGGGAATGCGATAGTCATAATGTTTTGATCCTGCAGCTGCCACAATGCAGATGTTCAGCTCTTTCCCGGCAGTAGATATCAGCTTTTTCGGGTTTTCTCCGAGTCCGAGATTTGCTGCATATTTCACATCGAGACCTTCCTTCCTGAAATCAGATACCAGTTTTAAAACCTCTTCAGGTTTGGCAAGCAACCGCGACGGGAAATGCTTGTACATTCTGTTTTGTATCGAAACCCTAATCCCGTGTTTATCAGCATTATTAATGAAAGCGGTCATTCCTGCGATAATGCTTTGCTCCTGAGTTCTGCCGAATTTTTTCTGCCATATCTCCGGCCGCATGTGTGAACCGATGATGATATTTCTGATCCCCATCACCTCCATTTTGTTGAGGATGTTGTCATAAATTTTCATCGAACGTCGATACGCATACCCCAATTCGGAAAGCCATGTCAGGTCGGGGTAGTTGTTTATTTCACGGCACAGATCGACAACAATATCCACTCCTGCATTTTTTAATGCTTTACTTTCTTCTATGCATTTGTCTATGCTTCGGGCAAACAAGTACGACCCGTCAATTTTTACTCCGCCGAAATTTTCCAGATAAACGGGAGTTTCATTTAATACTGTCGCCAAGTCTTTGTCAATACCGTGATAGGAGAAATAGAGGTTTTTATTTGCCGGTTTGATTTTCAGGATAATTTCATTTTTTGTGTCCGAATCAGCTTCTTCTGCCGGCATTTTGAATCTCGCCCCCTCTTTCACGGCTTTTGCAATGGGATAGATCTCGTTCCATGATAAATAAAGCCGGTCAACGATCACGGGCTTGTGTTCTGGTTTTGGAAAGTTTGTCACCCCCTCTTTTGCAATACAAATCTTGCCTGAATTTTTCGATACCGCACTTGCTTGTTCAAAGCTTTTTAACAGCATTCTTTTATAATTTTTGTCGAAGTCGTTTGAGAGAAGAATTAAATCAAAATGGTTCAATGCCGATAATTTTTTTTCTAATTCCTGCAGCAGTTCTGCATTGCCTTTTACCTTTTCTTCAAAGTCTTTGTCAAATTCAACGGCAAGCTGCATCTGCTTAAGATTATACCACCAGGCATCTTCTTTCAGTTTCATCTCATCTATCGCCAATAACTCTTTCCAGTTTACTTTTATTCCCGAGAAGTAATCGAAAAAAGTGGGCATTATTTGCAATTTTTCCTGAAGCCCGATTAAAGAGGGGAATGAAAGATACCTGCCGGTCACTCTCTTTTCAGGGATAACCTCCGGCAGGGTTTGTACATTTTCTTCATTCACGCTTACAAGAAACAATCGTACATCTCCTGCCGCGATGTGTGTCTCATCAGACCGGCCAGGATCTGTGCCGGAAAATCCCTCGGGAAAATATCCGGGTTCTTTTGTGAGGTCTCTTATCGGATGCAGTTCTTTTATGCTTTTAATTGTGCCAACGAGGCAGCGAATCTTGAACGGTTTCGATTTCAGGCTATGATTGTAAACTCCCACGAGATACTTTCCGGGGCCTTCAATGTTGGTAACGTAGCCGAGCGAATCGCCGATCGAGAAAATGCGTGTTGTCCGAAAAAGAGAGTCCAATGTGGCCGCCACCCTGCTGTCGAGCCGCTTGTTTTCATCAATTCCGAAATGGTGGTCGTGAATAATAGTGATCTTCCCTTTACCTTTGCCGGTTTCTTCCACGGAAAAGGCGTCGTCGCCCTTTTCTAAATTCATTGCAGGGAAAACTTTTTTCACGTTGTCGGAAGTTATTACGAGATGTCCGCCCTGTTCTACATAACTGTTCAGCTTGTCTGAAACCTCTTGCAGGGCGTAGCTGAGACTATCTGCCACAACAATCATTTGGTAACGTAAAAGGGCAGAGAGTCCGGCATCGGACAGAAGTACATCCACGGCATCGCCGTAAGGGGTATTGCACAAGCCGCCGTATTCGTCTCTGCTTAATCCGGTTTTCGAATATCCTTCGTAAAACATGTTGAACAGGTGGTAAGAAAAGTAGTCGCCGTTTTTATAGGGTAAGGAATTCCACACCCGGTATTTGTACAGGAAATGTTCGGAAGGCGTCATCCAGCCGGAGAAAAAATCCTGAAGAAAAGCTACGGGGGTATACTGGGGTCCGGGCCTCGGATATTTTTTTACAAATTCCTGCATGTCGGTTTGCAGTATCCCTATGGGCGATAAACGGTTGTCTTTATAGAACTTCGATCCTTCGAACCCCAAGATCGCAGAATTGTATTGATACTGTGAAAGTAACATTCTTTTCATCCAGGCAAGGCTGTTTCCTTTTTCGGGGCCTGTACGTTTTCCGGTCTCGGTGCCATAAGATTTCCATCCCCTGCTGTTAAAAACGGATATGTCGCCATACCAAAGGATGCCGTACTGTTTCGATGCTCCTCTTAGGAAAGCATATTGAACCTGATCGTTGCTGGTATATGTTTTGTTTTGACTCTCGGAACCCGAGATGGTTATGAAACCGTCTTTTATCGGGTAGTGCCAGAACCATTTTACCGATAACAAGCTGAGGATATCCCCCATATCTTTTGCGGCATGCTGCATGTATCTCATTGCTTTCAGGTATCTTTCCCGGTAGTTTGACGTCAGCGGGAAATCTATGGAGCGGCTGTCAGCCCAGTAGCGCCCGTCCTGTTCTCCAAGGTCGAAGCCCATATACCTGTCTTCGAGGATATCCTCCATCATTCTGATTTTCCAGGGCTCTACTTTAAATTGCCCGAAACCGCCCCTTACCGGTGTTTCGGGGCCGTAAGCATTGATGTTGAACAGATAGATGCCCCGGTTTTTCATCCGTTGAAGGGCATTGTGCAGCGAATCTTTTCCCATTAAAAAGTCAGCATAGTTTGGCCGGAACACTTTGGCTCCCTTAATCCAGTAGGGGGCTTTCTCTTCAATGTATCCGAATTTGCTTCCCCAGGTTCTTCCCCCTACAAACTGAACCGTATCGTTGAATGTTTTCCAGGTGGGTGTTTTGAACGGACGGCGCGTGTAGTCGGGATACTGTGCCGGGTCAACGTAATAGGGATATATTTTTACAACCTGACCGGATGCCCCAGAACTACTGAACAACAGCAGGAATATGAAGGATAAGTTTAAAATCTTTTTTGTCATTTTTTGGTTCTAATCTATTTAATGTTTTACTCCCGGCAGCATCTGTTGCCAGACTTCTCCAATGGAGTTTCCAATACTTGAGTTTTTGGTAATGTCCCAGTAGCTTGTATCTTTAAGCTTTAGGGCTAAAGTGGTGGTGATAAAACTTTGTATCCATCCGGTCAGGGTTCCCCAGGCGCCCCAGCCGTGATCCGCATTCGAGCCGTAAAATTCCCAGCTACCGTAATCAAAAGCACGAAACCAGCAGCCGTCCAGATCGGGATGAGCAGAGGAGCGTGTTTGAATGCGGAGGAGGAAATCGGCGAGTTTGTCCGTTGCTGCCAAATATTTCGGGTTTTGTGTTGCCCGGGCTGCTTCGTTCAGGGCAAAAAAGGCAAAGTTTGTCGTGTAAAGCATATCGGCAACGGGATTGCCATTGGACTGGATTACCGGGGCCTCATTGGTCCCGTAATCGGCATTGGTTTTTGGGGCTCCGTACTTACCCTTACTTCTTTTGCCGAGTTCTTCTCTTAATGCTCCGCAAGCTACCTGGTTTTGTAACAAATCATCGCATACTTTTTGCAGCTGCTCCTTGTTTTGTTTAGTGTCTTCAACACGTACCAGCCAGGCGAGCGGCAAAATCATTCTCGCTCTTTCCTGCTGAAGACCGTTGGTCCATGTCCAATTCCCGGGATAGTTATCCATGGTTATTTGGATTGCTCTTTTTGCTTTGTCAAGCAGCGGTTTGTATCCTGTTTTGTCATATAGCCAGATGTAAACTGCCCACAGCCACGATTCGTAATGAGGCGCTATGTTTTCAAAATCTCTTTCCATTAATACCTGCCAGGTGGTTTTATCTATATCCTGTCCGGTAAGAGCTCCTTTACGAAAACCTTTTTTACCCGAAGTGCGGAAATTGGCCAGTATTAGTTCTGCAATCTGCTTGTTCCACTTGTTGCTGCCCAATGTTTGTGAGGCCAAAATCGATCCGATGACAATGCGGGCATTGTCGTCGCCGTAGTATCTGTCTTTGTGAGTGTCTGCCCAACCAATCAGTCCATAGGACGATTTATTGGGATCTTCACTTGCGGCAGTCTTAAAAGTTTCTGTGTTGAAAAGGAAATCCATCAGATTGCCGGCCGCTTCTAAATATTTTTGGTTTTGTTTTACCTTGCTTACCATAGCAAGGGTCATGGCAGCTTCGGCCACGCAATCGGCACGAAGCCAATACCGGTATTGCTGGCTCCCGCCGGGATTAATATCGGAGTAATGGCCTTCCATAATGCCGAGCGAGCCGTCACCTGAGGGCAGGGATAAATCCATGGGAGGTCCCACCGGCGGGTTTTTTATATCGAAACTTTTCCACAGTGCTTCCCATTCGGGGTGAATTAAAAACCTTCCTTTGAAGTACCATTCAGCGCCCCGTTCAATGGCTGTTTGATATGCATCTGCAGGAAGCCGGTCGTTTGAACTGTATGCAGGTTTAACAACAGGTTCCCATTGTATGGCATCCTTTTCTATATCAACAGATAAATGTGAAAGTATGCCCCCAATGATATTCCGGCATGTTCCGTAAGGAGAATAACGGTTTTTTCTAAAATCGCTGAGTTTGGTTGTAGATACCAGGACATCTCCATCCTCGAACAAAACGGGGAACCCGGGCGTTTTTTTAAGACCATAAACCGCTTTTTTAAAGCCCGCTACCCTGGCTCCTTTTAAGTAGCATTCTCTGTCTTTTACATAAATATAATTAAAGAGGCCGGCATCCAATATATCCATATAATGTTTCTTTCCGAATAAAGTGGAGGTAACAACCAGACGTTCTTTTTTTGTCGACTTAATTTCTCCCGTTTTACCTGATACCAGCCGGTCGGGGAATTCTATAAACACTTTTAAGTTCTTTTTCCTCACCTTTTTATAAAACCCTGTGGGGATTACTGTTTTTTTATCTGGATAGTCTTTTGCGAGGATTAGTAAGGTTGCATTTTCGGGACTTGATTCAAGGGCAGTCTCAATATCGTCGTAACGCTTACAGTCTTTACCCATAGTTTCCAATAACCGGTAAAGGTCGTTGTCTTTGCTGCAATATATGCTTAGGGTGATGTTTCTTTGCTTTCCGGCTGTTTCATCCTCTTTGGTTGCATTATTCACATTACCTGAAACAAAAAAAACGGACACAAATAGAACAGCTGTAAATGTCAACAATATTCTCATATCTTTTTATCTGTCAATAATATCACTTCCTTTTCTTAGTTGCTTAGGGTTTGCTGAAAAATTCAATTGCGAAATATAATGGTTCATCCGGAATTTGCGTAGGCGAATAAAAAGTAAACTGGTAAAACATTAATGGATGATTTGTTTTCGAGTATTTCTAAAAGTTTCTCATTTACCTCTCCGGTAATGTAGAAATAGGATATCCCTTCCTGCTTCCTTGTGGAGAGTGTGCTTAATCCGGATGGATCCTCCTCTTCAAAGTTTCCCTTTTTTATGGATTATTTCTTTTAATCTAATCAAAGATGTTTGAAAAGGAGGACCGCAATGTACTGACTTATAATCTTCATAAAGAGTGGGACAGTTTGGATTTTTCTTTTTCAGGCTTACCCAT
>CAZYPI010000139.1:0-7622 GCA_964649335.1 uncultured Rikenellaceae bacterium | reverse complement strand
ATCGTATTGGCAAAAAGAGGATTCGCAAGAATTTATGTTTTGAAAGAAGGGATATCCGGCTGGATAAGGCAGGGGTATAAAACCGACAGGAAAAAGATCAGAAAGAAAACTTTAACAAGATAAACTTTTCCATGGTGGATGTTTCCGTGATCATGATCCGGGGAGGGGAGGAAAGCAGAGAGGGCAATTCAAGCAAAGGCTTCAGCTCTGATTCGTCCAGGTCCAGTCTCCCGGAAAGGTAAGGAGGGATGGTTTTTTGTGTGAAGAAGTTATTGAAAAAAGTCAGGTCGAAAGGTGACGAATAGGGGAGAGAGGATCCGGTGTACACAGAAAGCCCGGAGTCTTCCATAACAAAGAAGAACAAACAGGGCATCCTCAACTGATGGGAGGTGAGACCCGAAGAAGCAAGGCACAGTTTGGGAATCCTGTCCAGAAGGGCTAAAAACTTTCTGAAGTTTTCGGTATAATATTTTTCTCCGGCAAGCATACCCAGGGATAACTGCAGGTCGGAAGACAAGCCTGCATGATATTCCTCCCGCAGGATAAACCAGTTCCCGCTGTCCCGTAACAGACGATGGAGCTGTTTGGTAATGCTTATGCCGCTTTCGGGAAAGAGTTCCCGCTCATCGGCTACCAGCATGTTCAGATAAAAATAAGAATGGGTTTCATCGGCCTCCCGGAATTCATATTGAAGAAGATTCTCCGATTTACGGGCGATCTCGATCAGACCCAGGCCGGCGCCTCCCTTGTCGGAGAGTACATCATTTTTCAGGATCTTTTTATAATATTTGTTGAGTTCCTCCCGGGTCATCCGGTTCAGCATGTCGATTTTTTTCTTCAGATCTCCCGTCAGACTTGTTTCTATAAGATTTTTCAATGTAAACATGAACTGTCCGTCAAGATACTGGAAACTCAGTGTCCCGCCGGATTCTTTCAAACGGCTGCCGGGCATGGCCTGGTGCCTGATCACATTCTGCAATGCTTCCACCAGGATATAAAATGCCCTTTTCTGGATTTTCAGCTTGGCTTCGTACTGCCCCAGCAAGTGTTCGAAAACATTGATGAGCACGTCCGCCTTTTTCGAAGTGAACATTCCGTGATAAACCAGCTGAATGAAGTGTTCGGTGAATAACCGGAAAACCTGGGCGAAAATATCTTTATTGGATTTGTTTTTTGTACTCATGCAATTTACCGACAGCTATTCCAGGTAAATTTAATAATATTTTTGTTAATGGAAAGGATAGGTTGGCGTTTTTACGTTGCGGGACTTATATCCCGGAGGTTATACCCCCGGGATATGATCGTCTTCTATTTTCATGATATCCCGGATCCATTTTTGTATGAGGATCGTAATGCGGTACATGACCGGCACGATCACCAGGGTGAGGAAGGTTGAAAATGTCAGTCCGAAGATCACCGTCCACGACATAGGGCCCCAGAAAAGGACGTTGTCCCCTCCGAAATAGAGTTGCGGGTTCATCTTGCTTAAAAGGGTCCCGAAATTCATGTTCAGCCCGATGGCCAGGGAGATAAGACCCAGCACGGTGGTAATGGCCGTCAGCAAGACCGGACGCAGGCGTGTTTTCCCGGCCCGGATGATACAGGCGGTAGCCTCGTCAACCGGCAGGTAGGCGTCCTCTTTCAGGCCCATCTCTTTCCTTCTCCGGGCTTTGAGCAGCTCGATGTAATCGATGAGTACGATTGCATTGTTCACCACGATCCCGGCCAGGGAGATGATGCCGATGCCGGTCATGATCACCACAAAATCCATCTTGAAAGTAGCCAGCCCGCCAAAAACACCGATGGTGCTGAAGATCACACTGGCCATGATAATCAGGGGCCTGATGACGGAATTGAACTGGGTGACCAGGATGATCAGGATCAGGGAGAGGGCGATCAGCATGGCTCTGGAAAGAAAATCCATCGACTCTTTCTGGTCCTGCTGTTCGCCGGTGAAAGCATAGGAATAGTTGGAAGGCATATTGAAACCCGCCAGGGCCGTTTTCAGCTGTTCGTTGATCTGATTGGCATTGTACCCCGGCATGACATTGGAATAAAGGGTGATCACCCTTTTTCTGTCTTTGCGGTTGATGGCTCCGTAGGTGTTGCTGTAAGAGATCGTGGTGACGGCGGAGATCGGAATATTGGAGATCTTCCCCTTTTCGTTCAGAGCGACGGTCTGATTCAGCAGCGTGGAGACATCATTGCGATATCGGTCCGCCAGATGTAGCGTGATGGGATATTCGTCTTCCCCGACCTTGAAGTCGGATACCTTCCTGCCGTAAAGGGAGGTACGTATGGTGCCGGCAATAAGCTGGGTGGAAAGTCCGTAACGCCGGGCTTTTTCCCGGTTGATATGTACGATCAGTTCCGGCTTTCCGACATCCAGGTCCATTTTAAGGCCTTCGATCCCCTCAATCCCTGTGTGGGATATATAACTCTTCAACGAATCGGCCAGGTTGATCAACACATGAAAATCTTCTCCCGATATTTCAAGGTTGATGGGTTTGCCCGTAGGTGGCCCCATTTTGTTTTTTTCGACCGTAATCCTGGCACCGGGATACTTGTTGATCAGGGCTTTGCTTAACCGGGCCATGATTTCGGAAGTGCTGATCCCCTGACGGTCTTTATAATCGACAAAATTGATCGTTATCAATCCTTTATTGGGCTCGTCTTTTCCCCCGCTGAACTTGTCTTCCGTAGGTCCTTTCCCGACAGTCGTCAGGATATTTTTAATGATCTTCCGCTCCGGTTTCAGCAATGTATCCAGTTTATATTCCAGAACTTTCATCATCGAGTCGGTACGGGAAATATCCGTCCCGATAGGTAATTCTGCCCCTATATTGATGTATCTGGGTTCGTTGTTAGGGAAGAAATCCACATTGGGCTTACGTATCTGGTAAAACCAGATGGTGAATATCAGCAGAAAAAATGTCCCGGTAAAAAAGAGCCAGGGATTTTTCCCGCGGAGAGCAAAACGCAGGGATCGGGAATAAATATGCTCCAGCCACACCAGGAAACGTTTTTGAAACCAGCGTTCGGCCCTGTAAAAAAAGATTGTGTGGAGAAAAATAATGACGGCGATGAATGCCAGAAGGTTGGCAATGACATAGCTTTTGGTGAGATATCCTATGGCTGCTATAACGGCCATGATCCCCACGGCCCGGAAAGATTTTTTACGGTTGGGGGTAAAATCGCCGGTGGATTTCTTCCGGATGAAAGAAGCGGAAAATACCGGCACGATGACCAGGGCCACAAACAGCGAGGAGGTAAGCACGATGATCAGCATGATGGGAAGCATTTTCATGAATTCTCCGATGCGTCCGCCCCAGAAAGCCAGAGGAAAAAAGGCGGCCAGCGTGGTGGCTGTGGAGGCAATGATCGGTACGGCGATTTCGCCGGTGGCCTGTTTGGCCGCTTCCCAGGGATTGTAGCCCCGGTCAATAAACCGGTAGATATTCTCGACCACCACGATGGCGTTGTCCACCAGCATCCCCAGCGATAGGATCAGGGCAAACAGCGTGATCATGTTCAGCCGGATTCCCATAAGACTCATGACGACAAAACTGATGAACATGGACATGGGTATGGCCAGCCCCACGATCAGAGCATTCCGTATGCCCATGAAATAAAACAATATCAGGATGACCAGGATCACCCCCATGATCATATTGTTTTCCAGGTTGCTCAGTTGCAGCCGGATCAGGTCCGATTGGTCATTGGTGTAATCAACGGTCAGGTTGGGAGGCAATGCCCCCGAAGCCCGGGCCTGCTCAACAATGGAAAAGATCCTGTCGGTAGCCTCCAGCAGGTTCTCCCCCCCTTTCTTGATGACCTGCAGCGATACCACCGGATGATGGTCCAGACGGGCGTAGTTGGTAGGATCCTCAAAACCGTCTATGACCTGTGCCACATCACTCAGGTATTTGATCTCTCCGTCAACCTGCTTGACGATGATATTTTTTATTTCACTCACATGGGTAAATTCACCCAGGATACGTATGGAACGGGACGTGCCGTTCGATTTGACCTCCCCGCCCGACATGGAGATGTTTTCCGCTTTGATCGCATTTTCAATATCCCTGAAACTCAGATTCATCGCCTGAAGCTTGTAGGGATCCACAATGATCTTGATCTCACGCTCGTTCATCCCCTTAATCTCCACACGGGATATCTGAGGGACGGCTTCTATCTCGTCCTGCAGGTCTTCGGCATATTTCCGAAGTTCTTCTATGCTGTAGTCCCCTGAAAGATTGATGGTGATGATGGGGAATTCCGAAAGATCAATATCCTTGACCACCGGATCGGTGAGCAGGTCGTCCGGCAGATCACTTTTGGCACGGTCCACGGCATCTTTTACGTCTTTCAGGGCTTTGTCCAGATCAACACCCGTGTTGAACTCGACCGTGATCATGGAAAAATCCTGCAATGACTGGGATGTCAGTGTTTTGATCCCTTTGATCCCGTCTATCTCTTTTTCAATGGGCCGGGTGATCAGGTTTTCAATATCCGCAGGAGAGTTGCCCGGATAACTGGTCTGTACCAGAATGGTAGGGACGACGATATCCGGAAAGAGTTCTTTGGGCAGCCGGATATATGAAACCAGCCCGAACAGGATCAGTACGAAAGTGAGCAGAAAAATCGTGTTCTTGTTTTTCAGCGAAAGGGTCGTAAGCCCGAAGTTGCGGATTACCTTGTCCTGTTTTGGTTCGTTTTCCATAGCCATCTGTTTTTCCCCGTGTCTTACATGATTTTTACCCGTTCACCGTTGGTGACCTGGTTATACCCTTCCACAATGACCCGGTCTCCCGGGTTCAGGCCTTTGATTATTTCTGTCTGGTCTTTGTAAAAGATCCCCGGCGTGACATAGACCTTTTTGGCAATGTCTTCCTCCTGGTTTTTTGACAACACATACAGGAAATATCCCTGGATATCCTTTTTAATGACCTCGGAAGGTACGACCAGCGCTCTTTCCGTATGATAATCGTTAAAACGTACCAGGGCAAACTGATTGGGTTTGATCTCCCACGCAGGATTGTTCAGCTTGATCTCTATCTTAAAGGTGCGGGTTTTGTTGTTGATCACATTTTCCTTTCTGTAAACCGGCAGGGTCAGCGTTTTGGCGTTGAGATCGGGAAACTTCACCTCCACCCTGTCGCCTTTACGGATGTTGTTGAGATATACCTCCGATACATCTGCATAGATCTTCATTCTGGTGAGGTTGATCAACTGTACCAGTTGTCTTCCGGGCACGGCCAGCTCGCCCTCTTTGGCATAAATTTCATCGACGATTCCGTTGAAAGGTGCCCGGACATAGGCCATTTCCAGTTGAGCCTGCAAAGACTTCAGACGGTCGCGGGCCGATTCCATGTTGGTCTTGGCCTGAAGATATTGGATCTCGCTGCCGATCTTTTGCGACCACAGCTTTTTTTGTTTCCGGTAAAGCTCTTCGGTCAGTGCAAGCCTTGTTTTGGCTTCGGCGATGGAACTCTCGGTGATGCTGGTGTTCAGCTTCAAAAGCAGATCACCCTGTTTTACCCTGTCTCCTTCCCTGACGAAGATCATTTTGATCTGACCGTTGATTTCCGCACTTAGAAAAGCTTCTTTTTCCGGTGTCACGGTCCCGGAAACTTCAACATAATGGGAAAAAGGTTGCGGATGGACAGTCCGGAGCCTTACCGGAACGGCTGCAAGCTCCTCTGTTTCAGCCTCACCGGCCAGTTCTTTTTCCAGTTGTTTGATCTTCAGGTTGAGCTCCACAACCCTGTTCTTGTATTTTATCAGTTGTTTTTTCTTCTTTTCAACCGGTTTTTCTGTCTGGCACGCTGCCAATAATGCCAGGGTCAGAAGAAGGATCGTTTTTTTCACGGTTCTGTTTTTTGAGTTGAACATGATTACATCTGGTTTAATAATCGGTCTAAATGGATCTTTGCCTTCAGCAGATTGATCAGCGCGGTGAAATAGCGCGTCTGTGTCTGCAGGTACTGGTTGTTCACCTGGGTGAGATCCAGACTGGAAGCTGTTCCCAAGGTCACCTTGACGGAGGTCTTGTCCACCACTTTTTTGGCCAGTTTGACATTTTCCGTTTCCGCCATAAAATTTTCGTAGGCTGTGACCAGATCATCCCGGGCCTGCTGGTATTGCATTTTAAGATTCTCCGAGAGCAGTTTTTTGTTGATGGATGCCTTTTCCAGCTCAATACGTCGCATATCCACGGTGGCTTTGCGCAATCCCCCGCTGAAAATGGGTATGCTCAGTGTCACCCCCAGGAAGGAAGCATAATACCATTTTTCATTGGAATTCAGAAAATTGAATTTATCCCTCATGGCCGACCACTGGTTATTGTAAGTGAGATTCAGGGAAGGCATATAGGTGAATTTTTCTTTTTTGAAGTTGATCGCTGCCAGGTTTTCCCTGGTCTCGGCCACCTGGAATTCGATCTGATCCACCAGCCGGAAAGGTTGAATGACCAGCGAGGTGACATTGATCTCCTGTATAAGCTGATCCAGCGAGTCGGTCAGGAACAACGGGGCATCCAGATCCATACCCATCTGAAATTTCAACAGCCGTTTGGATGCTTCCACCTGACGACGGGCCGATTTTACGGCATTGTCCAGCGAAGTGACCGAGACCTGAAGCTGATCTACGGCGATATCATCCGTAACACCGGCTTCGTACATCTTTTTGGTTTCATCCAGCGTTTTTTTCATGTTCCGGTAATTATCCTCGATCACCTTCCCCGTTTCCTCTCCGATAAGGATCAGATAGTAGGTCTGGGTGACCATCTCCCGGATATCCGTCTCCGTTTTTTTCAGGTTTTGTTCGTTCAGGCGGCGCAGGATCTTGGTGGCTTCCAGCCCCACAATAAAAGGTCCGTTGAAAACCATCTGGCTTACCGTAACCCCGAAATCCGCCGTGTGCTGGCTGCCGAACTGAACCGCGATTTTCTCGTTCGGGTCACCTCCGAAAAAATTCGGAATGAGCGTAGTCCGTAAATTAAGGTTGTTTTGATAATTCAGACTCGAGTTGAGCTGCGGAAGACCTGTCGCAATGTATTGTTTGATCTGCTGGTCGGCATGATCAACGTCTTTTTGCGCATTCTCCACATTGTAGTTGAAACGAATGGCATATTCCTGCGCTTCCTTCAAAGAAAATGCATGTTTTGCCGTATCCCGCTGTGCGGACGCGGAAATATTTCCGTACAAAAGAAATACAACAGCCGCAACGGTTGAAAATTTAAATTTCATAAGCCTCATTTTTATCATTCTGACTTATTTGACGGTGATAGTTGTCAATAAACGCCAGGCCTTTTGCATTGGCAATGCCATGAATGTGATAGATAAAAGACTGGGTAATGAAACGGGGGGACGTAAACTCCCGGGGTGTCAGCAGGTCGCTTTCCAGCGGATATTCCATACGCGATACATACAACTTGGCAATGACCTCCTCATCCACATCATCCCGGTAAAGACCCTGTGCCTTGCCTTTCCGGATATTCCGGATCATCGACTGAAACATCCTATCCCGCTGGGTCTTACGTACCGAATCATAAATGTCGGGATAATACTTTTTTAAATCCCTGAACTTGGCAGGATTGTATTCCTTGATCAGCTCCAGGATCA
>CAZYPI010000138.1:0-7637 GCA_964649335.1 uncultured Rikenellaceae bacterium | reverse complement strand
AAAATGCCATAAAGTACCGTGTCCGTAAATATCCGCCGCTCCGGTATAGGGCATCCGATGGATGACCCACAGAGGATCTTTATACACCGGCCAGCCTACCAGACTGAAAAACACAAAACCCGCAGGCAGCAGCAGCAGACTTTTGTACTGTCTGAACCTGATCAGTGACGCCAGGAAAACCGCATCAATGACAATTCCTTCGGTGCGGGCAAACGGCAACAGGGAAATCATCAGCGCCGCCGCCAGGAACTTTTTGCGGTAAGACAAATACACAGCAGCCATTAACACCAGACTGAAAGTGATCTCGGTCATGGCCGAAAAGAAAAGGATGAAATACACCGGGGCCAGCACCACAAAAAACAGGGCCGGCCAGGAATCTCTCCCGTATTCTCTTTTTACGGTGGCATAGGTTAAATAAGCCGTGGCCAGTCCGGCAATCACATTGTAAATACGCGTCCCGTTGAAGCCAAACCATGAAAAAGGACTGCTCAGGACGGTAAAAACCGGCTTGCCCCAGTGATCCAGAAAAAGACGGGGATATTTCCAGGCAAAATGAGAGATCCGGTAATGGGCGATGCTGTCGCCCCCACCGTAAAATCCTCCGGAAAGGAGTACCAGTACTGCCAATACTGTAAACAGTACCATCAGGATCATCAATATTTTTTTTCCCTCTCTTCCCATTATCATATCCCTGGCCTGGTTGAAAGATACATCAATCGGTTATATTTTCCGTGTCGAACAACTATTATTTTTCAGACATTGGCATTCACCGGCACCAGAAACGACCGGCGTATGCTCACATACACCGAATGGTTCAGCACGTCAATCATGATTCGTACTTTTCTTTTTCTTCCGACCTTTACCAGGCGGCCGAACACTCCCTTCAGTGGGCCGCCGATCACTTCCACTTCATCGCCCACCTGCAGATCCTGTTCTTCCTCTTCATGAATAAACTCACCGGATTTTTCATACAACCGTATGGCTTCCATATGTTTTTCGGGAATGGGCACCGGCACCCCCTCAAAACGGACAAACTTCACCACCCCGTCCGTCTGGAGCACTTGCAAATAAAGATTATAGTTCGACACATCCAGACATACAAAAACATAAGAGCGGAACAGGGGTTCGGTCACCCACTTTTTCCGGTCACTCCAGATTTTCAGCTTTTTCTCCACGGGGAGATAAGAGGTAATGCCGTCCTCGGTCAGCATCTCATGCACTTTTTTCTCATGCCGGGAACGCACGTAAATGGCATACCATCTTTCCCGGTTTTTTCTGTTCCCTGCCATATGGATAAATATGATTAAAAAAGAACCCCTAAATTAACCAAAAAAAACATTAAAACTGAAAATAAATAAAAGGTCTGAACCCTGCACTTTTTACCTCAATAATAAGAAATACGATGATCAGGGTAATCAGAAATTTTATGAACAGCGGCAGCCGGATAAAGCCGCCCCGCACATTCTCCTGCCATTGTGCCGGCAACCAGTGTATCGCCAACGCTGCCAGGATCAACAGGAAGACATTCCATTCGGCCAGCACCACCGGTCCTGAGCCGGCGAAGGTAAGATGCCGGGTGATCTGAAAGATCATGGCCCGGGCCGTTTCCATATTGCCCGAACGGAAGAAGATCCACAGGAACACCACAAAATGAAAGGTCAGCACCGTAAACAACAGCCGTTTCCACCTCGCTGCCTCCCGGTTTATCTTCGCCGGGATGCCCAGCATTTTCTCCGCCACCAGCCCCGCACCATGCAGTCCCCCCCAGATCAGAAACCGGTAATTGGCCCCGTGCCACAGTCCGCCCAGAAGCATCGTCACCAGGATATTCACCAGCATCCTGGGTTTGCCTTTCCGGTTTCCTCCGAGGGGGATATACAGATAATCCCGCAGCCACGTGGAGAGGGAGATATGCCACCGCCGCCAGAAATCCGTCAGGGTTAATGCTTTGTAAGGAGAGTTGAAATTCAGCGGTATGCGGAATCCGAAAAGCAAGGCCACCCCGATGGCGATGTCCGTATATCCGGAAAAATCACAATAGATCTGCACGGCATAGCCGTAGGCCGCCATGATATTCTGAAACCCACTGAAAGCGGCAGGATGGCTGAAGACCCGGTCCACAAAACTAACTGCAATGAAATCGGCAATGACAATTTTTTTGACCAGCCCGGTGAGTATCAGAAACAGCGCATGACCGAATTGCTGTTTTGTCAGACTGTATTTCCCGGCCAGTTGCGGGATGAACTGGGCAGCCCGCACGATCGGGCCGGCGACCAGTTGCGGAAAGAAAGTCACATAAAAGGCAAAATCGGTAAACCGTTTCACCGGGGCCACCTTTTTCCGGTAGATATCCACCGTATAACTGATGGTCTGGAAAGTATAAAAAGAGATGCCCACCGGCAGGAAAATGGAACCGACATCAAAACGGGTATGGAACCAGGCATTGCTGAGTTGAGCCAGGTAATCCCGGGGCATGATATGCCATCCCGTCAGCCGGTTCAGCACATCCACAAAGAAAAAGGTGTATTTGAAATAGGCCAGCAGGCTCAGGTTGATCAACAGACTGAAAACGATCCATCCCTTCTTCTTCCATCTCTCTTTCGTATGATAAATACGCCGGCCCGCCAGATAATCGGTCATTACCGATATCAACAGCAGGATAAAAAAGAAACCACCCGATTTCCAGTAAAAAAAGAGGCTCACCACGAAAAGATACAAATGACGTAAGGGGAAACGCCGGTAAACCAGGGAATAGAATGCCAGCACCACCACCAGGAACACCCAGAAATAGACCTGTGTGAACAACAGGGGGTTGTCGGAAGAGTAGGACAATATGGGTTGCAGGCTACCGGCCATACTGATATTCTTTATAATCTTTCATCAAAGAGCGTACGAACAGGGTGCCAAGCAGTTGCGCCCCTTCATAGCTAAGGTGGGCATAGTCGGGCCGGGCCAGCGAAGGCCGGTGGGCAGCCCAGCGCATGATGGCATTGTCGCCGCCCATGGCACGGAAAGCATCCCAGAAAGCATACCCCTCGTCCAGCGCCGCCTGCCGCTGCACATCACGGATCATGTGTATTTTTTCCTCCGTCTCCTTCCCGTCGCCGGCCATGTCCGTAACACCCACCACTACGACAAAGACCTCCGGAAAAGTGGTTCTCAGATATCTCAACTCTCTCCTGAAGGTCTTCCGGTAATATTTTATGTCTTTTTTTTCGCCGGCGGCCACGTTGAGACCGAACTGCAGGATGATCATCCGGACGTTGAGATCATGGAACATCCGCTCCAGGAGCGTACGGTCACACCCGGTGAATGGCATCAACAGACGGCCCCGCAGCGGGATATTGTCCACACAGACCCCCACGGAGTCCTGTATCAGGATCGCTTCCACAGCCACCGGATCAGAAAAACCGAATGATATATCGAGCTTATGCCGCGGCTGACCGACGGCATACCGGTAACAGATCGGTTGCCGGCTGCGGTCAACCGTATCGCTGCCCGCAGGGAGCCCTCCGGCATCCACCCTGACGACCCCTTTGTTTCCGGCAGGATAGAGCCACACACCCACCTGGTTATAATGTTTTGCTGTCGCCGGGGAAAAAGACTGAATGGCCACCCGGCAATGGCCTGTCCCGGTACTGTCTCCATGCGGATCATACACGGAATACCCGCCGAAAATCCCCCGTGGAAACCTCATCCTGTTCCCGGATTTTTTCCGCATCACCGCCAGCCATCTGCCGGTGGTGGTGATGCGCAGGGTGGTGGTGAAAGGCACGGTCATCACCGGCAGAAAAAGACCGGGTCCTCCGCCACCGAAGCGCTGCTGCAGCGTGTCACGCACCACGGAAGTGATCCGGTCACCTTCGATCTGGGAATCCCCGTAATAGAGAATGTGCATATTTTCTTTCCGCGAGTGCAGGGAGTCCAGGATCCGGAACACCCTGAAGAGGGATATGCGTGCCGTATCATTCATCTCCAGGCGCGGCACAACAGCTTTCAGCGAATCGGCAAAAGAAAGAGGGGTCTCCGGCTTGCCGGTGACGCGAGGCACTTTTTTTACGGCCACCGTATCCCTGACGGAGGTGTCCGGGAGTGTGACAGCATGAACCACGGCCGTATCGGCAGCGACGGTAACGGCAGGCTCCCGCAGCCATTTTCTTATCTGCACGGCAGGCATGGGATTTTTGAGATGCAGGGAAAACAGGGCGACCCCTTCGCGGGGTATCAAAAGAAAAATCCCCTGCATGGCTATCAGGACCGCAGAAAAGAACAACGCACTTTTCAGGGGCTTCATGTCAAGGCAATATCTTCAAGAGAAACATTCGGTAACCCTAACCCTTGCCGGCCGGCGCATCTCCGGAGATACTGCCTGTATCTTCCGGGCTTTGTCCCTAGCTCTTCTTTCTGATCTTCAGATGCTGTCCCGGACGTATCTTATCCCGCCGGGAGAGATTATTCAGCCGGAGGATATCATTTTCCGTCACTCCTTCATATTTTCTGGCGATCTCCCAGATGGTATCTCCCGGCCTCACCCGGTAATATTCATAATTGTTATCCAGGGGCTTTTCTCCTTCCACCGCCGCCGGCTGCACGGTGGAGTTGCCCGAGAGTCTTTGTTTCTCGGCAAAAGAATAGTGGTTGAATTTCTTATAATAGGATACTTTGGATTTGGGCACATAGATCACCAGGCGCTGGCCTACCCGGATCAGGTTGTGCCGTATATGGTTCCAGTATCTCAGGTCGGAAGCCCGTACATGAAACCATTCCGAGATAAACCCCAGGTTGTCCCCCTGCTTCACGGTATAATAAATCTTCACACGTCCTTTGGGCGGCGGGGGATTGTAGCGGGTGTACTGGGGGGCCAGTGTCTTTTTCGAAGGGTCGAAATAAATGGAATCCTTATAGGAAAAGATGGAGTCCTGATAGTCGATAAACTTCCCGGTATATTGCAGGGGCAGCACCAGGGTGAAAGGCCGTATGCTGCCAGGGATGATGTCCCGCCGGTATTGCGGGTTCATATCGCGCAGTTGTTGCAGGGGGATATGCAACACTTCGGACACCTGCTTCAGGTGAAGGTCTTCCTGCACGATCAAGGTATCACGCATGACGGGGATATCTATGGTGACGGGTTTCAGCCCGTAATCCCAGTAATAGTTCATGGTATATACCGCCGCGATGTATGCCGGCACATATCCGCGGGTTTCGCGGGGCAGACGGTAATAGATCTTCCAGTAATCACGCACACCGCCCGACCGCCGTATGGCCTTGCTCACGTTCCCCGGCCCGCAGTTATAAGCAGCAATCACCAGAATCCAGTCGTGATACCGCTCATACAGATCCTTCAGAAAGCTGGCCGCCGCGTAGGTCGAACGGATCGGATCCCGGCGCTCGTCCACCAGCGAGTTAATGGTCAGCCCGTACATCCTGCCCGTGCCGTACATGAACTGCCAGAGGCCCACCGCCCCGGCGCGCGACCGCGCCCTGGGGTTGAGGGCCGACTCGATCACTGCCATGTATTTCAGCTCTATGGGCAGGTCTTCCTGGTCGAAGATCTGCTCAATAAGAGGAAAGTAGTAATCGGCCATCCCCAGCATTACCTCCATTTTGTCCTTTTTCTTCTTCGTATATACATTGATATAATTTCGGACAATATGGTTGTACGGCAGGGGGACTATGCTGGGGATCCGGCTCAGACGGGCAATATATACACTGTCAGGATAAGAGGAGGGGACACTGTCGGTTTCGAAGGACTGCTGCACCAGCGAGGTGTCCTGTATCAGCGACTGCCTGACATAATAGAGGTTCAGCAGACTGTCCAGGTTATCCAGAAATTCCATGGCGGGAATCCCTACCTCGCCGTTCAGACTGTCTTTTTCCGGCTCATCAGCCCTCCCGTAAAAGGGAATCATCAAAAAAACACACAACACCGTCACTGAAAGTCTCTTTATCATTTTTATTGTTTTTTCATGTGTTTAAAATTTCAATATTACTTTGATAATTTGTTTCTTATCTTTTTGATTAACCCCTTCCCTTTATCCCTCCCCCTCGGCGAGGGGGAGGGATAATCTTCCTTCGATTTATTATCTCATGAATAACGTAGGGTGGGGGTCAAACCATAAAATATTTTTTTTATTTCAATTATCATTCTCCTGTATGTTTACATCAATCAGGGGTGTTTCATCTTTAAAAAGTAAACCGGCAGGTAAGACCTGCTGCGGTACCTGTCCCGTCCGGTTGTATCGCCGGCACCATCCGCATGGTCAGGTCGGGGGTGATGTCAAAATCATACAACTGCGCATCCACTAAGGCATCCAGGATCGTGAGGATATACCATCCCGCCATACCGATCATGGAGAGGTCGCGGTATCTTTTGTAATAAGCCATACCGTTCTTCAACTGCGACTCGATCCAGTCGCGGTTTTCCTGATTGTAGGTGTCGGGATGGCGGACATCATCATAGGTGGCAGGGTCTATGCTGGAACTGATCAGGTTCAGGTAGCTGGCCGTCCCCGGATTCTTATCCGTAAAATCCAGGTAAGCATCCCGGTATTTAATATAATTGGATCCGTTGAACCAGACAAAATACCCCAGGGTGGCAAAACCGGCATACACGACAGGCACTTTCCACCATTTCCGGTTATAGATCTGTCCCAGTCCGGGCAAAACCGCCGCATAGAGGGCTGCTTTCCGGGGGGAATGGAATACGGTGGTATCGGCAACTTTGCCCCGGTTGATGGACACAAAAGCAGTATCCTGGGCGTGTCCCGGGTAAGCAGAACTCATACACAAGAGCATGCCGGCAAGGGCAATGATATATTTTATCGAACCTGTTTTCAATTCCTGATCTGTCTGCAAACACCAATCTTCACAACACAAAGATAAGGAATTTATTGCATGTACGGGGGAAAATCACACAATCTCTTCTTTCGGTCAGACTACGGTGAAGGGTATCTTGCCGGGAGTCCGGTGTATGATACCTGTGGATACGTTCAGGCTTTCAGCCTGTCGAACAGTTCGATGATCCGTTCCAGGTCTTCGGGGTTCTCAAAGGGGATCACAATCTTCCCTTTGCCTTTGTTGTTCACCCGCACCCGGATATCTGCCGAGAAGAAACCGGACAACTGTTCCTGCAGGTTTCTGTATGCTTCGTTGAGTTGTTGTTTTTTTTCGGAACGGTCATCCGTTTTCACTTTTTTGAGAGCCAGTTTACGCACCATTTCTTCGGTTTGCCGCACCGACAGCTCGTCACGTATGATCTGATAATAGAGTTCTATCTGCTCCTCGGGGTCGTCCACACCGATCAGAGAACGGGCGTGGCCCATGGTGATCTTCCGTTCCCGTATGCCCAGTTGTATCTCGGCGGGCAGGCGCAGCAACCGCAGGTAATTGGCTACGGTAGAACGTTTCTTCCCCACCCGGTCCGACAGGTTTTCCTGGGTGAGATTACACTCTTCGATCAGCCGGTGGTAAGAAATGGCTATCTCTATGGCATCCAGGTCTTCCCGTTGTATGTTCTCCACCAGCGCCAGCTCCAGCATGGCCTGGTCGTCGGCCGTACGTATGTAGGCCGGTACGGTCTTCAGTCCGGCCATGGTGGCGGCTTTGAGGCGTCTCTCGCCGGTGATGAGCTGGTAACG
>CAZYPI010000137.1:0-7681 GCA_964649335.1 uncultured Rikenellaceae bacterium | reverse complement strand
GAAAGGTTGTCGACCGGTGGCTGAACCCTGCCGTACTTCTTACTTTTTCCACGGTATATATCAAAGCCCACTATGCCCTGGATGTGGTTGCCGGCCTGCTGATGGTGCCGTTGCTTTCCTGGGCCGGAAACACGGTTTATGAGTGGTTCTTTGCTTCGTATGCCGTGCCGGGTGAAGAGCCCGCCATGGCGGAAACATCCGGCATGCCGCCGGTAGTTTAAAATTTTTTCTACTTTTACATCTGAAAAATAATTCAAACCTCATCATGGATGTAAACATACAACCTGTTATTACCAGGCGGGAGCTTAAAAAATTCATTTATCTCCCTGAAAAAATCCATAAAGATCATAAGACCTGGCTTCCTCCGATTTATCAGGATGAGTGGGCTTTTTTCAATCCGAAGAAAAACAAAGCATTCGGTTATTGTGATACGGTGCTTTATCTGGCCTACCGGGGGCAGGAGCCGGTGGGACGGATCATGGGCATTATCAATCACAAATACAATGAGGCCCATCAAGAGAAATACGGCCGTTTTATTTTTATGGAGTGTTATGATGATCAGGCGGTGGCCCATGCCCTGATCACAAAAGTGGAAGAGTGGGCCCGTGAGAAAGGTATGGAAAAACTGATCGGTCCGCTGGGCTTCTCCGACAAGGACCCGCAGGGATTTCAGATCATGGGCTTTGAGTATCAGACGGTGGTGGCTATGGTGGGGAATTATGAATACATGGTCCATCTCATCGAAAACGAGGGCTACACCAAAAAAGTGGACCTGCATGATTATCTGGTTACCGTCCCCGAAGTGTTGCCTCAGTTGTATCAGCGCGTGTATGAGAGGATCTCCGGCAGGACGGAGTTTTACGAGATGAAAGAGTTTACTTCCAGAAAAGAACTGAAAAAATACATCGTGCCTGTTTTCCGGCTTACCAATGAGATCTATGCGCCCATCTACGGTTTTGTGCCGCTGTCCGAGAAGGAGATGTACGAGTTGGCCGACCGCTATATCCCGATCCTGGATCCCCATTTTGCAAAAGTGGTGCTCGTGAACGGTGAGGTGGTGGCTTATGTAGTGGGCATGCCCGATATCAGCGAAGGCATCAAAAAAGCCAAAGGCCGGCTTTTCCCCTTCGGGTTTATTCATATCCTCCGTTCGATGAAAAAAGCCAAAGGCATCGTCCTGCTGCTGGGTGGCATCAAGCCCGAGTTCAGAAACAACGGCATGGATGTGCTGATGGGCATCAAGATGATGGAGTCGGCTGCTGAAAGAGGCATGGAAACCATCGAAAGCCACCTGATCCTCGAGACCAACAAATCCATGATCGGCGAGGTGGAAAAAGTGGGCGGGAAACTGATCAAGAAATTCAGGATCTTTCAGAAAGACCTGTAGGAGACATTCCTGCCCTTTTTCCTAAAAACGGTAAATAAAGCCGATGTTCAGCAATTGTTTGAACTGCAGCTTGCGTGTGCTGCTGATCACGTTGCCGGCTTCGTCATGTACGGGAAACCGCGTATCGTCATACAACATGTGGGTGTAAATGTTGATGTTGAAGAAAGGACCGATTTTTATGAAATAGTTCAGCTCCCAGTCGAAGTTTAACGCCATGGGCGCTCTGTATTGGGCAAACAGGTTCAGACGGCTGGTGAGATACATCTCTTTGGTGAAGTCAAACCGCAGATAGGTCTTCAGGTAAGCTCCCATATCGTTGCGTGCTTTTTTCCCGGCCTCCACACCATAGCGGACAGGATTGATGAGGGAAGTGTCCGTAACCACAGTTGTTTTTAAGGTGAGGGGGGACATGAGCACCGAGATCTTCTTGTTCGGCCTGTAGTCCATACCCAGCGAGAGATGGATATAACCGGGAGCCATGATCTTGGATACCACCACAGAATCATTCGGGTAGTTATATCCCTTGAAAAACTGGCTTTTGATATTTACGTTGGCACTGTAGTACCATTTCTTCGAAGCTTTGAGACCGTACTGGGAGTTCAACTCCCAGGTGTCTTCGTTTTTGCGTATCCCTTTTTTTCCCGATTGAAGGAGGCCGAATTTCATCCGGAACATGTTGTTCCAGCGATTGTTTCCTTTTTGATAGTTGGCATAGCTGTTCACGAGCCACAGTATGGCTATGGAACTTTCTCCCCCTTTGGCCCAGTTGGAAAGGATCCCTTCCGACAGGTTGAGCGATCCTTTTCCGCCGATCTTCCAGGGATTGACTTTGATGACGATCGGCTTGACGGCATGCAGGTTGGTGCCTGTTTTCTCTTCAAAAGGGATCAGGAAAGTGCTTTTCTTTTTGGATTTGTCGATCTTGCGGAAAAAAACATTGTTATCCACCGTCAACCGCACATTGTTTCCGGAAAGATTCCGCAACCACAGTCCGATGGAGTCATGATATTCGTTGATAAGCCAAAAACGCCGGTAGTCCCCGGGTTTGTTCTTCAGCCACATGCACACCATCTCATTGGCCGTGTTGGTGAAGCATATCTGTGTGGAGTCGTTCTCCGCTTTTTGCAACAGCATATTGACCGTCTGCCGGAGTGAATCGTTGGCGATGAGGTAGTCCATGTCCGTTACCGGGATTCTGGCCGTATCACCCCGGTAGAGGATCACCAGCCAGCGCGACTCCCTGAGAGCCTGTCTCTTTTCCTCTTTGGCCATAACGATCAGGGTGTCTCCGCCGTTTCGTATGATCGTTATCTTATGGAGCGAAGAAAGCCAGGGGGTGATGCTTTCGGGCATCGACCGCAGAAGGGTGTCCGAAAGATACACCGACGCAGTGTCCACACCGAAGAGGATGTTTTGGATCAGGGTGTCGGCAGGTTTGACGATGGTGTCTTTGTGTGGAAATGTTTTGCGGGAAGTGAGCGTATCGTTGATGAGCTTGTATATAGAGGTGTCCAGCAAGGAAGGAAAAGGATAATTTTTCAGATAGGAAATGGTGGAATCGATGGGTGGGGCCTGAAGATAATGAATGAGGTTGCCGATGGCTTCGCGGAGATGTTCCTGGTCGTAACGCCAAAACTGTTCGTTGTTATAATACTTTTGCAACACCTGCAGGGCTGTCTTCAGTGAGTCCTCAGGGGTTGTGACCGTGACGGTGCTGTCACCCGCCGGGGCCCCGGCAGGTGTGACCTGCGCCGCAACAAGATGCGGCAGTAGCATCCGCAATCCCAAGGCCACCACCAGGATGATTAGTATTTTTCGTCCTTTCATCATTTTTCCTCCCTGTTGTTTGCCATCTTAACGGTTTAAAATCTTAAATTTGTATTGATAAAAATATTTTCCGGATATGGCAGAGTCCATATTATCTTATCTGACCTGTAACAGATACAGGAACCTCAAAAATAGGGACAGCTTCCCTCTTTTCAAATAATACGGCGTATTTTTTGTGTTTTTATTATGCGCCGTAACCGTTGTCTTATCTCCCTGCTGATTTTTATTAATACCGTTAAACTTCTGTAAATCACCGAACAATCTTGTTTTGAGCCGTATAAAATAAAAATGACAGAGCCTGTTTATTATTCTTTGCGTGAGGAGCGTGAAGAATGGATCAGGCAAGCCCGTTACAACCTGTTCAATCTGCGCAGCGAACAGACGATGATCGATCTGCTCACCGATTCGGGCACGGGGGCCATGAGCGACCGGCAGTGGGCTGCCATCATGACCGGTGACGAGAGTTTTGCCGGCTCATCGTCGTATGAACATCTGAAAGAGACCATCCGTGAGATTACGGGATTTGAATATTTCCTGCCCACCCATCAGGGACGGGCTGCCGAAAATGTGCTTTTTTCCGTGCTGGTGAAAGAGGGGGATATCGTCCCCGGAAACAGTCATTTCGACACCACCAAAGGGCATATTGAGTTCCGCAAAGCCCCCATCCTGCGATACTTTATCGTGGAGCTGGAAAGGGTGGTTTGATACGGCGGGTAAAGTTACGCCTTTCATCTCTCCGTGCAACAAAATTATTACCTTTGCGTTCGGCATTAAATAAGGATCGGGTATGTGGGCCTTGCTGACGAAAGAGATCTCGGAGTTTTTCAGTACCGTCACCGGCTATGTGGTGGTGATCGTTTTCCTGGTGGCCAACAGTCTGTTTCTGTGGGTTTTTCCGGGAGACACCAACGTGCTGGACAGCGGCTATGCCTCGCTCGACACCTTTTTTATGATGGCTCCCTGGATCTTCCTCTTTCTGGTGCCTGCCGTGACGATGCGTTCTTTTGCCGAGGAGAGCCGCAGCGGCACCCTGGAGCTGCTGTTCACGCGGCCGCTGACCGATTTGCAGATTATCCTGGGGAAATACCTCGCCGGGCTGATCCTCGTGCTGGTCTCACTGCTGCCCACCCTGATCTATGTGCTGTCGGTATATCTGTTGGGTAACCCTCCGGGTAACCTCGACCTGGGAGGCATCTGGGGATCCTATGCCGGCTTGTTCTTTCTGGCCCTGGTGTATGTGGCCATCGGCATCTTCTCCTCTTCCCTGACGGATAACCCCATCGTCGCTTTTATCCTGGCCGTATTGCTGAGTTTTATCCTCTATATCGGTTTCGACTTTCTCAGTTCGATGGGTGTGTTCCACTCCGTCAACTTCCTGGTGATGAAAATGGGAATCAACGAACATTACAAATCCATGAGCCGGGGGGTGCTGGACTCCCGGGATATCCTCTATTTTCTCGGGGTGATCACCCTGTTTATCCTGATGACAAAATTTGTCCTTCAAAGCAGAAGATGGTAACTGCCCATGAAAAAAGTGTCCCGACATAACAGCAGCAGATCCCGTCTGATCCTCCGGAATATCTCGGAGTTTCTGATAGTGGTGGTAATCCTGGCCGTGGTGGGCGTGCTGTCGTCCCGTTGGTTTTTCCGGGTGGATCTTACGGCCGAGAAACGGTTTACCCTTTCTCCGAAAACGCGTAATATCCTCAGAAACCTGGACAAGGATGTATATGTGCAGGTCTTCCTGGACGGGGAGATGCCGGTGGGTTTTAAGCGTATGCGTACGGCCATCAAGGATATGCTGGATGAGTTTGAAGCGTATGCCGGAAAACATCTGACTTATGAGTTTATCAACCCGTCAGAAGGGAAAACGGTCAAAGAACGCAATAAATATTATCAGGAGTTGTATAAAAAAGGATTGCGTCCCACGGACGTGCAGCAGCGTGACAAAGAAGGGGGTATCTCCTCGAAGATCATTTTTCCGGGGGCGGTGATCAACTACAACGGACAGGAAATGGCCGTCAATTTTCTGAACAACAATCCTTCCCTGCCGGCGGCGGTCAACCTGAACCATTCGATCGAAGGCATAGAATACAAGCTGATCCTGGGCATCAATACCCTCAGCGCCGATACGGTGTACCGTATCGCCTTTCTGGAGGGCCATGGCGAACTGCCGGAGATAGAGGTGGAGGATGCCGAGAAGGAACTGTCGCGGTATTTTAACATCGACCGCGGCGTGATCGGCGGCAAGACGGGCATCCTGGATCAGTATGCTGCCGTGGTCATTGCCAAGCCGTATAAACCTTTCAGCGAAGCCGACAAGTTCGTGCTGGACCAGTATGTCATGCACGGCGGCAAGATCCTCTGGCTGCTGGACAAGGTGATGATCGATGCCGACAGTCTGATCTATGCCAGCTCCACCGTTGGCTATCCCCTCGACCTCCGTCTCAATGATATGTTGTTCAAGTACGGAGTGCGCCTGGAGGGCTCACTGATACAGGACCTGCGGTGCGGGATGATCCCCGTGAATACGGCCATCGTGGGCAATACGCCGCATTATGTGCCGGCGCCGTGGCTTTATTATCCTCTGATGTCCCCGCAGAAACATCCGGTCTCCCGCAACCTGAACCTGGTGATCGGCAAGTTTGTGAACCCGCTGGATACGGTGAGGGGCAACGGCACCATCACCAAGCATATCCTGCTGCGCACGTCCCGTTACACACGCACGCGCGGTGCCCCCCTGATGGTCACCCTGGAAGAGATCAAAAAGCCCCCGCCGGAAAAAGACTTCAACCGCCCCGGCCTGATCACCGGCGTGCTGCTGGAAGGCCGGTTTGAGTCGGTCTTCCGCAACCGGATGATCAATGCCGTTATCCCGGGAGGGTATGCCGGCTTCCGTGAGGAGAGCGTGCCGACACGCATGATCGTCTTCTCCGACGGCGACATCATTCGCAACGGGGTGCGCCGCGCCGGGAACAAATGGGTGTCCCTGCCCCTGGGGCAGGACCGCCTGACACAACAGACCTATGGCAACAAAAACCTCATCGTGAATGCGGTGAATTACCTTGTGGATGAAAATAACCTGATGGAGCTGCGCAGCAGGGAGTTCAAACTGCGCCTGCTCGACCGGGAAAAAGTGAATGCCCAACGAATATACTGGGAGTTATTCAATACCTTGTTGCCCGTATTGCTGATCGTGATCGCCGGCATCGTGGTGGTGCTGGTGAGAAAACATAAATTTGCCTCCCGCGGATAATAATGACACTATGAAACGCCTGCTGGTTGTTTTGGTTTCATTGACGGGGATCCTCATCCTGACGGGGATATTTATGCTTTTTTCCAAAGAGACGGGAGGACCGGCCAAAATCTTTCAGTTGAAAGAGAAAGAGACGGAAAAGATCAGCAGGATCGTTGTAAAAAGTGATACGGCTTCCCTTATCCTGAAAAAGGAAAAGAACGGATGGACAGTCAACGGGCGGTGGCCGGTCAGAGCCCGTTCCGTGAAGGTGCTGAAGAAAGTGTTGCAGCACATGGAAGTCAAATCGCCGGTGTCGGCGGAGCTGGCAGAAAAGGTGCCGGCCGACACGGCCGCACGCCATGTGGAGGTAAGCATCTATCGCGGTTTACTGCCTCTGAAACGTTTTGAGGTGTATGCCGGCGGCCGTATCCCGGGAGGGAATATGATGAGACTTGCCGGTAAAAAAAAGTGGTATATCGTCTATCTTCCCGTGGAGCAGGTGAACCCGGCCCTTTTTTTTGTCACCGATCCTTACTACTGGCGCGATCCTGCTTTGTTCAACTATCTGCCCGGCGAGGTGCTGGAGGTGCAGATGGACTTTGGCGGTCACCCGGCTGCAGGCTACAGGGTGGGACTGGATACGGTGTCACATCATTATTATTTTATCCCGCAGGACACTTCCCTGCGTGTGCGGGAGGCGGATACGGCCCGCATCAGGACCTACCTGTCCTGGTTCCAGCATCTCGACTGTGACGAGTGGAACCGGTCCCTGCCGGAGGCAGCAAAGGACAGCATCCTGCGGCAAAAACCGCTGTACACGGTGACGGTAAAGGATGTCCGTGGAGGGGTTTTCAGGATGCAGGTGTATCCCTTGCCGAACAGGCACCCGGCGCCGGGGGCGCCTGCCACCGACCCCGACGTGGCCAGGGCCTGGGTGCTGCCCCTGCGGGAGATGGTGCTGATAAAGTATTACCGTATCGACCCCCTGATGCAGGAGGTGGCGTGGTTCGTGAAGGATAAGGGATAAACCGGAAAAATAATAAGCGGAGAGGGGGGGATTCGAACCCCCGGTACGGTTGCCCGTACGCCAGTTTAGCAAACTGGTGGATTAAGCCACTCTCCCACCTCTCCGGAAAAGAATGTATTAACAAAAGAACTCCATCATCAGAAAGAACATGCTTTCGTAAAAAGCAGGGCAAAAGTATAAAAAGGAATGATTTTTTCAAAAA
>CAZYPI010000136.1:478-7710 GCA_964649335.1 uncultured Rikenellaceae bacterium | reverse complement strand
GGTGTTACTTGGAGTCTTGGAGTCTTGGTGGCTAAATTTCCATACAACAAAAAACGACATCTCACAACAATTGTTATTGAGATACTTTTACTTTAACCAGCTTATTGCCAGCATACAGGTCAGGAGTTCCGATATTTCAACAGTTGCCGGAAAAGCTCCTCTTTCCGTTGGGGGCGTTCAACGGCCGGAATCCTGCTTCTCTCCGGCGAAATGCATCTCTTCGTGGAGGGCTTTGATACGATAGTATGCACTGACAGAGAGCGGAACGGCCGTATTTTTCTCCATATCCCAGGTGGCCGGGTTGATCTTACTCATATTCACCACCCGCTGATAATAATAAATGGCTTTCTTTTTCTCGTTGGTGTGGTAATCACAGATCTCCCCCATGCGGAAGAGCACCTCCGGGTTATCGGGATCGAGTTTCAGCGCCTCCCCGTAGTTGTCGAAAGCCCGTACCCATTTTTCCGCCAGGTAATAATCGTTGGCCAGTTCACGATAGATGGCGGCCATCAGTTGTGCCGGCGGATGATAAAGTACGAGGGCCTTCTCCAGGTAACGGGCGGCCGTATCATATTTCTCCAGGTTCTCATAAGCCAGTCCCAGGTAGTAGGCGACCTCCGGCAGGGTGTTGTTTTTTTTCCAGGCCGCCAGCAACATCTCTTTGGCAGCAGACAGACTGTCCCGGGCCAGATAGATATAACCCAGGTGTTTCAGGACGAAGAGAGAGCTGTCGCCCAGCAGCAGACATTTTTCAAAAACTTTGGCAGCCGGATCGTACGATTTGTTACGGTAGAGGGCAAAGCCCCGTGTTTCCAGCAGAGGAAAGTAAGCCGGATCGGTTTTCAGACCGATGGCCGCAATGTAGGACGCCAGGGTGTATTCTTTCAGTTTCAGGTAAATCCTGGCTGTTTTGTTGGCCAGGTTCAGGTCTTCCCTGTTCAGGTTGACGGCACTGTGAAAGTGCCGTACCGCTTTCTTTAATGAGTCGGTCGCATAATAGGCCTGACCCAGTTCTTTCTGATAAGCATAATTGTAAGGGTCTTTTTGCACCAGTATTTTATAGTTCTCCACGGCTTTGTCAAAGAGATGCCGGTTGTAGCAGGCCCGGGCCAGGCCGGTACGTGCCACAATATTTTGGGGCTCGTGCCGCAGCACCCCGTCATACCACCGGATAGCATCACCATCGCGGCCCAGCAGTGCCGCGGTCTGACCCAGGGCCAGCAGATAAGGGATACTGTCGGGGCATATTCTCCCGGCATGCAGGAATGCCGTGTAGGCCTCCCGGTATTGCACCAGCGCCAGATGGGCATGTCCTTTGAGATACCAGACGGCGGCATCGCTGCTGTCGGCAGCCAGACGGCGGGCGGCTTCCGTAAGGGCGGCCTCATAACGCCCGGTCATCATCGCCTTGTACATTGACGGCGACTGGGCAAACAGCGGTACAAAGATCAACCGCAGGAACAACAGGCCAAGGATAAGGAGCTTATGGGGCATTTTATAAATTATTTTTATGATGATAATGCTAACACACCCCCGGCCCCCTCTCAAGAGGGGGAGATACACCCCCCGGCCCCCTCCCGAGAGGGGGAGGGGGAGGGTGAAACTTACAGCTGAGGTGAGGGACATTCCTGTGTTCTTTTTTATCCGGGCGGGCAAACTACAAACGTTTGCGAAGCAAGCAACAAACCCCAAACACTCATTTTTTCAGCGGGACGGGTTTCGGGGGGGCTGTACCGTCCGGCACCTGCCGGTAGGTTGTGATGAAGACCACCTGCCTGGTCTCTTTGTTGCCGTATTTTGCAAGATCCTTCTGTTCCTGGGAGGTCGTAATATGTGCTACCGGCAGTGTGTTCAGATTTTTCATTTGTTCCGGAGTAGCTTTTTTCCCGTCAATAACATAAACGGTATATTTATCCTGCGGAATCTTTACGTGCTCAGGGGACGGCCACTGGTGATCCAGGACAAAAGTCACAGGGATCGTCAGGGCGACAGCCACATTTTGTCCCCGTTGTTTCCCCGGGGTCCATTTGGGACTGGACTTCACCACACGCACCGCCTCGGCTCCCAGCACCGGATCAACACCTTTGATCACTCTCACCTGGGTAACATTTCCTTCTTTGTCCACAACGAACTGTACATACTCCACGCCGCTGATACCTTTCTTTTTTGCAATTTCCGGGTAGGTGATGTTCTCAGCCACCCATTTTCTGAAATCATCCACTGTCCCCCCCCGGAATTTGGGCATCTCCTCCACGATAAAAAAGACTTCTCCCTCCGGTGGAGGAACCTGGCTCTCAACCTGGAGGATGGTTTTGGGAGAGGCGGGTTTTTCCTCTCCGGTGAGAAAGACGACGGGAATGGTGAAGGCGACCGCCACGTTCTGTCCGCGTTGTTTGCCGGGGGTCCATTTGGGGCTGGACTTCACCACATGCACCGCCTCGGCATTCAGGGCCGGGTCGGCGCCACGGATCACTTTAACCTGGTCCACAGATCCGTCCGCCTCCACAACAAACTGAACATATACCGTTCCCCCGATGTGTTTTTCGGCAGCCGCAACGGGATATTTCAGATGATCAGCCACCCATTGCCGGAAAGTTTTGACATCACCGCCCTGGAATTTGGGCATCTCCTCCACGATAAAAAAGATCTGTTTGCCGGGAACTTCGCTTTTTTTCGTAGAAAACACCATAAAAGGAATCCCGACGGATACGTCCACTTTTTCTCCGTTTTTTTCGGCCGGTGTCCACCTGGGAGAAGAAGCTATGATCTTTTTCAGATCATCGATATATTTCTGATCCAGGGTAACATGGTCCGGCCTGATCGTGATATCGGAAAGTTTGCCATTCTTTTTAACCACAAAATCAATCCTGAGCGGTTTGTCAAGGTAAGCGGTAGTGTCGCTTATCTGCTCACGTACCCATAATAAGAAATAAGGAGCATATTTTCCATTGAACAGGGGTTGCTTATCCACTTCCTGCAGGGTATAAACCTTTTTCTGATCCTGCGGTCCCGTGATAAGCTGTTTCACCTGCGACCTGTTCCCCTGCTCGCGGGTAAAGGAAAAACTGACAACCAGCACGGCGGCCACCGGCAGGAGGAGCAGCGACTTCAGCAGGGTGATATTGCGGGATTTTTTTCTTGTAATCATGATGAGGCGTTTTTTGATGAAAGAACGGTTGATGAGGTTATGCACCACGGGGAAAAAGTTATGCCCGAACGCCTGGTTGAGGATGATTTTTTGGTAGTTCAGACGGTTTTCGCCATGGCTGAGTACGGCCTGGTCGGCCTCGTATTCATGCAGCTCGTGCAGCGAATACTTGTAGAGCCAGACAAAAGGATTGAACCACTGGATGATGCAGATGATCTCCAGCAGGATAATATCGAGGGTGTGCAGCCGCCGCACATGCTCCCACTCATGCAGCAGGATGCTGCGCAACTCCGGTCCTTTCATCTTCTCCGTATTGATGAATATGAGGGTAAAGAAAGAGAACGGGGAGATATCCTTGTCCACAGGGACAATGCGGTATCCTTCAAACTCCCGGATACCGTGTTTTTTTACCAGATACAGCACCTGAAAAATCTGTATCAGGAACCGGGCCAGGAAGAAAAGCGCCCCCAGCAGATAGAGCATCAACAGTGCCTTCCCGACCGTAAGCCGGATGCCGGCACTCTCGGCCAGCGAGGAAGGACGGACGATCACCCCGTCCATAAAATAACGGTCCATGGCATAATAGATCGTCCCCGGCTCGGGCACTGCCCGCAACGTCACCCTGACAAAAGGAATGGCTACGGCCAGCAACAGCGATCCGAACAAAAGAAGCCGATTGAGCGAAAACCAGGTCTCCTTTCGCAACAGAGCCCAGTAAAAAAGGTAAAAAACCGCAATACTGATACCCGACTGGTATAAGAAAGTACCGAAACTATCCATCTTTTTTCTGTTTCCTTATTTCTTCTTCCATGATCTTCATGATATCTTCCATCTCCCGCAAATCAATGTCTTTCTCACGGGCAAAGAAGGAAACCATCTTCTCAAAAGAGTTGTTGAAGTAATTCTTCACAAAACGCTTCATGTGGGCACGGGTATATTCGTCCCTGCTGACCAACGGAAAATACAAATGCGATTTCCCATAGGCGCGATGCGATACGAAGCCCTTCTTCTCCAGGATCCGTACGATGGTGGAAACGGTGTTGTAGGCTGGTTTGGGATGATCCAGTTGCTCCCGGATATCTTTCACGAAAGCTTCCTCCAGATCCCACAAGACCTGCATAATCTGTTCTTCTGCACGGGTTAGTTTCATATTTGCATTCTTTAAAGTGAATAAACCGGTTATCTAATGCAAATATAAAACTAATATTTTAGTTATGCAACTAAATTTTTAATTTTTTATGATTTTTTTATAAAGACTCTTCTATTTCTCTGTTCTGTAATACTTTATCCCGTTATTCAGGGTATAACTTACCAGTCCGTAATATTGGGAAATACAGATTTCGCGGGGAGTAAAGGGGGTATATGCATCGGGAAAATCCATAAAAGAAAAATGCAGCACATTTTCGTACAGTGTTCCGTTAATCCGCAAAGTATCGAGAATTTCGACCGTGGACAATATTTTTTCACCTTCGTCTTCATAGCCCTCACCGGTCATCAGTTTAGATTTGGTATGGATACCCCAATCTATCCGGCTGATGGTATGAAACCCGAGGTCATACCGTACTTCCACGCCTCCTGTAGAAAAATAGAGGTCATCGCCGTAAGGGGGCCAGCCGGCGGTCAGGGCGATGGAAAAGGAGTTACCGTAGGTGGAAGAAAAATTCTGATATTCATATTCCGAGAAGGTCATATCCGTATTGACGCCGAAAAAGCTGCTCCAGGATTTATTAAAATAGTGATCTTTGCCGGTTCTCCGGTAGCTTTCCGTAATCTCTTTGCCGGATACCATATAAAATAAGGTGCTGAGGGAATCGGCGGGGAGCCATGCTTTGTTTTCTTCTGCAAACCGAAGGGTTTCTTTTTTCAGGGAGTGGTTTTCACCACAGGAAACGGTAAGTACCGGCATCAACAAGATGATGCTAATTATCAGGAAAAATGGTATATGTCTCATTATTCGACATGATTATTTTCAGAATCCCGTTTTGGTAATTATAGTAAAGGCTGTCCACATATATTTCGCCGAGGTCCAGAAAATCGCCGGGATAAGACTTCAGTAAAAATACATCATAATACCAGGTACTGTCCACAAAGACGGAATCTGTCTTTTGCGCAAGAATCGTATCCTGAGGGTTGACGGGTATATTAAATCCCGCTCCCAGATAAGCGGAACAGTACAGATACGAGGTATCGGGGTTGGCGATATCTATCTGAATGTTAAAAAGGGGGTAGTCGGGTTCCAGCCAGGTGGTGTTCACCATGTAGTTAAAGACGGTCGAACAACATTCTTCGCAATGGGTCTGTGCCGTTTGGTTAAACCGGCTGCAGGTAAAACGGATAATATGACCGGCGGAATGTCTGAATTTATATACCTCTCCATCTTTATAAGGAACATAAGCAAGCGCTTTTTCAGGTAAGGGCCCGTTGTTGAAATAGACGGGACGGCAACGGGGACATCCGGTGAGCAGAAGAACCAACGGCAGTAAAAACAGTAATTTCAGGGTTCTCATTTGTAAAAATTTCTATCTGATATCTTTTTCACAAATATCATGCCACAATAATCAGATTCAAATATCTTAATCATTGAAAAAAGATCTACGTAGGGCCCTACGTAGATTATTTTTATTTTCTTTTCCGGAACATTCTCTTTAATTCCGGGAGTGTTCCCCGTGGCAGCGGGGCACAGCGGAGATCATTCCGGTAGGTGAACCTTCATTTTTCATTCATTTTTCTGATAAGATTGAGGGCAGAACCCGCTTTAAACCACTCGATTTGATTCTCATTGTAGGAATGGTTCACGGTGATGGTGTCCTGCGTTCCGTCTTTATGGTGTATCACCACGGTGAGCGGTTTGCCCGGAGCAAACTCCTGCAGTCCCAGCACATCGAACGTATCATCTTCCTGCACTTTATCGTAGTCGGCCGGGTCGGCAAAGGTGATGGCCAGAACGCCCTGTTTTTTCAGGTTTGTTTCATGAATACGGGCGAAAGAACGTACCAGCACGGCTTTTACGCCCATAAAACGGGGTTCCATGGCGGCATGTTCGCGGGAAGAGCCCTCGCCGTAATTTTCATCTCCGATAATGATGGACCCTTTGCCTTCGTCGCGATATGCTTTGGCTGCATCAGGCACCTTAACATATTCGCCCGTAAGCTGGTTTTTCACCGAGTTGGTTTTTTCGTTGAAATAGTTCACGGCACCGATCAGCAGGTTCTGTGAGATATTCTCCAGATGACCGCGATAGCGCAGCCATGGTCCGGCCATAGAGATATGGTCGGTGGTACATTTGCCTTTGGCTTTGATCAGCAGGTGCAAGCCGTAGTAGTCATTGCCGTCCCAGGCCGGGAACGGGGTGAGCAGTTGCAAGCGTTCGGAATCCGGGTTTACTTTCACCTCCACGCTGCTGCCGTCTTCGGCGGGAGCGATATATCCGGGGTCTTCCACTTCGAAGCCTTTGGGCGGAAAGACCAGTCCGGAAGGTTCGTCAAACCGCACCTCTTCTCCTCGCTCATTGGTGAGGGTATCCTGCAGCGGATTGAAATCGAGGCGGCCGGCGATGGCATAGGTCATCACCATCTCGGGTGAAGCCACAAAAGCATACGTATTGGGGTTGCCGTCGTTGCGTTTGGCGAAGTTACGGTTGAAAGAGGTGACGATAGAGTTGCGGTGGCCGTCTTTCACATCTTCGCGGTCCCACTGCCCGATGCAGGGGCCGCAGGCGTTGGCAAGGATCACGCCGCCGATTTTCTCAAACACCTCAATCAGCCCGTCGCGTTCCATGGTATAACGCACCTGTTCCGATCCGGGAGTGATATAGATCTTCGCTTTGGGTTTGAGTCCCTTTTCCAGGGCCTGGCGGGCGATGGAGGCAGCGCGGGTGATGTCCTCATAAGAGGAGTTGGTACAGGAGCCGATCAGTCCGGCTTCGAGGTTCAGGGGCCAGTCGTTCTTTTTGGCCGTTTCGGTCATTTGAGACACGGGGGTTCGCAAGTCGGGTGTGAAAGGCCCGTTGAGGGCCGGCTCCAGTTCGGAAAGGTTGATCTCAATCACCTGATCGAAATATTTTTCCGGGTCGGCATACACTTCC
>CAZYPI010000136.1:0-468 GCA_964649335.1 uncultured Rikenellaceae bacterium | reverse complement strand
GGTGTTCACGGATGCCTTCGGCCAGGGCCGCCACGTCGTCGCGGTGAGTCTGCCGCAGGTATTCGGCCGTGTTCTCATCGAAGCCGAAGGTGGAAGTGGTAGCACCCACTTCAGCCCCCATATTACAGATGGTGGCACGGCCGGTAGCCGACAGGGTCTTCAGTCCGTCCCCGAAATATTCCAGGATATATCCGGTACCTCCCTTGACTGTGAGGATATCGGCCACTTTCAGGATGATGTCTTTGGGGGCAGCCCATCCGGAGAGCCTGCCGGTCAGTTTGATGCCGATGATCTTCGGGAACTTCAGCTCCCACGGCATGTCGGCCATCACATCCACGGCGTCGGCGCCGCCCACACCGATAGCGATCATCCCCAATCCGCCGGCGTTGGGTGTATGGGAGTCGGTGCCTATCATCATCCCGCCGGGAAAGGCGTAGTTCTCGAGCACCACCTGGTGGATGATGCCGG
>CAZYPI010000135.1:0-7777 GCA_964649335.1 uncultured Rikenellaceae bacterium | reverse complement strand
TCTCCTTCAATGAAGCGGGATGCTTCTTTTCCTCCCGCGCTCAACACTGTCAGGAACCGGCTTCGCCGGCGCGCTGACAGGTTTTCCCTCTCGTTCAGAGAGAAATTAATAGAAATTAGTTGACTGCGTCAACGAAATTGAGTGGAAATTGGCAGGCTTTGCCTGCGAAATTAAATAGAAATTAGGTAGAATTTCCGGGTGGTCCGTTTTGCCGGAATTTACCGGTATATTACTTAAGAAGTTCAATATACTCTTTAAACATAAACAATCTGTTTCTGGTTTTACCGCTGATTTCATTAAGTACACCCAAATCCATCATGAAACCGACCAATGCATTGGCTGATTTTGTGGTGAGTGAGCAAACTCGTTCCACATCTTTAACTTTTACCAATGGCGACAGGAATAAATGGGTGAGCAGTTGCATTGCCGAATCTGTCCTGCGACCGGCCTTTACCCGTATTTTCTTTTCGATTTCTTCTTTAAGATCTATGATTTTATTCAGGATATCCGAAGCACGCTTTGCTGTTTGGTCAATGCCCACCAAAAAATATTTCAGCCATTGCAACAAATCATTTTTTTCTCTTATCAATGTTAAATTATCATAATAAAGGCGTTTTTCTTTTTCGAAAAATTCGGACAGATACAACAGGGGTTCTTGCAGGATATTTTTACTGACCAAATAAAGCGTAATCAACAATCGCCCTATCCTGCCGTTACCGTCAAGAAAAGGATGAATGGTTTCAAACTGGTAGTGGATGATTCCGATTTTAATCAAATCGGGAACCTGAACTTGTCCGTTATGAATAAATTTTTCCAGATCGCTCATTAGCTCCGGCACCAAATGATGAGCGGGAGGAATAAAAACCGCATCTTCAAGCGTTGCTCCGCCTATCCAGTTCTGACTGTGGCGGTAATCACCGGGTTGTTTATGTTTTCCCCGAACGCCTTCCAGCAGAATAGCGTGTGTTTCTTTAAGTAAACGGGTAGATAGTGGCAGGTATTTTAATTTTTCGATGGCATGGTTCATTGCACGGCTGTAATTTGCCACTTCCTGCCAATCGTCCCGTTTTTCATCACTGATTTCTTCAGCAGGCAGCAACGCCTCATCCATGCCGGTTTGCGTTCCTTCGATACGACTGGAGATAACCGCTTCTTTGGTAACATGCAGCTGGATAAACAAAGAAACATCTGGAACCAAATGCGCATAAGAATTGAGTTCACCCAAACTTATGGATGCCTTTTCCAGCAACACTGATAAAGCATTGTCCGTCCAGTTCCACGTCTGATTGATAAATTCAGGTACAAAATATTTGTATCCGTACCCCCGCTCAAATCTTCCAGCTTTAAATTCTTCTATCAGCATGATTTATTTCTGTCTTTTATGCAAAGCTAAAGCATTAGGTTTACTTTTCAAAACGAAAGTAAACTTACAGGCTTTATTGGTTTACTTTGTTACGGTTAAATTTATCTAAGTTTACTTTTGGTCGCTAAAGTAAATTTATAGAATTTTTAGTTTACTTTAGGTTATATAACGAGCCGGGTCCAAATATTAATTGTTGACTGCGTCAACGAAATTAAGTGGAAATTAGCAGGCTGCGACGGCGGAGTTTATCTTTTTATTTTTTTCTTGCAACATAAATGTCTGCTTCAATCATAACATCGTTTTCATAAAAATGATGGACAAAATATATATTCCCCTGATTATCCAATGAACATTCACCTGCAAATTGCGAAATGATAAGTTCAGGTGTGCCCCAGGAGCCGTTATTTTTTATGGAACGGAATATGGCCGGTGTACCCTGATAAGTTCTTGTAAACCAAAGTTCATTGCCATCCGGCGTAATAAACGGATACCCCTCCGCTTCCGCACTGTTTACCGGTGTGATATTGACAGGGTCAGACCACGAGTCACCCTCTCTTTTTGTCACCCAAATGTCATACGAACCATGTCCTCCCTCCCGGTCAGAATGAAAATATAAATCATTACCAAACAAATGAACTTCTCCTATCTGAATCTCTTTCATTAATCTGTCACCCACATATGTCCAGTTTGTCCATTTATCCCCGGCCCATGTTGCCGTAAACATATTTACGCCGGAAAAACCTTCTCTTGCCGAAGCAAACCACATTTCATTTCCCTGAATATCAACCGCACCATCCAAAGCCAGTTTTCCCGGATCCTGAAGCCAAATCCGTTCCGCCTCGCTCCACACATTATTTATTTTATGAGAAACCCAGATGCCGGTAACGTTATCCAATAATTGTTTCTCTGCCGGTACTCTTACATCGGGTGTAAAGAAAAAATACAATGTGTTTCCATCAGGCAAAACAAAAGGAGAGTCCTCTGCTCCCGCAGTATTGACCCCTGCACCCAAAGGAACCGGATTCTCATATTCATTTGAATGCAAAACCGGCGGATGTTGATCGGTTTCAGGTCCGCGCTTTGAAATATCAGCAGGCAGTTTATCCAAACGGTTAACATCCGGATATTCCTCTTCAGGTCCCGGGGATTTATTACAGGAAAAACAGACACTTCCAAGAAAAACTAAAAAAATAATGAAAAGATTATTAAAACGCCGTAAATGAAATGATGTATTGTTTTCCATAATTATGCCCTTCCATAAATTTTTTACTATAAATAAGTGATGTTAATATTTTCATCAATACCCTGCTATTTAAAAATAAATAAAATACGGAGAAATTTCCGGAATTGGCGTGACAATTTTTGCACTTAATATATACCGAACAACGTACTTTTGTCTTTTTACTTTTGTCTTTTATCTTTTTAAAACCACAACCACATTTACTGCACCTTTATCCTTTCACCACGGCCAGGGGCTGCAGTTCCACCAGCACCTCCACGAGGTCTTTCTGCAGGTCGATCACGCGGCGTATATCCTTGTAGGCCGAGGGGGCTTCGTCGAGGTCTCTCTGCCGCCGCCTTCGTGACAGTCGGGCATGACGGCGATATGATGAAAGGCAAAAGGATAAGCGGCCAGGTTCTTGATCTGCTCCATGGCCCCCGGCTCCACCTCATCCGTCCACAGCTTCACCGGCACTCTTCCGGTCTCTATCACCCTTTGCATGTTGAATTTTTTCTGATAAGATGAAGATACAAAATTTAGGTGATTCATGAAAATTATCCTAAATTGCCACCATGACCACGGACACCGGCAATATCCCCTCTTATCTCCATTACTACCGGGTGCTGGGTTTACAGCCGGGTGCCGGCCTGCAGGAGATCAAGCATGCCTACCGTATGCTGGCAAAAAAACTTCATCCCGATGTCAGCAAAGCCCCCGATGCCCGGGAACGATTCATTGAGCTCAACGAGGCCTATGAGTTCCTGATCCGTCTGAAAGAGCGGAAAGTCTCCGCCCCTGCTGCGGCACATACCCCCGGCCGCCGCCACAGCCGGTCCCGGCACGGTTACCGTGCAGACGAAGACTATGGAGAAGAACTGTTCCGGGAGTGGATGAGAAAAGAAAGGCAAAAAGCACGGGCGAGAGCCGCCAGCGAAGCCAGGAAGAAATACTACGAGTTCAAAAAATCCACCATATACAAAACCTCCCAGGTCATCTCCGCTGTTTACGATTACATTTTTGTAGCCCTGGGATTGTTGATAATCACCGGTTCTATCGTAGGTTTTTTTACGCAACCCCATGAAACCACCATTCTCAGCAACACTTACCCTTACAGACAGGAAGAACATTCCTTGGTCAGGGATATCTTACTAACTCTTTTTCTGATTTTTATAGGAGGTATTTTCATTTTTTTTGCCGGAATGAACATACTGGACCGGAGGGGGGAGAAATGAGAAATGAGAGATGAGAAATGAGAAATGAGCAGAGAGATTATTAAAAACTGTAAGGGCGCAATGCTTTGCGCCTCATTGACAGAACATGCCGGGGTATGAAGCAATGAGTGATGAGGGTCAGAATTTCAGGGTCACACCCACACCGAGGATCTCCAGAAACTGCAGTTTCGGCCCCACCAGCACATTCCCCTCATCGTCCACTTTCTGTTTGATGTCGTCATCATAAACCAGATGGGTATACAGGTTTACCGAAAAAACTTCAGATATCTTCACTTTCCCCAGCACTTCCCAGTTCACATCCACATTTTGGGGTTTGTGCAGATAATTGGAAAAAAGTTCAAGCCGGGATTCCACCGAAGTGGTTGAAGTGATATTCCCTTTGTAATAGAGCTTGACATACCCGCCGAATTCCGTTTTCAGGTTTTTCCCCAGGGTAAGGATAATGTCCGTCAGCTCATCAATGGTTGCTTTCACCACTCCGAAAGCCCCTCTGTTGGCCAGGGCCTGGTCGGCCACGATGGTGAACTTGCCGGATAACGGCGCTATCAACACGGTGAGGCCCCGCACCGGATGCCAGTCAAAACCAAACGTCAGAAAGACATAACCCGGAGCCATAAAATTGGATATGACCACCGTATCGTCCGGACTGCTGTATCCCGGAAGCATCTGGCTCCGGAAATTCAGTCGGTAATCATAAAACCATTTTTTTCTGAGATAGATCCTCCGTTCCGACGTAAGCTCCATACGGTCTACGGTTTTCCGGAACACCTTTCCCTGCCCGGTGAAACCCAGTTGCAGATCCAGGGTATTCGCCCAGTTGGAATACCTCTTTTTTTTGTTGGCAAAAAGATGCAGGGTACCGATCATGGACACCGAACTCTCTCCGCCGGCCACCCAGTTGGCCAAAAATGCCTGCGACAGGGTTATTCCCGCTTTCCCCCCGGTTTCCCATTTCATTTTTTTCGTAGTATCCGTCAAAAAGATGCTGGTCGTATCCGTTTTTTCTATTTTCAGACTGTCCGGAACCTGTTTTTTCCCCTTTTCCTGGGCAAACACACTCCCGCCATTGCCCGTCAACAGAAACAGAAACAATACCGGAAGAACACACAGTCCTGAAGCCCTTTTGAGAAAAACGACTATTTTTTGTTCCATATCAGACTAATCAACAACACATTACTTATTCATAGAAATTATTTCTACGTAGCAACCTACGTAGAAACAAAACAGATGAATCACTTATATTTTAACCTGTCTTTCCATTTGAAAAAACCTGAAAAATAAAATTAAAAAAAAATTTCTATTTTGCGGTGAAAAGTCAAACCATAGAACCATCACATGCGGGAATCATTGCAAGTACTTGATCAGGTGCGGTTGCACTTCAATCAGGGGGGGTTATTTGTATTGAACCTCACGCTGGCCTTTATTATGTTTGGGGTAGCACTGGGCATCAAGCCGGTACATTTCAAACGGGTAGTCAATAATCCCAGGACCACCCTGATCGGTGTTTTCTCCCAGTTTATTGCATTGCCTGCCGTCACGTTCCTCCTGGTATGGATATTTCATTCCTTTATCACCCCCACCGTAGGGTTGGGGATGATACTGGTAGCCTCTTGTCCCGGCGGAAACATCTCCAATTTCATTTCTGCACTGGCGCGGGCCAATGCGGCCTTGTCGGTGACCCTGACGGCCATCGCCACGCTGCTGGCTATTTTCATGACACCGTTGAACTTTGCCATCTGGGGGGGATTTTTTCTGGATCTTTATGCACATACTACTTTTGCCGGCGGAGCGCTTCCGTCGCTTCATATTGATGCGTGGCAGATGTTCCGGACAGTGCTGATCCTGCTGGGGATTCCGTTGCTCCTCGGCATTGTCGTCAATCAAAAACTACCGAAACTGACCGAACGAATCTTTAGCCCCATGAAGATCCTTTCGATTTTTCTGTTTCTTTTGATTGTAGCCCTGGCTTTCCGGAACAACTTTGAGTTTTTCGTAAAATACATTAAATTTATTTTTCTGATTGTATTGATCCACAACATGGTTGCTTTCCTGACAGGATACGGGCTGGCGGCCCTGTTTAAAAGAAACAAAAAAGACAGACGAACCATTTCTATCGAAACAGGGATTCAAAATTCGGGGCTGGGGCTGGTGCTCCTTTTCAACCCTAAGATCTTTCCGCCCGATCTGGCTATCGGGGGTATGGCGTTCATTGCCGCCTGGTGGGGCATCTGGCATATTATCGCCGGCCTGTCGCTGGCAGCCCTCTGGGGACGGGGCCCGCGGCGCAAAGGCTTCGGCAAAGGAAGAAAAAAAGAAAACACGTAAATATTCCGAAAATGGGAATGCAGAACATTGAAAAATGGTCTCTGGGATATGAACTCCTTAGAAAATTTGTCGGTCTGTGGCACAACCTGTTCTATTACAGAAATATCTTTGTGCTGGGGATGGAGAACATTCCGGAAGACGAACAAATCATTCTGGCCGTCAGCCACCAGAATGCCCTGATGGATGCCATGGTGCTGCTGCAGAAGATAAAAAAACAACCGGTCTTTCTGGCCCGTTCCGACATCTTCAGAAAAAGATTTATCGCCCGCCTGCTCTATTTCATCAAGATCATGCCCATTTATCGCATACGGGACGGCTTTTCTGAGTTGAAAAAGAATGAGGAGATATTCCGGAAGACCACGGATGTGCTGGAGCATCACAGCGCCCTGGCGATCCTGCCCGAAGGGAGTCATGCCCATATGCGTAAGGTGAGACCGCTAAAAAAGGGGATTGCCCGCATTGCTTTTCAACTGGCGGAAAAACAGAATTTCTCCAAAGAGATCAAGATCGTGCCTGTTGGCCTGGATTATTCCGACTACCACAAGTTCAGGCAGGACCTGATCATCAACTTCGGCCCGCCCATCGGCCTGGCCAAATATTATGATCTTTACAGGGAAAATCCCCCCAAAGCCATCCTTGAGGTCATACGCGAGCTGCGGGAGGCCATCAAAAAGCAGATGGTACATATCGAAGCGGATGAAAAGTACACGCTGTATAATGACATACTCCGTCTTTTCCTGTATCCCGTCACCACCGGCATGGGTCTGAATCCGCATGACCCCGCCCAACGGCTGGAGGCACAGCAAAAGTTTGTGAAACTTCTGGAGGAATATCTCCGGGAAAAGGAAAAAGAGACCGGCGATATCCAGGCAAAACTGGACGAATACAAAAAGGTGCTGTCCTCACTGAAGCTCCCCGGCCATGTGGTGGGCATGCGGTCGATGAGCCTCCCCGGCTTTTTGTGGAGAGCGGTGACCTCCCTTCTTCTCCTCCCGCTTTTTCTCTATGGGTTTATTTTCAATTTTGCCCCTTACATAATCTCCTACAAACTGGCCCGCAGATTCAAAGACCAGACCTTCCACAGTTCATTCAAGTTCGTTTTCTCGTTGTTTCTCTTCCCGGCATTTCACCTGGTGGAGACGGGGATCTTTTTCCTAATCGTACACCAGCCGTGGTTCACGCTGGCCTTTTTTATCTCTCTGCCCCTGACAGGGCTGTTTGCCCATCGCTATTTTATTATGGCCGGCGATTTTCTGGCACGCCGGCGGTATGCCCGGCTGCTCCGCAGCAAACACCCGGAGATGGAAAAACTGCAGACCCTGTACCGGTATTTTACGGATCTGATCCAACGCGTCATCCCGGAGGGAAAGGCTAAAGGCTAAAGTTCAGAACTCCAGACCTGTATACTGGCAATAAATTAGTTAAAGTAAAAGTATCTCAATAACAATTGTCGTGAGATATAGTTTTTTGTTGTATGGAAATTTAGCCACCAAGACTCCAAGACTCCAAGTAACACCAAGCAATATTAAACAAAGGAATTGTAATCCTTGGTGTATCCTGGTGCCTTTGTGCCTTGGTGGCCCAATAGCAGTATTTATGAGCCCAAGGCCGAAAGCACAAAATTTTTACAAAAAA
>CAZYPI010000134.1:0-7848 GCA_964649335.1 uncultured Rikenellaceae bacterium | reverse complement strand
CCCCTGTTACCAGGATGAAAACCTGGCGTCCTAACCCCTAGACGAACGGACCAAATGGGAGTGCAAAGGTAAAAATATTTTTTTTTCTGCAAATTTTTTTTCCGCATAAAAATTATCTTTGCTCTCTGCACAAAATATTTTAGTGACATGAAATTATCGAGGGTATATATATCCAATTTCAAGATAGACGGGGGAGCCATGTTCGGGGTGGTACCCAAGGCTTTATGGCAGAAAGTTTATCCGGCCGATGAGGACAACCTTTGCAACTGGGCTCTGCGATCGCTGTTGATAGATACGGGCGACCGGCGGATACTCATCGACAACGGATATGGGGACAAGCAGGATGAGAAATTTTTCAGGTATGTCTATCTCAATGGCGGGGAGGGGCTTACGGGGGGACTGCAGAAAGCGGGCTATACTGCGGAGGACATCACGGATATGGTGCTCACCCATCTGCATGCCGACCACTGTGGCGGCGGGATTCGTTATAACCGTGACCGTACCGGTTATGAGACGGTTTTTCCGAATGCAACCTATTGGGTCAGTCGTTTACATTGGGAGTGGGCCACCCATCCCAACCCGAGGGAGCGGGATGCGTTCCTGGAAGAAAATATCCTGCCCATGCAGAAAAGCGGACAACTGCAGCTGATCGAAAAAGATACGGAACTGGTGCCGGGGGTGGAGCTGAGGCATTATAACGGCCATACACGGGGCCAGCTGATCCCCTTTGTCCGGTATCACGGACGCACCCTCGTGTTCATGGCCGACCTGATCCCTTCGACAGCCCACCTGCCGCTGGTGTGGAACATGAGTTATGATGTCGAACCGCTGGTGACATTGCAGGAAAAAGCCGATTTCCTGAAAGAAGCGTATGACAATAATTATATTCTTTTCTTTGAGCATGATCTGTACCAGGAATGCTGCACGATCAAGCTGACAGACAAAGGATACAGGGCGGATGAGTGTTTTATGCTGGAGGATATTCCTACGTAGGGGCCTACGTAGTTATTTAAAGATAGTTCCAGAAAAGTAACAGTTTGCCGAAGCAGCAGATAAACAAAACAACGGCGAGGGAGTTATCTACCCACAGCAGTTTCCGGCAGGGGAACCATCCTTTTTTGAGGGATAGAAAGGCGACGGCCCGGAACATCCATTCGAGGAAGAAAAAAAGGAAGATCCGGATACCGTAAGGGTTCTGTGCGGCAGCCCCTTTGAGATCCCCCCGGATGATGGCCGAGAAACTGTGGGAGAGGCCGGTGGTGGGGGAAAGGCGGGGCATATACCGGTTGTACAGCGAAGGGACGGAATAGCGGGATGTTTCAGGAGAGTAAAGCGCGGCATAAACAAATACTCCCGTCAAAAGAAGGAAAAAAATGATGTTTACCGTCAGGTAAGGTCTGCAGTTTTCGGGTGCCGTCGTCAAAACGTAAAGGTCGTGGTCATTTGCGGATGATGGTATCTTCCTCAATGGTTTTCAGAGAGTCTTCTCCTTCCAGTTCTTCCAGTTTTTTCACCAGGCTGTCCTGGGTGGAGCTGTAGGTTTTTTTGATGGTGATGGTATAGGTCCCCTCCCCTTCTTCGGTGCTTCTTTCTATTTTTTTATCCAGGTTTTCCAGTTCCCTGCCCAGGTCGTTAAAGTCGATAAAATTGTCAAAGGTTTTGAACAGGGAGTGGGTCATGATGACCGGTGAGGTAAAGGCTAGGGCCCAGGCGGTGGAGATGGCGGTGCCGAGAGACGAGAGCACCAGCGCCACGATGATCAGTGCTTTGGCGCCGTTGTTCCGGTTGGCCTGTACCAGGGCGATGACGGCGAAAATGACTCCGAGTAGTCCGGGCACCAGGGCGATGATGCCGATGCAGGGGATGACGGCCGTGAGGAGAGCGATGATGCCCAGCACGAGAGCGGTGATCCCGAAACCCTGGCCTGCAGTGGTCTGTATATTTTCTTCCATGATGTTAATTTTTTGTTAGGATATTTTTCATATCTGCCTCCAGGCTGATTTCCGGCGTTTCAACGATGCGGCCGGCTTCTTTTCCGGAGATATAAAAGATAAATGTTGGCACCCGTTCGATATTCAGGGCAGCCAGACCGTCGACGGGAGCCGTTTTGTCCCGGTCCACATAGATCACCCTGATATGGTCGTCCGGGATATGCAGGGCATCGGTGATTTTGTAAAAACGGGGCACCTCCCGGCGGCTGTCCGGGCACCAGGTTCCCATCACAATGGTGATGTTGAGACCGGAAAGGTCGAGCCCCTCCAGGATCTTTATCAAACTGTCGTTGAGCCGGTAGGAGCTGTACTCTTTATCAAACCACTGTATGAACGGTTCCTGTTCCATGCCTTCGCGGTTGCCGTTGCCCAGCAGGATCTCCCGGTGGGCTCCTTCGGAAAAAACACGTTGGTTCAGCTCCTGGGCCACCATTGTGGTGGATGCCGTGAGAATCATGATCCCTGTCAGAAAGATGGCTGCGGATGATCCTGTTTTCATAGCCGGTCGGTATTGGTTGGACAAAACATGTTAAAATTAAAAAAATTAAACAATATTCCCGCCTGAAAAACGGGTGTTCTCCGCTAAAATGACGAAAGAAACGGGGGAATGTTGCATCGGAATGAAAGAAGGGATTATGCTTTTTCTTTTTTCAGGAGTATTTCCAGTATCCGTATGGCGGTGTCTGTGACGGGGCTGCCGGGGCCGAAGACGGCCACCACCCCCAGGCGGTGCAGGTATTTATAATCCTGCCGTGGGATGACGCCGCCGGCTACGACCATAATATCTTCGCGGTCCATTTTCCGTAATTCTTCCATCACTTGTTTGATCAGGGTTTTGTGTCCTCCTGCCAGGGAAGAGATGCCCAGCACATGCACATCGTTTTCTACGGCTTGGCGGGCGGCCTCGGCGGGGGTCAGGAAAAGGGGGCCTATATCCACGTCGAAGCCTATGTCGGCGAATCCTGTGGATACCACCTTGGCGCCGCGGTCGTGGCCGTCCTGGCCCATCTTGGCCACCAGGATACGGGGCTGGCGGCCTGTCAGGGCGGCGAACTCGCGGGTGAGACGGCGGGCTTCGGCAAAGGTACGGTTGCTCTCCGATTCGGCCGAGTAGATGCCCGAAACCGAGCGGATCGCAGCCTTATATCTGCCCGACACTTTTTCTATGGCTGCGGAGATCTCTCCCAGGGTGGCTCTTCTTTTGGCGGCTTCCACCGACAGCTCCAGCAGGTTGCCTTTGCCGCTGGCAGCGGCACGCGTGATGGCTTCGAGGGCTTGCTCCACGGCCGCCGTGTCCCTTTCTTTTTTCAGCTTTTCAAGCCGTTCGATCTGGGCTTTCCGCACGGCGGTGTTGTCCACTTCCCGGATCCTTACCGGTTCTTCCTGTTCCGGGTGCCAGCGGTTGACGCCGACGATAATGTCTTTCCCCGCATCGATACGTGCCTGTTTTCTGGCGGCGGCTTCTTCGATGCGCATTTTGGGCACTCCTTTTTCGATGGCTTTGGTCATGCCGCCCATCTCTTCGATCTCCTGTATCAGTTTCCAGGCTTTGCGGGTGAGCTCGTGGGTGAGCCGCTCGACATACCAGGAGCCTCCCCAGGGGTCTACCGTCCGGTGTATCTGTGTCTCTGTCTGCAGGTATATCTGTGTGTTGCGGGCGATGCGGGCGGAGAACTCGGAGGGCAGGGCGATGGCCTCATCCAGGGCGTTGGTATGGAGCGACTGGGTGTGTCCGTGGACGGCGGCCAGGGCTTCAATGCAGGTGCGGGCGATGTTGTTGAAAGGATCCTGTTCCGTCAGACTCCATCCCGAAGTTTGACAATGGGTGCGCAGGGCCAGTGATTTCTCGCTCTCCGGGTTGAACGTTTTTACGATGCGGGCCCACAGCAGGCGTGCTGCCCGCAGTTTGGCGATCTCCATAAAATAATTCATGCCGATGCCCCAGAAAAAGGAGATACGCGGGGCGAAACGGTCGATGTCGAGGCCTGCTTTCAGGCCGGTACGCAGGTACTCCAGTCCGTCGGCGAGGGTGTAGGCCAGCTCCAGGTCGGCGGTGGCGCCGGCCTCCTGCATGTGATAACCCGACACGCTGATCGAGTTGAACCGGGGCATGTGCCTGGCGGTGTAAGCGAAGATATCGCCGACGATACGCATGGACATCTCCGGCGGATAGATATAGGTATTGCGCACCATGAACTCTTTGAGGATATCGTTCTGGATGGTGCCGGAGAGCTTTTCCGGGGGTACTCCCTGCTCCATGCCGGCAACGATAAAAAAAGCCATTACGGGCAATACGGCACCGTTCATGGTCATGGATACCGACATTTTATCCAGGGGGATGCCGTCGAAGAGGATCTTCATATCCAGCACCGAGTCCACCGCCACGCCCGCTTTGCCGACGTCACCCACCACCCGCTCATGGTCGGAGTCATACCCGCGGTGGGTGGCCAGGTCGAAGGCCACCGACAGCCCTTTCTGGCCGGCCGCCAGGTTGCGGCGGTAAAAAGCGTTGGACTCTTCGGCTGTGGAGAAACCGGCATACTGACGGATGGTCCAGGGACGGGTGACGTACATGGTGGAATAGGGACCACGCAGAAAAGGCGGGATGCCGGCGACAAAATCCAGATGCTCCACGCCTTCCATATCCCGGGGAGTATAAAAGTCCTTTACCCCGATCCCTTCGGGGGTCTCCCGGAGGACTGTTCCTTCTTTTCCGGCTCCGGTATCTGCCGGGGAGGCCGGGGAGATCAGGTCGTGCCAGGAATATCTGGTAAAGTCCGGTTTTTTCATAAGGCTTTCAGGTCAGGTTAACGGCTTTCTGGAGGTCTCGGATCAGACCGGGGAGATCCACTCCGTGATAGAGGAAAAAGCGGATCTCTTTTTCTTCCGGCGTACCGGCCAGTACTTCCGGCGTACCGGCCAGACCCAGTACCGGCCCGTATTTCACTTCTTTTTTCAGTTTTTTGATCATTTCCGGATATTTATCATCGTCACCGCACAGGATCACAAAATCCGGTTTGGAGCGGTTGATCTCACGGATGTGTTCTCCGGGAGTGGTGCCCGGGTTTGTCTCTGCAAAAGCAAACCCGGCACAGCCCACCAGATTGATGACGAATGTCTCACGGGCACTTCGCACGGCGGGAGCTCCGAAGCCGAAAAGGTACACCACCGGCTTTTTCTGTGACAGCTCGGTGGTGAGCCGCAGCGACTCCATCTCTTCCGACAGCCGCCGGATGTCCACAGGCCGGATGCGTTTGGTCGATGGACTCCACGCCATTTTCAGATGGTCCAGCGACTTGTCTGCCGTGATGCTTTCCTGCAGGTCGGGGTAGTGGTTGGTGCCTGTGAGGATCTCCTTGCGGGTGGCGATATTTTTCAGACGGCGTTTCAGCGAAGAGGCGAGGGCATTCTGTATGATCCCTTTTTGCAGGGCTTTGCGGTATCCTCCTTCTTTTTCCACGGCACGGAATATCTCCCATGCCTTATCAGCCAGTTGCCTGGTGAGCGTTTCGATGTAGTAAGCTCCGGCCACAGCATCGGTGATCTCCCCGAAACGGGACTCGTGTTTCAGGATAAGCTGGATGTTGCGGGCCAGATGTGCCGAGGTCTCGTTATATTCTCGCAGCAGACCGTCGTGGGAGCGTACCGTCAGGGAGTTGACCCCTCCCAGGATGGCCGACATGGACTCGGTGGTGGCACGCAGGATGTTTACGTAAGGATCATACAGGGTTTTGTTGCGCAGGGCCGTTGTTGCATGGATGTGTGTGTGTGGTATTTCCGGTTGTCCGGGAAGCCAGGCTTTCACCACCGCCGACCACAGCATCCGGAATGCCCTGAATTTGGCTGTTTCCATGAAGAAATTCTCCGAAACAGCGAACAGGAATATCTGGTTTTTGATGATCTCTTCCGGCGTAAGGCCTGTGTCCGTATAATAAGAGAGATATTCGTTGCCCATGGCCAGCGCATATCCAATCTCCTGGGCGGCCGTGCCGCCGGCATGGTTGAGTATATCGGCATGAATAGCCAGCGCATGGAGATGGGGGAATCTTTTCCCGGCTTCTTCCATCACCTCTTTTCCCCAAAAGAAGGTATCCTTTTCGGTGGAGGGGTAGTCCCCGTGAACCATCAGGAACCCCAGGGGGTCGAACGAGATGGCTCCGTGAAAGCTTTCACCGGCAACTCCGGATGCGGCGACGGCTTTTTTCAGGCCTGTAAAGAGCGTGTAAGGATGCAGGTTGGTTTCCAGAAACACCGGGACGGCAGCCAGGTCTATATTGTTAAGCAGTCCGTCCATACCGATACATGGCTCGGGCAGGTCGGGATAGATGAATCCGAGGGCTTCGGCACCGCCTTTCAGGGCCCGCAGAGCATGTTTGTTGGCTTTTTTCGGGTCGCTGACCGTGATGTCCTGTCCGATGACCCAGGGACGTCCGGGACGGTAACCGCGCAGGTAAGGAAAAACCCCGGGAGGGGAGAGCGGCCGGACCGGCTCTTCCGTGTTTTCACGCGTGTAAGCCGGCTCTACCGGGATGCCTTCGGGGCTCTGCCAGACCAGCTTCTCATAAGGCAAGCCTTTGAGGTCCTGTAACATCCTGTCGATCCACTGCCGGCGTGTGACCGGTTCGAAATCCGAAAACAAACGCTCCTCCATAAACGGGAATTTCCTGCAAATTAAGAATAATTATGGAATCGGGTAAAATGATAATTGTCAGACCGGATTATCCGGACCCCGGGAAACAGGTCTGTCCCGTGATATTTCCGGAAAAAGCATGAAGTGTGCCGGATTATTCCGGAGGGATCAATGTAATATTTCAAAATGACTGCCCTCTTCTTCAAGAACCTTTTCAGCTTTTAATATGTCGTCTTCAGATCCTTTAACGAGCACCGAATATTTTCCTTTTTCGAGATGTTCCTTTACCTTTTTGGTATGTTTTTCTTCGAGGCCCAGTGTAGTCATAAGAGAGCCGATGCCTCCGGCGACAAGGCCTATGTCGAAACCGGCTATGGCCCCGATAACCGCACCTGCGCCGTAAAGGAAACCGAAGCCCGGGACCGCAAACACGCCGATGCCGGTGAGCAGTCCGGCAATAACCCCGCCACCGGTGCCCAACAGTACCGGTGTATTCTCCGCCTTGTCAAAAGACCTGATATGAAGATGGTCTTCGATGACCTCAGCCTTTCCCAGCAGGGATACGTCTTTCATAGAGAAATGGTTTTCCTTTAAAGCGGAGAGGGCATTTACGGCATCTGCGTGCGTGTCATATATGGCGATCAATGTTTTCATAATGTGATAATTTAGTTAAATAAATAAAAAACGTTTTTTGTTACCATAACAATGGTTAGTTACAAAAGTAAAAAAAATATGCGACTAATAGCCACAATTTTTTCCGGAGCTTACGGTTCTGATTAAAACCGGCTTGTTTTATAGAAAAGATGGTAAACGGAGTCGGGAAGGCGGATGATTTCCACGGGTTGTTTTTTCAGGGCGGGAGCTTTCACGCCGGCATGGAAATAGCGGTTTCCCCTGAACACGCGGGCTTCATCCCACAGTCCGGCCGTGATGAATTGCTGCAGGGTATAAGCTCCGCCTTCCACCATCAGCGACTGTATCTGCCGTTGGAACAGTTCCCCGAGGATTTGCGGGAGTAAAGGCCGGCTGAAATTTATTTTAACCGGCTCGGGGTGGGTATGTTTTTCTGTCCGCAGGTTGTTGAAGATGATGGTGGGAGCCTCTTCGTCGAACAATTGCAGGGTGGCGGGGAGTGTCAGCTCGCGGTCTATGACCAGGCGCAGGGGGTTGCGGCCGTACCATTCGCGGGCGGTGAGAGCGGGGTCGTCGATGAGGGCCGTCTTGCGG
>CAZYPI010000133.1:0-7868 GCA_964649335.1 uncultured Rikenellaceae bacterium | reverse complement strand
GGTTCCAGTAAACCTGGTTCAGGTTTCTTAACTTCAGGTAATCCAGACCGTATTGTCCGTCAATGTTGTCGATCTCTCTGTGTCTTGTGTTTTCCGGTTTGGTCATGCTTGAAAAATTTATCTATTAAACATTATTTTATCTGTTTCAGGGGGTATCCAGGGCAACTCCGGTGTTTAGAGCATTTTTTACGGAAACGGTACCCATTGTTGTTTTTTCCCGTTCGATTCCACCACTTTATCCAGGAACCTCATGCCCTGTATTCCGTCAAACACCGTCGGGAAATCATACTCTTCCGCAGGCAGGTGTTTTCCTTCTTTCCTGTCCAGGACTGCCCGTTCAAAGTTTTTATACACATTGGCGAAGGCTTCGATGAACCCTTCGGGGTGTCCTGCCGGCAGTCTGTTGCTTCCGTCGGGGCTGGTGATTGCCGCACCGGTACGGTGTATCTCCATGGGCTTATCCGGCCGGCGTACTATCAGCGTGTTGGGTTCTTCCTGGTTCCATTCCAGGCCTCCTTTGTCCCCGTACACGCGCAGGGTCACGTTATTTTCTTCGCCGGTGGCCACCTGGCTGACCAGAATGGTGCCGGCCACGTCCTGTTCGTAGTGCAACAGGACAGCCCCGTCATCATCCATCGTACGCGGCTTGATGAGGGTGTTGAGTTGTGCTGACAACTCTATGATCCTCAGTCCTGTGACGTAAGAGATCAGGTTCTCGGCATGGGTGCCTATATCTCCCATGGTGGAGGTCTTTCCCGTGTATTGGGGGTTGGTGCGCCACAGGGCCTGCTTGTTGCCGGCGCCCTCGGGATAGGAGGTGAGCCAGCCCTGGAGGTAGGTTACCATCACCTTATGGATCGTGCCCAGGGCCCCTTCCTGCACCAGTGAGCGGGCTTTTTTTACCATGGGATAACCGGTGTACGTGTGGGTCAGGCCGAACAGCAGGCCGGTGTTCCTGACCAGCTCACCCAGCAGCTCCGCTTCCTCCGGGGTTCTGGTGAGCGGTTTGTCACAGATGACATGAAATCCGTTTTCGAGCGCCAGACGTGCCGGATCATAATGCAGATGATTGGGTGTGACGATGCTGACAAAATCCATACGCTGTTCCGGCGGCAGTTTCTTCTCTTCCCTGATCATGGTCTCATAATCAGGATAAATGCGGTTTTCGTCCAGCCCCAGCTCTGATCCCGACGCCAGCGACCGGCCCGCATCACTGCTGAAAGCACCGCAAACCAGGGTAGCCAGTCCGTCCATTTCGGCAGCCATGCGATGCACCGGACCTATAAAAGACCCTATACCGCCACCTATCATCCCGTATTTCAATTTGTTAAACATATTATATCCTTTTCGCAAAAATAATGTAAAGATAATTGATTTGTGTCGATTTTTTTTATTTAAAAAAAACATTTAATTTTATTACTTCTAAAATAGCCATGTTCTTATCACTTTCATCTAAATCGTTAAATAATGAAAAAGAAAAAAGTATCATCCGGATTGTCCAGGAGACAGTTTCTGGAAAGGTCTGCCGTGGTAACGGCAGGATTGACAATTGTCCCGAGTCATGTGGTTAGCGGATTGGGACACAAAGCCCCCTCCGATAAGCTGAATATTGCCGGTATCGGCATCGGGGGGATGGGAAGAACCAACCTGAGACATGCTTCCACGGAAAACATTGTCGCATTGTGCGATGTAGACTGGAGGTATGCAGCCAAGACCTTCAAAGACTATCCGAAGGCCAAGCGTTTTTACGACTGGCGTGAGATGTTTGACAAAATGGGCAAATCCATTGATGCGGTCATGATTGCCACACCGGACCATACGCATGCGGTGACGGCGGCTCATGCCATCACCATGGGCAAGCATGTTTATGTTCAGAAACCGCTTACCCACAGTGTATATGAATCCAGGTTGCTGACTAAACTGGCCAATAAATACAATGTAGTAACCCAGATGGGTAACCAGGGTAACTCCGGCGAAGGCATCCGTGAGGTGAATGAATGGATCAAGGCCGGCGTCATCGGCGAGGTGAAGAAAGCCTATGCCTGGACCAACCGGCCGATTTGGCCTCAGGGACTCGAGAGGCCGAAAGATACACCTCCGGTGCCCGATACCCTTAAGTGGAATCTGTTCATCGGCCCGGCACCCACACGACCCTACAACCCGATATACACTCCCTGGAACTGGCGCGGCTGGTGGGACTTCGGCACCGGAGCCCTGGGTGATATGGCCAATCATATTATGGATCCTATTTTTCTGGCACTCGACCTGAAATATCCTGTCAGGGTACAGGCCAGCTCGACACAGATCAACACCGAGTCACCTCCTCATGCCGAAATCGTTAATTATGTTTTCCCGGCCCGGGGCTCTCATCCCGAAGTGGAGGTGAGCTGGTATGACGGCGGGCTGCTGCCCCCGCGGCCCGAAGAACTGCCCGACGGGGAGATTATGGGCCGTGACCATAACGGCGGTTGCCTCTTTATCGGGGAAAAAGGAAAGATCATGACCGGCTGTTACGGGAAAAATCCGACGCTGCTCCCCTACAGCAGGATGAAGGACTTCACTCCTCCACCGAAAACCATGCGCCGGCCCGAAGAGGTGACCGGACTCAAATGGAGTAACGGAGCCCACGAACAGGACTGGATACGTGCTTGCAAGGAAAGTCCCGACAACAGAGTGCTTCCCTCTTCCAATTTCAACTATGCCGGTCCTTTGAATGAAATGGTGGTCATGGGTGTTGTGGCCGTGCGGCTGCAAGACCTGAACAGATGGCTGGAGTGGGACGGCGAAAATATGAGATTCACCAATATCTCAGATAGTGACAAGATCCGTGTGGTGACCACCGACAGCTTCAAGGTGGTGGACGGTGATCCCAAATTCAACACCGAATATACCACCATCAATGCGAAAGCTGCTTCGGAAGAGTATATCAAACATACTTATCACAACGGCTTTTCATTGCCTGCTATGCCTGTTTAGTTATAGTCAAATTTTTAAACCATACTATTATGAAAGTGAAATATTTGTTTTTATTCACAGCGCTTTTTTCATTCATCGCTTTTACCGGTTGTAAATCCGGAAATAAAAAATCTTCCGGTGAAAAATCCGGTGAAGTGAAAGAAAAAACCGCAGAGGTGACCCCTCTCAACACCCTTACACCCGAAGAGAAGAAAGAAGGGTGGGTGTTGTTATTCGACGGAAAGACCCCCAACGGATGGAGAGGGTATAAGAAAGATCATTTTCCTTCCGGTTGGGAAGTTGTCGACGGCACGCTTCATTGCAAAGGCTCGGGCCGGGGTGAGGCCGGCAGCAAAGAAGGCGGGGACATTATCTATGACAAGAAGTTCAGCAACTTCGACCTCAAGCTGGAATGGAAAATATCCGAAGGAGGTAACTCCGGGATCTTTTATCTGGCCCAGGAAACCAAACCGGCCATCTGGATGACCGCCCCGGAGATGCAGGTGCTCGACAATGAACGCCATCCCGACGCCAAACTGGGTAAAAACGGAAACCGCCAGGCCGGATCGCTCTATGACTTGATTCCCGCCAAACCGCAGAACGCCAAACCGGCGGGCCAGTGGAACCAGGTGGAGATCATCGTGTACCGCGGAACCGTCGTGCATAAAATGAACGGAGAGACGGTCGTGGAATATCATCTCTGGACCCCCGAGTGGGACTCACTGGTGGCTCACAGCAAGTTCCCGAAATACAACCCCGACTGGGCCAATGTAGCCAAAGAAGGGTATATCGGCCTGCAGGACCACGGGGATGATGTGTGGTACAGGAATATCAAGATCAAAGAGCTCTGACCACCTTTTCAGGTTACCGGCTTAAATAAGAAAAAGCCATGTCCCGAAAGACATGGCTTTTTCTTATTTCCGGTGGCAGTGTTGTTTGCAGGAATGGAATTATAACCCGATACCGATCACGATGATGTCATCTATCTGTGGTTGATCACCCATCCATTCCAGGATATTATTATCCAGCAGTCCCCCCTGTTCTTTCAGGGGATGATCCTGGATATTGAGAAGCAGTTTCTTGAAGTTGCGGGACATGAATTTCTTGCCCCTGGGGCCGCCGAACTGGTCTATATAACCGTCCGAGAAGAGATAGATGCGATCTCCCGGAGAGAACTTTATCCGGTGCAGTGAGAACGATTGCTCGTCTTTGGCGGAGATACCGATGGGCATTTTATCTCCGGGGATTTGAATCAGCACATTTGTCTCATCATATATAGATCCATTTCCGAAATCCGGTATTTCGCCCTTGCGGATTTTTTCCTTCTCTGCGGAGGTCAGCCTGCGAACATAGAACAGCGGGTTATAGGCCCCGGAGAAATACAGTGTCCGGCTTTTCTTGTCTATGGATACCAGGGCCATATCCATGCCGTCTTTGGTTTCTCCCTCTTCTCCTTTTTGCTTAAGCGACTGCATCACTTCAGAGCGCAACTCGTTGAGGATGAAGTTCGGTTGCAGGACATCCGAGCGGTTGACGATCTCGTTCAGGAACGAGATACCCAGCAGGCTCATGAAAGCTCCCGGCACACCGTGGCCGGTACAGTCGGCTGCCGTGATGAGGATCAGCTCTTTTTGTTTGGTCATCCAGTAAAACTCTCCGCTGACAATATCCCTGGGTTTGAACAGAATAAAATGATCGGGGAACTGTTCGTTCAGCAACTTCTCGCTGGGCAGCACGGCACGCTGGATACGGCTGGCATAGGTGATGCTGTCGGTGAGTTCTTCTTTTTGCCGGACCACTTCGGCCGTGCGTTCCCTGACAATGGCTTCCAAACGGATCTTTTCGTTCTGTAAACGGCGCGTATATAGTTTGACAATGATGACAATGAGCAGGAAAGCCAGGATAAGATACAGCAGGAAAGCCCAGAACGTCAGGTACCAGGGCGGAAGCACCGTAAAGGCATAGGTGGCCGGCGTGCTTTCCACCCCGTAAATATTGCGGGCTTTTACTTCAAAAACAAAACTGCCGTTGGGGATATTGGTATAAGGATATTCGGTGCGTGTGGTCCATTTTGACCAGTTTTTGTCAAAATTCCTTAGCCTGAAGCTGTAAGTAATCCCCTCCGGATCCTCAAAATAGGGACAGGACCAGTGAAAGGTCAGATTGTTCAGGACATATTTGATTTCCGGCTGCTGGTCGCCGGGCTGCGTGAGGACAAGATGACGCAGTCCGTGCTCGTCCCGGCCGTAAAAAGAACCACCGAAAAGTACGGAGTCCGCACCGATGGATATTTCCCGGATAAGCGTATGAAAAGGAATATCAAAATGTTCACTCCGGGAAAGATCATAAGAATAAATACGATTGGAGATGGCTATCCATACCACCGGGTCTTCGAAATCGAAAGTGTAAGCCGATTGGGAAGGCAGCCGGAGAAAAGACCTGGTCAGCCGGCGGGTCTGATCCCCTTTTTTTATCACTTCTTCCACATGGAATTTACCTCCGGGGTATAAGACATTCAGGAAATAAAGGGTGTCATTGATTTTGCACAGGTTTCGCACGGCCCGGGATCCGTCGGCATACATGTCGCCCAGGTAGGGGTCGGGCTGAAGAGTGTCTCTTTCCGGACGGTAACTGTATAAGCCCCGGACGGTGCTGACCAGTATTTTGTTATCCAGAAAGACCACTTTCTTTTCCGATCCCGGCGGAAGGCCTTTCTTTTGTGTGTAAACCGTCAATTTATCCCCCTCCTTTTGCAGACGGCCTATCCCCTGGTAAGACATGGAAAACCAGATATTACCATCCGTATCTTCGGTGATGGTACGCACCTCATCCTGCAGATTGAATACGGTGTCAACATACCAGTAATGAGATCTGTAGGAGAGTCGTACCAGGCTTTGTCCCGTGCCGGCATATACTCTCCCCGGGTGACCGGGGGAGGCGTACAGTTTGAAAACGTAAAATTTTTTCCCTTTGGGTTTCAGGTTGCGAATGCGTTTTTCCACAAGGGACACCCGGCTATCGGGAGTGATATTATAAATGCCTTCTTCCGTACCTACCCATAGCATGGGGCGGGAGCGTCCCGGCACCTTAAAATACAGGAAAGACCATGCCTGGGCATTGATGCCCGGGATACGCGTAAAGTGAGCCAGTCCGTCCCGGCCGGTACGCATGAAAACACCGGCAGAGGTAGCCAGGTAAAGCCTGTCTCCGGTGATCATAATATCATTTATCGTGCCTTTAAATCCATGATCTTCGCTGAAGTAACGGAAAGGGGAAAACCATTCCACATGGGCCATTCCAATGGACATGGCCAGCCATAACTGCGACACCCGGGGATGCCGGTTGTTGAAATAAACTTTTGTCACGGTTTCGTTGTCCAGACCCTCATTCCGGTTCAGGATCTGCCGGATCTTTCCGTCATGGGAAACGATTATGAGCCCTCCGTCGAGAGTGGCCATGGCATAAGAACTGTCGGGCAGCATCCGGCCATCGTAGAAACGGTTGTTTTTCAGATAATCGTTGGCTTCGGCAGAGAAAACATCCTCCCGGATAGCACCGGTTTCCAGATTATAACTGTAAACACCGTACTTGTACGTGGAGATCAAAAGTTCATGCTCCGAAAAGGGCAGAATGGAGAGAATGGCCGAAATATTGTTGTAGGAAAAAAAGTCCCCGTTTTTTACCTTTTTTAAATGTTCCCCGTCAAATTCCAGCAGCCCGGCCCGGGCATCCACATGAAAAAAACGGTTGTGGGAAACAAAACAATAATTTCCGTTCTTAAAACCGTCTTTTGCCGTTCTGAATACCGTGATGGAATCCTGTGCCGGCGAATACCTGAAAAAAATCTTTGGGCTGGTGAAATAAATATCTCCGCGCCAGAAATAAATATGATAGATCGACTTGAATTTCCGGTCGGCAGAATCCAGTTTCGGGATCAGTGAGTGATAATGCAGAGCTCCTTTGCTGTCGGGTTCCAAAAAACCAAACTCCTTATTTCCTCCGGCATACACCGTACCCCGGTCGTCGGTACAAAGATCCCGCAAAGAGATATTATTGGGCACGGGGATCTTACGCCATGTATTACCATCATATTCAAGAACACCCACATCATTATTGGCCACGTAAATGATCCCACGGTTGTCCTCTACAACCGACCAGTTCTGTTCCCCGCCCAGCGTTTCCAAAGGAGTGATATTCGTGACAAAAGGAATACCATACCGGTTGATCTGCCCCTGCAGAATAACAGAACAAAAGAGAAGGTAGAAACAAACAAATATCCCCTTTTTCATAAAATTTTAATAATTCCGGTTAAAATTAGGAAAAAAGAATGATATGATAAAATTAACTTTTCTATCTTTATAAAAAGTTTTAAACCATACAACCAATTCCCATGATGTTTAGTCATGCATACAGGGAGGAGAATGTATATTTGCATATATGATAAAAAGTATAATATACAGATACCCGGCGTTGTTATGTTTCATTATTTTCTCTGTGGTTCGGGGAAATGCACAGCAGGAGGCCGGGATAAGATGGCAGAAAGCCCGCCGGGGGATAGCCCTTTTGGATAAGGCCCCGGACCATATCACGGTCAGGATCACCTTGTCGGGGGCTGATTTCCGGGAGGTGATCCGTAGCGAAGGCCGTTTTGTGCGCATGGCACACCCCGGACTGACCTCTTCTTATCATGAAGGGCTTCCCGACCTGCCCGTGTTGAGGAGACTCATTGAGATCCCGGCCGGTGCCACCGCCAGGGTTGAAAAAGTCACCTGGCATACCTACCGCCTTTCATTGGATAAGAAATTTCCCGGGGCCAAACTATGGCCGGCGCAACCGTCGGTACGGAAAAGCGGCGAAGGCCCCCCGCCGGTCTTTAAAATAAGTAAAGAAGTATATGACCGGGATGCTTTTGT
>CAZYPI010000132.1:4012-7887 GCA_964649335.1 uncultured Rikenellaceae bacterium | reverse complement strand
TCCAGGACTGGATGTACTGGGGCGACCTGGGCTGGAACGCCCTGCAGTTCGACAGCACCCGTTATCCCCATCCCAAAGAGATGATCGACACGGTACATGCCCTGCATGCCCATATCATGATCTCCATATGGCCCAACTTCGGCGCGGAGACAGCTGTTTACCGGGCCATGAAAGAACGGGGTTATTTAATCACAGACAAACAGGGCGGCGACCGCGGCCTTTATGACCCGTACAACCCGGCCGCCCGTGACTATTACTGGCAGTGGCTCAACCGCCATATTTTCTCCCCCGGCATGGACGGCTGGTGGATGGATGCCACCGAGCCGGAGGTCGCCGGCGCCACCCTCCGGGAGCGTGTGGCGGCCCTAGAAGGACTGGGCCGCAATGCGCTGGGCTCCATGGCCCGTTACCTCAACAGCTACTCGCTCATGACCACCAAAGGGGTCTATGAGAACCAAAGGAAAACGACCGCCGCGAAACGCGTATATATCCTCACCCGTTCGGCCTATGCAGGACAGCAACGCTATGCCGCCACCACCTGGTCGGGCGACATCCATGCCCGCTGGGAGGTGCTGCAGCATCAGATCACCGCAGGCATCAACTTTTGCATGTCCGGCATTCCTTACTGGACCACCGACATAGGCGCTTTTCTGCCCGACAATCCCCTCGGCAACCGCGACAATGCTTACCGGGAGTTGTATGTGCGATGGTTCCAGTTCGGGACTTTTTGCCCCGTTTTCCGCTCTCACGGCTCCGGTACGGCACGTGAGATTTATCATTTCGGAGATAAAAACACCTGGTCTTATCAATCTTTGCAGAAATTCGACCGGCTGCGCTACCGCCTGCTGCCATACATCTACTCGCTGGCCTGGCAGGTGACACACAACGGCTACACCATCCTGCGGGGTCTGCCGATGGATTTCCCCGGCGACGGCAACGTATTGGATGCCGGCCGGGAGTATATGTTCGGACCTGCTTTCCTTGTCGCCCCAGTCACGGAGAAGATGTATTTCAACCACAATTATACAGGCCGGGTTATCCCCCCCGGAAATTTGGTTAACCGGGACGGCAGGCGGGGTTCTCTCACCGCTGCGTTCTTTAACGGCATCCGTTTTGATACGCTGGCCGCCACAGGCACAATCAGCCACCTGGATGTCAACTGGAACGACGACCGTTCACGCCCCCCGGCGGTGCACCGCTACCATTACAGCATTCGTATGACGGGCGAGCTGTCTCCGCCGGAGAGCGGCACCTACACTCTCATCACCACCTCCAACGACGGCATCCGTGTTATTGCCGGCAAAGACACCGTGATAGAAAACTGGACCCCGCACGGCGCCACCATGGATATGGGAGATATCGCCCTGGAAAAAAACCACAGGATCCCGTTCACCGTCGAATATTTCCAGACCCTGGGCAGTGCCGTCACCCGGATCGCCTGGATACTTCCGTCGGAGAAAGACACCCTCAGAGAGCAGGATCTGCCTCCGGCGAAAACATATCCGGTGTACCTGCCGGAGGGTACTTCCTGGTATGATTTCTGGCGGGGCACCGTGACCCGCGGAGGCCGGACCATACAGGTACCCGCACCCATAGATGAGATGCCCCTCTTTGTCAAAGCCGGCACCATCCTGCCCCTGGGCCCTTATCTGCAATGGGCCGGAGAAAAACCCGCCGATACCCTCGAACTGCGCATTTATCCCGGGAATGACGGCTCTTTTCTCCTTTATGAAGACGAAAACGACAACTACAACTATGAAAAAGGGATCTATGCAACCATCCCCTTCACCTGGAATGAAAAACAACAAACCCTCACCATCGGAAAAAGAGAGGGATCATTTCCGGGAATGCCGGAAAAACGTATCTTCCGGATCGTATGGGTTCGTGAAAATCACGGCACGGGTATCAGCCCGGAAAAGGCAGCGGACCGGACAGTTACATACACCGGAAAGAAAATAGTCATTACCCCCCTAACCGCTACTCCTGAAAATTCATAAAAGACACCGTCATGAAAAAAATGATCACATTCCTCTTTTTGCTTTCGCTTTTAACATTCCCGCCGGCATCGGCACAAAAACCCGCGGATATTCGTTTGAAATACAACCATCCCGGTCTGATCGTGGACCTGGGGGTGGGTCTCTGGGCAAATCCCATTCCCGTCGATTGGGACGGTGACGGCGACAACGACCTGCTGGTCACCTGCCGCGACAAACCCTCACAGGGGTTGTATTATTTTGAGAACACCGGCGACCATATTTTTGCCCGCGGGATACGTCTTGCCGAAGGAAAGAGAAACCTCGCCGTATCGTGGCCGGGCGGCGAGATGAGGGTGTGCACCCCCGGAGTTGTGTACCGCAATTTCCGGGAGGATCTTTTTAACCGGCCGGAGAAAATCCCTTACAAGCAGGAATTTTTCAGCGGCCGCACCAACCAGTGGAAATATGCCGATTATGACGGAGACGGACTGTACGACCTGATCGTCGGCGCCAGCGACTGGCGCGACTACGGCTGGGATGATGCCTACAACGCACAAGGGGAATGGACCCACGGACGGCTGCACGGTTATGTCTATTGGATCAGGAACACCGGCAGCAACGCTCACCCCCGCTACGGCAAGGCCAGGCAGATCCTGGCGGGCGGCCGTCCGGTGGATGTGTACGGCAAACCCTCACCCAACCTGACCGACTGGGACGGAGACGGCGACAACGACCTGCTCTGCGGTGAGTTCCTGGACCGGATCACCCTCTTTGAAAATACGGGCACCCGCACCGCACCGGCATATGCTCCCGGCCGTTTCCTGCAGGTGAACGACCATATCCTGCATCTGGAGCTGGAGATGCCCGAGGTGGTGGTATATGACTGGGACAATGACAGCGACCCGGATATCCTTGTTGGCATGGAAGACGGCCGGGTGGTTTATATTGAAAATACAGAACCCGGAAAAGACGGCAAACCGGTTCTGGCACCGCCGGTATATTTCAGACAGGAAGCACAATATGTTAAATGCGGCGTGCTGGCCACTCCCTGCAGTTTTGACTGGGACGGAGATGGTGACGAAGACATTATCGCCGGAAATTCCGCCGGTTTTCTGGAATTCTTTGAGAACCTGGGCGGGGGCGCCACGCCCCGCTGGGCCGCGCCGGTACGGCTGAAGGCCGGGGGAAAAGTATTTCGCATCATGGCCGGAAAGAACATGTCCATCCAGGGCCCTGCCGAAGCCAAATGGGGCTATACCGTCCCCTACGTGGCCGACTGGAACATGGACGGCCTGCCCGATATCGTCCTCAACAGCATCACCGGAAAAATCATCTGGCTGCCCAACACCGGCACCCGCCGGAAACCGGTGCTGGACACCGCCCGGTCCGTGCGGGTGGAGTGGCCCGGCACCCCGCCCAAACCGGACTGGAACTGGTGGAACCCCGGCCCTAAAGAACTGGTGGTGGAATGGCGCACACGCCCGGTAGTGATGGATTTGAATAATGACGGGCTGAATGACCTGATCGTAATCGATCACGAAGGATATCTGAGTTATTTTGAAAGGGAAAAAAAAGACGGCCGGTTGATCCTCAAACCGGGAAAAAGGATCTTTTTTGATGAGAAAGGCCACCCCTTGCGCCTCAACGGTAAAAAAGCAGGCCACAGCGGACGGAGAAAGATTGAGCTGACGGACTGGGACGGCGACGGCGACTATGACCTGCTGGTCAACACCGAGAACATCGGATGGTACCGCAATACCGGTTCCAATGATAAATTTATCTTCCGTTATGAAGGCAATCTCTCCACCATGATCCTGGCCGGCCACAGCACCTGCCCCACCACCGTCGACTGGAACCGCGACGGCATCCCCGACCTGCTCACCGGCGCCGAAGACGGAT
>CAZYPI010000132.1:0-3912 GCA_964649335.1 uncultured Rikenellaceae bacterium | reverse complement strand
GTCTTTCCCCAGCAAACCCGTATCCGGTATCTCTCGGGCCCGGATGCGGCCAATCCTGTGGAGTGGGACTTTCGGGTCTCCGGCGGCCGGCAGGCCGGCGTATGGAGCAAGATCGCCGTGCCCTCGTGCTGGGAGCTGCAGGGCTTCGGCACGTTCAACTACGGCAAAGACAAAGAGAAAGCTTCCGAAACGGGTTTTTACCGCACCCGCTTTTTCGTGCCTCCCGCCTGGCAAGGACAACGGATCTTCATCGTCTTCGGCGGCGTCATGACCGACACGGAGGTGAAAATCAACGGCCGGCAGGCAGGGCCCGTGCACCGGGGCGGCTTCTACCGCTTTGAGTATGACATCACCCCCCTGCTGCATGCCGGCGACAGCAACACGCTGGAGGTGACCGTCCACAAGATGTCGGCCAACCGGAGCATCAACGAAGCCGAACGCCACAGCGATTTCTGGATCTTCGGCGGCATCTACCGCCCGGTATGGCTGAAAGCGGTGCCTGCCGAATATATCGCATGGACCGCCGTCGACGCCCGTGCCGGCGGCACCTTCTCCGCAGCCGTACACCCGGGAAACACAGAAAAAAAATGCCGCATCAGGGCCCGGATATACGATGCCGGCGGCCATCCCCAGGGAAAACCTTTTGAGGCCGGTTTCACCCCCGGCGATACCGTGGCGCTGCTGACGGCAAAAGTGCCGGGCATAACCCCCTGGAGTGCAGAGACCCCGGCGCTGTATTATGCGAATATATCCCTGGTACGTGGCAGCAAGGTGCTCCACACCGTTCGCGAGCGCTTCGGCTTCCGCACGATAGAGGTGCGCCAGGGAGCAGGGATCTTCCTCAACGGCCGGCGCATCACCCTGAAAGGATGCGACCGGCACAGCTTCCGTCCCAACAGCGGCCGGGCACTCAGCCGCAAAGAGTGTTACGACGACGTGATGCTGCTCAAAGAGATGAACATGAACGCCGTACGCATGTCGCATTATCCGCCCGACCCCTGGTTTCTGGATTATTGCGATGAATACGGCATCTACGTGCTGGACGAGCTGGCCGGATGGCAAAAACCTCCTTACGACACACCTTCCGGCAAACGGCTGGTAAAGGAAATGCTGGTTCGTGATGTCAACCACCCCTCCATCCTTTTCTGGGACAACGGCAACGAAGGGGGCTGGAACAAGGATCTGGACAGCGAATTTGCCCGCTATGACCTGCAGCAACGCACCGTGCTGCACCCGTGGATGCTCTTCAACGGCATAGACACCGACCATTACGAGAGCTATGAGAGCGTGCAAAACAAACTAAAAAGCGGAAACATCTTCATGCCTACCGAGCACCTCCACGGCCTCTACGACGGCGGCGCCGGCGCCGGCCTGGACGACTTCTGGCACCTGATGTGGGGCAACCCCCTCACGGGAGGGATGTTCCTCTGGGTCTTTGCCGACGAGGGGGTGGTACGGACAGACCAGAACTGCCGGATAGACGTGCACGGCAACCTGGCCCCCGACGGCATCATGGGACCTTTCCACGAAAAAGAAGCCAGCTTCTTTACTATCAAAGAGATCTGGTCGCCCGTTTATATTGAAACCGGCGATCCTCTGCCGGCCGGTTTTGACGGGACCCTCCCCGTAGAAAACCGCTATGACTTCACCAACCTGCGCCGGTGCTCCTTTGCCTGGAGGCTGATCGATTTTCCCCTCCCGTCCGAATCTGTTGCAAATGTTAAGGTGCTGGCACAGGACAGAATAAACGGTCCGTACCTCCCGCCCCGGCAAAAAGGAAAGCTGCACCTCAACCTGCCGGCCGGCCCGCTCCGGGAAGCCGGCGCTCTGGAGCTGACCGCGATTGACCCCGCCGGCAAAGCACTCTTCACCTGGGTGTGGAAGCTGAAAAACAACCGGAACACCGTCAGTAAGATCGTGAAACCCGGAAAAGAACCGCCGGAGATCATCCGGAACAAAGCGTATATAGAAGTACGGTCGGGATCCTTCACTTTTCTTTTCGACAAACGGGACGGCACCCTGCAGGAAGTGAAGAGCGGCACACAGACCATCTCCTTCGGGCAAGGCCCTTTTGTCGTGCCGGTGAGCCGGCGGCAGCCCCGCATCCTGCCCGCCACCACCGTCACCCGAACGGATTCGGGCGTGACCGTCACCACCCGGCACTCTCCTTTTTTCAGGAAGCTGCAATGGACCGTCCTGCCGGGCGGATGGCTGCGGCTGGACTATGCTTTTCCCTACACTGGGGAGGTGGACTACCTGGGCATCAGCTTCCGCTATCCGGAAACACATATCCGGGGCATGCGGTGGCTGGGCAAAGGGCCTTACCGGGTGTGGCAGAACCGGCTGAAAGGCCAGACCGTGGGGGTGTGGGAGAACCGCTACAACAGCTTCGCCCCGGCCACCGCATGGGATTATCCGGAGTTTCCGGGGTATTATGAGAATTTCTCATGGGTGGTATTCGATACGGACGACGGCCCCATCACCCTGGCAACGGAAACGGACGACCTTTTCCTGCGCGTGTACAGCCAGCCGGAAGGGTACAAGCCCCGTCACGCCGGGATGGTCTGGCCCGAAGGAGATATCTCGGTGCTCCATGCCATCCCTGCCATCGGCACCAAGTTCCACGCCCCGGCCGACCTGGGTCCGCAGAGCCAAAAATTCAAAGCATCCGGGATGTATCGCGGGACGGTGTATTTTTATTTCGGAAAAACAGATTTATGAAAAAGATTTATTTTACACTCATTATCAGTTCACTAATAACCGCATGTAATCATGCGCCCAGACACACTGTTGAGAAGCAGGTTTTTAATTATTTTATTGACAGTATCCTCAACCAACATTTTATGAACTATGATTTGTGCGGAACTTTTAACAATGAATACAATGATTCGGTTCTAAAATTAAACCTTTCGGTTCTTGACACGCTGATAAATAAGAAGGAGGACGCAACTTTGCTAAAACAATACCATTACTGGGGAGATAAAGATATTAGCATCCTGCTGAACAAACCGGATATTTACAAGATAAACCGCAATACAAATTATAATATATCCGGAGGAAAGGATGTTATTAATCACTTCAGTCTTTCGGCGCCATTACTTACAAAAAACAAGAACAGGGCTGTATTATTTTTTACAGGATATAATCTTGAAAAAATGATTGCAGAACAATACATTTACTTGTTTATTAATCTGAAAAGCAATATTAACGAATGGAATATCTATGTTATTGAAGCCCCCTATAAGATCAACAACCGTTACCACAGGCACTTTTTTTCATTAATACCACCGCCCCCCATCAATTAGGGTAGTATCACAAGAATCAAGATTCATGATCCTAGTAGTGAGCCATGAGCCATGAGCGGTGAGATATACGCGTGGCTCTGCGGCTCTTTGCAGCACCTTTGCGCCACTCTGCGTAATAACTCCACCCTTCAACCTTTCAACTTTTCAACTTATCTCAGAACACTGATAACACTGATGCGACAGATTTTCACAGATAAAATCAGTGAACATCCGTTTCATCCGTGTATGCCCGGCGCGAAGCGCAAGGGCATCCGTGTTCCCATTCGCTCCTTTCTGCCCTTTGCCCTCAGCTCTATGCCCTTTGCTCTATGCATAACAGATTCAAATAATAAACAATAGGAACCTTTTATGGGATTCCTGTATTGTAGTTTATAACCGTAAAAACTTGGCCCGTAAATTTTCCATAAGTCAAATATATGTATTTTTAGGTTATGTCCTTCAATTTTCAAATAATATTGATGGCCACAACCTTCAATTCAATGGAATAATTACGCGGAGAACCACAAATAAACGATAAGGGGCGTAAAGTAGCGCCAGAGTTCAACATGCAATTTCTGCGTTCATCTGCGAAATCTGCGGGAAACTCCCCGGTCGCTTCGACATGCTT
>CAZYPI010000131.1:0-7920 GCA_964649335.1 uncultured Rikenellaceae bacterium | reverse complement strand
AGGACAAGGGGGGTTGTGGGATATACTGGATTCGAACCAGTGACCTCATGCCTGTCAAGCATGCGCTCTAAACCACCTGAGCTAATACCCCGGAAACGGGGCAAAAATAATAAAATTGAAACTATCTGGCAATGCTTTTTAATTTATTAATAATTATTATTCCTCTACTTAACACCCCACCCCCAACCCCCTCCCCCAGGAGGGAGGGGGCTTATCAATTAAACACTAATAGGAAATTCATCTTTTTGGAAAGAACCAGAGCCCGATGGCAAAAAGGAGGATAAGGGCGGCGGCGGCCCAGGCCCAGGGGTTGCTTTTGCGGGCGGCGGCGAACATGTCCAGGTCGCTGCCGAGAAAGAGGGGTGCCCGCACCTGCCAGGAACAGAGGTTGCCGGCCAGGGTATCGGCGTTGGTGTCATAGATTTTCCCCGGCAGTGTCACCCGGTTTTCATACGCTGCCGGCAGCACCGAAGAGATCAGTTTTTGTTTCTGTGTGTACCGCGAGAACGGTGCGGGATAGTGTGTCATCAGGGAGTCAGGATCGATGTCAAAGGTTTCTCCGAACCATTTTCCGAAGGCATTGCTGTTCTCCTCAGGACCGGAAAAGGTTTCCATGAATTTTTTCTCCATGGAATCCCGCGAAGCGATCAGGTTTTTTTCTGTAAACGGGTCTGCAGGATGTTGGCGGGCCACGGTGGTCACACCGTCGAAGAAATCCGAAAACATGCAGGCGGCCAGCCATTGCATGGAGCGGTCGCTCACCCGGTCGTCAAACTTTTTCCGCCGGGTCGAGTCCATCGCAGCCAGCATTTTCTTTTGGTTATCCTCGTCCGCCATGAACCAGCGGATCTCCTCCGGAGTCAGGAAGTCGCTCATGGGTTTTTCGTCAAAGACCCGGTAGAGGGTTTCCTGATAATAATAAAAGGTATAGAACCACATGAATTTCTTCTCGTAAGATATTTCTCTTTTGACGCCGGAGAGGGCGTGGGGGACAAACTTATAGTCGTTGTTCAGCCACTGCACGTCGCCGAAGTTTTTTTCGGCCCGCACGAGGAATTTGGATGTGTCGGCACTGTCTCTGGTCATGGTGATGTTCCAGGAGGAGTCAACGGGTGTGCATAATTCTTTCAGGTCATAATCCTTGTCATCGGTTTTGAAGGTGACCACGCGGGTGACGGTGCCGTCGGGCCGGAAGGTGGTGGTTACCGTTTCGTCGGTGATGCAGGCGGAGAGGAAGAGCATGAGGAGGAAAAGAAGAGGCCGGTTCTTCATTGTCAGAAAGGGTTAAATATTTGGTGCTGGGTGCTGGGTGCTGGGTACTGGGTGCTGGGTGCTGGGTGCTGGGTGGCGGGCATATCTGTCAGGTTTTTGCGGCATGTTGTACGGGGTGATTTTTCTCCTTTTTCAGCACGAAGATGAGCAATATTATCCCTGCGAGGATAAAGGGGATACTGAGTATCTGGCCCATGTCGAGGGGCAGGTGGCTTTCGAAGGGTTCCTGCACTTCTTTGATGAACTCGATGAAGAAGCGGGCGGTGAAGGTCATGATAAGGAAGAGACCGAAGAGATATCCTTCTGCGGGTTTGCCCTGTTTTTTACGATAGATCCACCAGAGGACGACGAAGATGGCGAGGTAAGAGAGCGCTTCATAGATCTGTGTAGGATGTTTGGGAACGGTCTCGCCGTTGCGCACGAAGACAAACCCCCAGGGCAGGGTGGTCGGCACGCCGTATATCTCGGAGTTCATGAGGTTACCCATGCGGATAAAGAACCCGGCGAGAGCCACGACGACGACCACGCGGTCCATGATCCAGAGGAACCGGGTTTTTGTGTTTCTGGCAAAGAGCCACAGGGCCAGCAGGATGCCTATGGCGGCGCCGTGGCTGGCCAGTCCGCCGTGCCATATCTTGAGTATCTCTCCGGGGTGCTGGCAGAAGTAGGAGGGTTCGTAGAAGCATACGTGCCCCAGGCGGGCGCCGACGATGGTGCCGATGGCCATGTAAAGGGTGAGTTTGTCGAGCATGGTTTCGGGGACTCCTTCGCGCTTAAACATCTTTCCGACGATGATGTAGCCGAAAAGAAAAGCCAGGGCGAAGAAAAGGCCGTACCACCGTACGGCGAAGTTTCCGAAGCGAAAGATCTCGGGATTAACATCCCAGCGGATAAATTCCAGAATCATGATATAAAATTTTTATCAAAGCTATAAAAAAGTTATCAGTGTCCGGTAAAAATTCAAATATAAAAAGAATTTGGCAGACGCTCTGACCCTTCGATGCATCCGAACGTACTGTTTTTTCCCGGAGCCTGCTCCGGACTCCAGATACTTTCTTTTTCTTGAAAAAAAGAAAGTATCCAAAGAAAATTCAAGGCCGCAACTGCTTTCCGGAAAAACTACATTGCGGGGATTTTCCATCCGGAAATAATATTTGCCGCTCTGCTTCGCTTCGCGGCAAATCGGAATTTCCGGGTGTGATCGCAAGCGATCACACCGGCCAGCTCACAACCCCCTTCATTTGTTTTTCTACGGAAAGCAGTTATGCCATTTTTGCCTGCTGATGCAGGCATTGGGATTAAGATTACCCATACTACACCTTCGCCACGCTACCCCTAGGCTGTGAGTCGGGCTTCTCCCGCCAGCCCCGACCCCGCTGCCTGGCCGGGCCGGCTCAAGGGGACTGCCGGCATGAGATGCGGATGAAAATATTTGAAAATATTTAATGTACATTTGCGGTAAATAATTCTTTTTTTGCGGTTCAACGGAAAGGTACAGTGAGAATAAGATATTTCATTCTGGCGGGTATTGTGGCGGCCGTATTGTTTTCGGGGTCGTGTGCGCGTGTGGGGGCCCCTCCCGGGGGGCCGCGGGATACGATCCCGCCGAAGGTACTTGAGTCCAAACCCGAAAATTTCTCGGTTAATTTCACGGGCAACGAGATAGAGATCCGTTTCAACGAGTTCATCCAGCTGGAGAATGTGCAGAAGAAGCTGATCGTCTCGCCGCCGTTGCCGGAGCGTCCGGATGTTCGCATGAAAGGGAAGACTCTGGTGATCAGGCTCAACAACACGTTGCTGGACAGCACCACCTACACTTTCAATTTCGGGGATGCCATCCGGGATTACAGTGAGGGGAATGTCCTGGAGAACTTCTCCTATGTTTTTTCCACGGGTCCGGCGCTGGACTCGTTGCAGATCCACGGGCAGCTTGAAGATGCTTTCACGCTGCATCCTCCCGAAGAAGCGTATGTGTTGCTATACGATCACCTGGGCGATTCGGTGCCTTTTCTGGAGAAGCCCCTGTATGTAAGCATTGCCGATGGCGAGGGGAGGTTTTTCCTGCGCAATCTGAAAGCCGACACTTTCCGTATGGTGGCTCTGGTGGACGGCAACCTCAACTACATGTACGATCCGGGGCAGGACATGATCGGTTTTCCGGACAGTCTGATCGTGCTGAGGGCGGTACCGGCATATTCGCCTTCACATGACACTACCACCGTGGACAGCCTGCGGGTGCTCCCGGGCCCGGATTTTCTGCTGCGACTGTTTATGGAGGACAAGGAACAGCAATATCTGAAAAACACGCTGCGTCCCCGCCGTGAGCTGGTGACCCTGATCTTCAACCTGCCGGCCCGGCATCCTGTGCTCACTGTGGCGGACACAGTTATTGCGGGCACCTGGTATATCCCCGAGCAGTCCGTCACGGGCGACACGCTGGGGCTGTGGCTCACGGACAGCGCCCTGATCCGCCGGGAGCGGTTTGACCTGGCGGTCAACTATGAAGCCCAGGACTCCCTGGGCCGGCCCGTGCGGGTCACCGATACCGTTACGTTTCGTCTGAAGACCCCAAAAAAAGGGAAGAGGGGTGCCAAAAAGGAGGAACAAGGCCCACGGCTGGAGCTGGCCTCGAATGCCTCACGCGGCACCCAGGAGCTGAACACGCCCCTGTATCTGATCACCTCAGCCCCTGTGGAGAGTACCGACACCACACGGATGCACTTCTTTCGTGAGGAGGACACCCTTTGGGTCCCCCAGCCTTATCATCTCATAAAAGACACTTTTTACCTGCGCCGTTTTATAGTAAAATGTCCGTGGCAGGAAGCCACCCAATACAAGCTGGAGCTGCTGCCCGGTGCTTTCACCGATATATACGGCCACACCCAGGACACGCTGACCGTTAAATTCCACACCCGCAAAACGGAAGACTACGGCAACTTCCGGCTGAACCTGGAAAATATCGACGGTCAGACGCTGGTGCAACTGTGGGATCTCTCCGAGGAGAAAAAGATCAGGGAACAGATTGTGACGTCGGACACCTCCGTACTTTTCGGATACCTGCAAGCGGGAAAATATCTCGTGAAAGCCGTGGCGGACAGCAACCGGAACGGGAAATGGGATACGGGCATCTACCTGGAAAAGATCCAGCCCGAGGCGGTGGCTTATTTTTCGAAAGAGATCAATATCAAGGCCAACTGGGATGTGGAGGAGACCTGGAGGGTGACCTATGATTTCAAACCCAGGATCAGCGAGAAAAGCAGGAGGAAGAGGAAGAGGGGAGGGTTGTAGTTTGTGGTTAAATGTTTAAGACAAAAGACAAAAGTAAAAAGACAAAAGTAGATAAAGGCGAAAGGTTGAAATGGTTTGTGGTTTGTGGTTCAAAGTTAGTGATTGTTGTGGCATTTAGGTAATAGTTTTTATTTTTGCTTTTTATTAAATTAAAACGTTTTAATCTATGCACAAAGAAAAGAGGCCTGTTTTGCAGCTCACGGCGGTCTTTCTGGCGTTTCTGGCGATGGGTTTCGGCGACGCCGTCAGTCCGTTTGTGGGTCTGGTGCGGGAGCATTACCGGACGAGTAATTTTCTGGCCACGCTGATTCCTTTCACGGGGCTGATGATGTTTCTGATCCTTTCCATCCCGATGGGTATATACCAGGACAAAAAAGGCAAGAAGCATGTGATGGTGCTGGGACTGGTAGTGGCTCTCATCGGGCTGGTCATCCCCATCATCGGGGGACTGAAGTCCACCGATCCGGATTCGTTTCCTTATTCCATGTTTCTGCTGACGGTATTGCTGCTGGGTGCGGGTGCGACGATCCTGCAGGTAGCGGGCAACCCCATTATGCGGGATGTCTCTCCCGAGGGAAAATATTCCCGCAATCTTTCGCTGGCGCAGTTTGTCAAGGCCATCGGTTCGCTGTCGGGGCCGTTGATCCCGGTGGTGGCTGCCCGTTATTTCGGTGCCGGCTGGGAGATCATCTTCCCGATCTATTCGGTTTCTCTGCTCATCACGCTGGCCATCCTGATCCCCACACCGATCCATGAGAGGAAAGATCCCGACTCACAGCCGGCTACGTTCCGTTCCAGTTTCGGGTTGCTGAAAAATCCGTTTGTGGCGATGATGACGCTGGGCATCGGATTGTATGTAGGTGCCGAGTTGTCGGTCAGTTCGGGGATTCCCCTTTTTCTGGAAGACCATTACGGCATAGACATTCAGAAGCTGGGTCTGGCGGGCACGAGTCTGTTCTTTTTCTGGCTGATGACGGGGCGTTTTCTGGGGGCCGTCATCCTCACCTGGATGAAAGCCACCCGTTTTCTGATCCTGACGACGCTGTTTTCCATCGCCGGCATTCTTTTGCTGCTGTTCGGGGGCCGGTCGCTGGCCATCGTCAGCATCTCTTTGATAGGCATCACCTTCGCCAATATCTTCCCGCTGATCTTCTCGATCACCATTGATGAGATGCCGGAGCGTGCCAACGAGCTGTCGGGGTTGATGATCACGGCCATTGTGGGCGGGGCCATCCTGCCGCCGATCATGGGCAAGCTGGCCGACCTGACCAATACGGGCGTCGGCCTGGTGGTGCCGCTGCTGGCCATCCTGTACATCGTGTTTCTATCCCTCACCCTCCCCGGCAAGTTAAAAGCCGGCGTACGGACAACCTGATTTGAACAGATTGGATTTTACATAAAAAAACATAAGGGAAATGATTATTAAAAAAAATATTTAATGTAATGACCCCCACCCTAAGTTATTCGTGAAATAAAATACGTAGGAAGAACATCCCTCCCCCTCGGCGAGGGGGAGGGATAAATAAAGGGAGGGGGTTAGTAAAAAAAATATGAAAAAGATTATCAAATAAATATGAAATAATGAACAAATGAAAAAAGAAATCACCATCGGAATAGATATCGGAGGCACCAACAGTGTGATGGGTGCGGTGGACCGCGACGGGAACATCCTGGGCGAGAACCGCATCTCCACCACCGACTATCCGGATATACACGACTATGTAGCCGCTTTGCATGAAGCGATCCGGGAGATGCTGAAGAGTATCCGTGAGGAAACGGAGCTGAAAGCCGTCGGCATCGGCGCCCCCAACGGCAACTATTACCACGGCACCATCGAATACCCGCCCAATCTTATCTGGGAGGGGGTGATCCCGTTGTGTGACCTGATGTCAAAATATTTCTCCGAGCCGGTGGTGCTGACCAACGATGCCAATGCGGCGGCTTTGGGTGAGATGATCTACGGCGGTGCCCGCAACATGAAGAACTTCATCATTTACACCCTGGGCACGGGCCTGGGCAGCGGTATTGTGATCAACGGCGAGGTCTTGTACGGGCATACGGGATTTGCGGGGGAGATAGGCCATATAATCATGGTGCCGGGAGGCCGTGACTGCGGCTGCGGGCGGCAGGGTTGTCTGGAGACCTATGTGTCGGCCACGGGCATTGTGCGCACGGTGGAGGAGCTGCTGGCCCAACGGCGCCTGGCCAGTCCGCTGCGGAGGGTGGCCCCCGACCGGCTAACGGCAAAGATGATCACCGACGCCGCCAAAGAGGGCGACGCCATCGCCCTGGAGGCTTTCGACAAGACGGCGGGGATGCTGGCTCTCTCCATCGTCAACGCGGTGGCTTTCTCGAGTCCCGAGGCGATCTTTCTCTTCGGGGGGCTTTCCAACGCCGGGAAATATATCTTCGAGCCGACCGAAAAATATGTTAACGAAAAAATCCAGACCATCTTCAAAGGGACGGTGAAGATCCTGCCTTCGCTGATCCCGGAGAACAACGCCGCCATTCTGGGTGCCAGCGCACTGGCATGGAAAGAACTGGAAAAGAGGGATGTATAGGAATACTTTTAAGTAATGATTATTCCGGCCTGAATTTTACCCCACCCCCACACCCCCTCCCCCAGGAGGGAGGGGGCTCTGCAGGGAGAGGTAATTGCCACCTGTTTTATTATTTAATATTTATAAAAATTTTTATGAAATCGTTAGAAATTAGTCCCGTTCCGTCCACGCTGTCTGCGGATCATTTCCCGGAGCTGTCCCGGTATATGGACGAATTGCCAAAGCATGCCATAGATACGGTTAACTGGAAAAGTTTTCCGGAGCGGCCGGAGGTACATTTTGCCATTGCCTGGCATCCGGAACAGATCATTTTGAAGTATTATGTCCGGGAAGGGGTGATCCGGGCCCGTTTCACCGAAGACAACTCGCCGGTATGGCAGGACAGTTGTGTGGAGTTTTTTGTCATGCCGGATCCTGCCGACGGCATTTATTACAATATCGAGACCAACTGTATCGGCACCTGTCTGGCCGAGAAGGGGCTGTCGCGTTCGCCCCGGGAAAAGCTGCCTCCATCCCTGCTGACACATATCAAGCGTTATCCTTCGCTGGGGGTAGCGCCTTTTGAAGAAAAAAGCGGGGATTTTACGTGGGATCTGATGCTGGTGATCCCCAAAGAGGTTTTTGCCGATCATCCCATTGACACTTTTGAAGGGAAGACATTCCGTGCCAATTTCTATAAGTGCGGGGATGCGCTTTCGCGGCCACACTATCTCTCCTGGAACCCCATCGGCACGCCGGAGCCGGATTTTCACCGGCCGGAGTTTTTTGGGGAGGTAAAGTTTAAAGGCTAAAGGCTAAA
>CAZYPI010000130.1:0-7970 GCA_964649335.1 uncultured Rikenellaceae bacterium | reverse complement strand
ATCCTTTGGATATCGGCCCTGACTACAGGTTTATCAGGACCGACTGGTTTTTTCGTTTTTATTCGGCGATTGCCTGTTTTATGTTCGAAATATTACTAGGGGGTGTGTTTTTCGGGATTATCGGTCGGCACAGAATATACGGGAGGAAAAAGATCAAAACATTAAAGAAAAAGGGATTTATTTCCGTTGCCAATCACTGTCATTTGTTTGATACGGTAATGACCGGTAAAGTATTTTATCCCAGGCTGGCCAGGTACGCATCGGTACAAAGGAATTTTGAAGCTCCTTTTTACCGTAAGTTGTTCCCCATGCTTCGCGGGTTTCCTATTCCGGACGGGGTGATGGGTATCCGTCGTATAACCAAAACGGTTGTGGAAGCTGTAAACCGGGGAGAGATCGTTCATTTTTTCCCCGAAGCCGAACTCTGGCACCTTTATCAGGGAATAGACTATTTCCAACGGGGAGCTTTCTATCTGGCACATGTGGCCAATTGCCCCGTTGTGCCTATTGTACACCTTTTTAAACCGAGAAGATTTTTCGGAAAAACAATCTCAAAAAATATACTGACCATAAAAACCATTGTCGGTGATCCTATCTATCCTGATGTGCCGACCAAAAAGGGTGAAAGTACAGACCTTGATTCGGTTTCCCGAATGAGTGACAGGGTACAACAGTGGATGAAGAAGGAAATGGCTGCCTATCACGGGACAAGGAAATAAAGGGCATCTCTGAAAAATGTTTAGTGGGCTGTGTTTTCCGTAACGGACTGCTCAGACCCCATACAGGCAACATGAAAAATCCCAGAAAAAAAACCAGCAGCCTTTTGTCGATTTTTATGATTGTGATGACCAGTAATATCAGCATACTGTAATACGAAATCTTTCTGCAAAGATAACAACTTATATATAGTTAAATTAAATAAAAAGTATCTTATCTGTTTCCGTATAACTTTTCTTTTAGTTTAAGAGACCACTACACACAAAAAGGAATACTACCAAGAATTTCTTTTATTTTCTTTTGTTTCTTTTATGGTTTTCCTTCTTCTGCGATCCATAAAAGGTATAAAAGGCCATAAAAGTTTTTTCATCCCTAAGATAAAAAAAATAAATCTTCCTGAACCTCTATGGCAGGCTCTCTTTTTTCTTGTATGACCTGATGCCTGTTCCCGTGATTATTGTTATTTTTGCCCTTGAATCCTAAAACTAAACACAGATGAAACCATTGAAGATAAAAGAAGATATTTACCGTCTGGGGTCGGTGGACTGGGACCGCCGTATTTTTGACGCACTGATCCCGCTGCCCGACGGCACCAGCTACAATGCTTATCTGATCAGGGGAAGCGAAAAGACCGTCCTGATCGATACGGATGATCCCGCTTTCAGGGAGGAGTTCATGAGCCAGTTGGAAGGTGTCGAAAAACTCGACTACCTGGTGTCGCTGCATGCCGAGCAGGACCACTCGGGGTGCATCCCTTTCGTGCTGGAGAAATACCCGGAGGCGAAGGTGATGGTGACACCCAAGTGTAAGAATATGGAAATGGATTTGTTGGATATCCCGGAGGAGAAGTTCATCACCGTAGCAGACGGGGAGACCCTTTCGCTGGGTAACAAGACCTTGAAATTCATCCATACCCCCTGGGTGCACTGGCCCGAAACAATGTCGGCATATCTTGCGGAGGACAAGATCCTGTTCAGTTGTGATTTTTTCGGCTCGCACCTGGCCGTCAGCGATCTTTTTGTCACCGACAAAGCCCGTACTTACGAAGCCGCCAAGCGTTACTATGCCGAGATCATGATGCCTTTCCGGAAGATCATCAGCAAAAACCTGCAGAAGGTGTTGTCTTATGATATCGATATGATTGCGCCGAGTCACGGTCCTATTTACCGGGAGCCTGAGCTGATCATAGAAGCACACCGGGAATGGGTGGAGGCCCCGCCGAAGAACCTGGTGGTGTTACCCTATATCTCCATGCATGAGAGCACCAAACGGATGGTGGACCGGTTGGTGGAAGCGTTGATAAGAGAAGGAGTGGAGGTGGAACAGTTTAACCTGGAGGTCACCGACCTGGGCAAGCTGGCCATGACGCTGGTGGATGCGGCTACCGTCGTGATGGCCAGCCCGACGGTGCTGAGCGGCCCCCATCCGGCGGTGGTCTATGCTGCCTATCTGACCAATGCCCTGCGACCCAAAGCAATGTTCGCTTCCATCATGGGTTCCTATGGCTGGGCCGACCGCGTGGTGCCCGTGGTCACCGGCCTGATCAAAGACCTGAAAGTGGAAGTGCTGGATCCCGTTCTGGCAAAAGGCGCCCCAACACAGGATACTTTTGACGCCATTGACCGCCTGGCCGCTGCCATCGCTGCCAAACATAAAAAAGCCGGGGTTTATTAAAGGTAGAGGCGCAAAATTTTACGCCTCTACCCGATTATCATTTTACCATTACTTTCCGGGTGTGAGTCGATACGGGAGTTCCATCTGACATCAGTGGTGTCGGTGTAGATGTATCTGTTTCCCGGTGCTATTTCCGCATGAACCCTTCCGTTGGTCAGCACCCCCACCACAGCCATATTGATTAAGGAATTCCATTCATTGTGCAGATGCACGGAGATAAAACCTTCCCCCTGAAACTGAAAAAAGGAGAAACAAAAATTATTCAGCCTCTAAACTTTTAGACTTTGTTTTTGCCTTTTGCCCCTGACGGTTCTTTCAGAATGTCAGGACAAGTTAGACCTGTGAATTTTACTTTGGCTGCGCTTCGTAACCTCAGGGTCTTACTAACTTTAGCCTTTGAATTTTAGCCTTTGAACTTTAACCTTTACTTCCCCTGTTTCTTCCCTGCTCTTTGTTTATCGGCCAGCTTTACCAGATTGCCGGCGGTGAACAGGTCGTCTTTGAGCCCCTGGTCGAATTTAATATTTGACAACACAATCTTTGTGCTGTGATGTTTCTTCGTGTCTTTCATGGTCACCGTTTTGGCTGCCCAGTATTTTCCGGGTTTGATGAAGTTGTATGTTGCCGTCTTGGTCTTTGTGCCGCTTTTGGAAAAATATTCTATTTGTTCGGGATAATAATGTGTTTTATTGACGGTGACCAGCAGATACCCATAGCTGGAGTCTTTCGATTTGGGGGTCAATTTTAACACCCACGAGTCTTTGTCGGTTTTGATCATTTCGGGAGTGTATGTCGAGGAATAGGAGCTGCTGGGTGTATCCTCCAGGGAAAAGTCGGAGGTATTGAACGTGTTGCTTTCAGAAATATTGGTGATCTTCTTCGGCTTTTTGAACAGGGGCATATAAAGATAGATCTCCGACCCGTTCGTTAACGTGCCTATCCCTTTGTCCGATTCGGGATACGTGTAGATAAAGATCTTTTTGCCGGCCCCTTTCTGCATCAGGATGGCCTTTTTGACCTTTTTTCTGCCGTTGTCCAGGTTGATCATGGTCATTTCCAGATCGGCTGCTCTATCTTTCGGAGCAAATAGCACCTTGTCCATTTTTGTCAGAATATCCTCCGCACTTTCCTGTGCCGTTACGGTACCCGGCAGAATACCTGCCAGAAGCATACCTGCTGCCACTAAAAATTTTTTTACTTTCATTATTATATATTAAATTTTTTAATTTAGCCTTTGAACTTGTGTTAATTAGTTTTATCCGTGAATACCCTGTGCGAAGCGCAAGGGCATCAGCGTTCCAATGCCTTCCTTTTGCCCTATGCCCTTTGCTCTCTGCTCTCTGCTCATTCAATCAACCAATCAACCAATCAACCAATCAACCAATCATCCAATCCCTCCTCCGCGTAACGCTGTCAGGAGCCGGCTCCGCCGCCACACTGACAGGTTTTCCCATCGCTCATCACTTGGCTCTTGGTTCTTGTCTCTTGTCTCTTTGCGTTCCTCTGCGAGTCCTTTGCGGCCCTCTGCGTAATAGCTATCAGAACCCCAGCACCAAGTACCCAGCACCAAGCACCTAATCTCCAAACCCTGACGATCTTCGTTCCTCGGATGTCAGGGCCTCCGCTTCGCTCCGGCATCAAACCTCAAACCTCAAACATCAAACCTCAAACTTTCTTATTACTTTCCTTCTCCAGCAAAATGATCGACGGCAAGAGGGTGATGGCACCCATGCTCGAACCGAACATACTCAGGGCAATCAGTATGCCAAAGTAGATCATCGGCACCAGTTGCGAGAAAGTAAGCACGAGAAAACCTGCCGATACCGAGATGAAATTGATCAGGATGGCTTCTCCGCTCACCCGTAAAGTGTCTTCGATGGCCGGGCGGATGGAACGATGGTGCTTCAGCTCGTGATTGTAATGAGAGATGAAGTGTATGGAGTAATCTATGCCGATACCCATGGCCACACTGGCAACCAGTACGGTGCCGATATTGAGCGGGATGCCCGTCAGCCCCATGATACCGTAAAGAATGATGATGGTAAAGATAATGGGAAGACTGGCGTTCAGCCCTTTGAGAAAAGATTTGAACATCAGGGTCACGATGGAGATGATCAGGATGATGGTGATCAGCAGGCTTTTGAACTGACTGTGCAGCAAAGCCCGGTCGAACCGGTTGTTGATATATGGCATCCCGGTGATGGCTACGGTGTAATCTTTGCTTTGATGGTTTTTCAGGTAATCGCTCATGAATTTTTTAAAACCTTTGAAGTCGCTTCCCCGTTTTTCATTGAACTTGGCTATGATCACGCCGGCGTCCAGGTCTTCCGTTACCAGCTGGTTGATGTTGGGCTGTTGTCCGATGAGGAACCACAGCTGTGCTATTTTCCCTTCGTCGCCGGGAATCCTGTTTTCCCCACCCATGGCCTGGTTCAGGCGGGCCACCACATCGGCGATCGACTGGGCATTGTTGACATACCGGCTTTCCGTCATATATTTTTCCATCTCCAGCATGGCGTTCAATACTTCGGGGCTTTGCATGTCTCCCTTAAAAACCACATATACCGGTTGTGATCCCCCGAACTTTTCAGACATGATCCTCTGTGCTATACTGGCGGGATGGTTGGCTTTCAGGTAATTGCTGATACTGGAACTGCGTTTGATCCTGAGCATGCCGAAAACACCGACCAGGATAAACAACGACCAAACGACCAGGATCCTTTTGTTATGTTTGGTGACGGCCCGTATCAGCGGAGATATCAGATAAGTGGCAATAAGTGTTTTTTTGTCGCCTGTGAGCAATCCCCCGTGTCCCTTGCTGCGTGCCGGAAGTATGGACAACAGTGCCGGCACCAGCGTCAGGGCCAGCAAGGCAGAGAAAAAAGTGCCCAGGGTGGCGAAAATACCGAAATCCCGGATCATCTTCAGATAAGCACCGAAAATAAAAGAGAGAAAACTGCTCATGGTGGTCAGTGCCGTCAGGGTGACCGGAATGATCATGAAAGATAATGCTATGATAATAACTTTCCGGGGTTCCTTCTCCCTGCACCGGTTGATTCGGTTCAGCACATGAATCGCATAAGCACTGCCCACGGCCAGCAGAATGATCGGTACATTGTTGGAGACCATCGAAAGCTTCAGTCCCAGCATAACAAAGATCCCCAGGGCCCAGACGATGGCAAGAGCTGCCGTCAGCAACGGCAATACAATGCCCCGGATAGAATGAAAACTGAAATAGAGGATCACGGCAATCAGCAGAAAAGAGATCGGGAGCAATTTCTTCAGGTCTGTGGTAATCACATTGGCCACATACCTCGAAAGGAAAGAACCCCCGGCAAAATAATGTTTTTCCGACAGATGCATGGCCTTCAGCTTGTCCATGATCGCCTGGCTCAGTGAGTCGGTATTGGTATTGTCCCGGAACATAAATATGATGTTGGAGGCTGTACCGTCCCGTGAGATAATCCTGCCGGTGACCATATCGTTTTTAACGATTACCTTCCTTAGACTGTCCGCCTGCCTGTCATTGTCCGGACGGTTGTTCTCATTGATCAGCTTGCCTATCTCGAAATTATCCCCCTCCACCTTAATGTTCATCACATTGGTCAGACTGAGGACCGACAGAATGCCGTTCATTTCCGAGAGCGTATCCGTAATCCGGTCGATATCTCCTAAAACGACTGGGCTCAGCACGTTATCCGCTTCCAGAATAACCATGCCCATCTGATTGCCGCCGAACATGTTACCCACTTCTTTGAATTGCCTGACCTCCGGATCATCTCCCGGAAGAGACTCCACTACATTGGAATCCACTTTGATATACCTGATCTGATAACCCAGGTAACCGGTAATCAGAATAACCAGAACAATAATTATCCAATGGTATTTTATAACCAGACTCGATATCTTTTCCATAACTCTCTTTCCCTGTCCCGCAGGAACGAAATCTCCATTCCTTTTTTTAACGGGAAGCAAAGTAATAAAAAAATATTTTCATTTTTACGATCTTTTGCTCATGTTCTCTTTATTCTATCCTGTAAAATTGCAGTTTGATTGCCTGTCGCTGATGATGAAGATTCAGCTGCTTACAAACCGGACTGATCTCGCGGATTTCTTTCCCGGGAGGTCATTACTCATGATAAAGATGAGTGTAAGTGACTGGTATATTGGGTGATATGGATGGTCTACGTAGGTGTCTACGTAGGAAAATTCCGGGGAGTCCCTGATGCGGTCATTCAATATTTCCTTCTTTTCCGTCCTGGCCGGGAGGGTGGGGTGGGTCCATTTCCCGGATCACTTTCAGGTCTTTGAAAAAGAACAGGAAATATCCGAAGATAAGCAGTATGGCAATAAAGATGCCCAGGAGGTCGAAGAAAGTCACTTTAAAGGAAAAAATACGTACCAGAGGATTGCGGTGGATGAAAAAAAGTGCAGTATTTCCGACGATGGCAAAAAACCTGATCTCCGTCGGGCCGATTTTGCTATAGGTGATCTTGAATACCCCCCGGAGGTAAGAGTTGATGTACGTGCTGATGGCCAGCATAAAATATCCGATGATGATCAGCAAGGCCACCGTCATATGCATGAAAGGGGAGAAGCCCAGGCCCAGGCCGATGACCAGAATGGAAATGGAATCTACATTGTGGTCCACATAAAAGCCGTACAGAGGCCGTTCGATCTTGCGGAACCGTGCCAGGCTTCCGTCCAGACTGTCTCCGAACCAGTTGACCAGGAATCCCAGGGAAGCCAGCCACAGAAAACCATACCCGTAATGACAAAGAAAATATCCCAGTCCGGTCATGAAAGAACCCACGATACCGATCCCGGTCAGATGGTCGGGCGTGATTTCCACCGGCAAAACACGTACAAAAAAGTTAAGGAGTTTTTTTTCGATCCCCCGGAAGAAAGATTCCGTGATCCTTTTCGCTTCTTTTTGTGGTTTTGTATTCCTGCCCATATAGCCAGAATATAAATTGATTACAAAGGTATTTATTTCATTGGGTAATTAAAAGGATTTTTAAATAATTAAATGATAATGTATTATATGCTTTCCGGCATGCTTTGAAGATAATTTCAAAAAATATATTCAATTCTTTACCAGTTTCAAACAATTTTATATTTTTGTAGCCCGGTTTTTGGAACGATGAATGTTGAAGGATGAATGTTGAACTTAATTCTTCTTCGTTCGAGCTTCGAGCATCATCGTTCGAGCTTTAAAACGCCCAGATGGCGGAATTGGTAGACGCGCTAGTTTCAGGGACTAGTGCTCGCAAGAGCGTGCAGGTTCGAGTCCTGTTCTGGGCACAAAGGAACGATGAATGTTGAATGTTGAACGGTGAACATTAAATATTGAGCTTCGTCCTTCATCGATCATCGTTCGAGCTTCGTAAAACGCCCAGATGGCAGGGCCGAGCGTAAAGAAATGAGCCTGTGGCTCATTTTAGCGAGGAGCCCGAATGCAGGGCTGACAATTCCGCCATCCGGGAGAAAGACTGGAAACGATCTTTGAATACTGAAAAAACACTTCGAGCTTCGAGCATCATCGTTCGAGCTTTAAAACGCCCAGATGGCGGAATTGG
>CAZYPI010000129.1:0-8049 GCA_964649335.1 uncultured Rikenellaceae bacterium | reverse complement strand
GCCCAGGCTCATGCATAGCAAACCCGTCGGCACATCCCAGTCGGAATCCACAGTATTTTTTTGTACCCTCCCTTTTTTTACCGCAATGTCCATGACTTTTCTCCAGCCGGGGCCGCCGGGCCTGACTTTTTTATAAAATTCAATCAAGACTTCTTCATCACCGGGTTTGGTGATCAGCGTAACGGTCAACCAGACGGTCGTTGTAAAAAATACGACCAGGACAAATTTTATCGTATCCCAATAAGCAGGATCCATTTCAAATCCAAATACAGAGATTCTACCCCCGGCCAAATGAATCAAATATACCTGCTCTATGACGATCAGTATGGCAGAAAATATCCCGGCACTCGCCATGGCGGACAATTCCGACCATGCATTGATCCGCCACCAAAACCACCGTAAAATATATATCAGACCTGTGCCGGCTCCTATCATCAGCAAATACTGAAACACCTGTAAGGCGTTTTCCAGATACAGGCCCAAAATAACCGAAAATACCAGCAAACCAACGGTCCAGAGCCTTCCGACGGCAACTTTCCGCTTTTCCGAGGCGTCCGGATTGATAAACGGCACGTAAAAATCATTTACAAGGTAGGAAGCTCCCCAGTTTATATGGGTGGATATGGTTGACATATATGCAGCGATCAGCGATGCAAAAACCAATCCCAATAGTCCGTTCGGTAAAAATTCCCTCAACATTGCCGGATAGGCAATGTCATTTCTGATGTACTGAGCAGGAACGTCCTGAAACTTGTCGGCTATCGACTGCAGATCAGGAAAAATGATCAACGAACTCAGTCCGACGAGTATCCACGGCCAAGGCCGTATAGCATAGTGGAAAAAATTGAAAAGCAGGGTGGCGCCGACAGCATGTTTTTCCGATTTTGCTGAAAGCATCCGCTGGGCGATGTATCCCCCTCCCCCCGGTTCGGATCCCGGGTACCAGGCCGCCCACCATTGTATGGTCAGGGGTATGACGAAAACGATCAATACCATTCCCATATCGGAAAAATCCGGGAAAAAGCTGAGCTTGGTCCGCACGGCATCATTTTGAAGAAAATTTGAAAGGCCTCCCACCCGGGGAGAGTTGATAACCAGATAAGCCGTGAACACCGAACCGAATGTGGCGAGGATAAACTGAAAGAAATCCGTCCAGAGTATGGATGTCAACCCTCCGATCGTACTGTATATGAGCACGATCAGGGATACGGCAATCAATGCATTGACCGGCTCGACACCCAGCATGATCGTGGAAATCTTTATAAAGGCGAGCGCAGCGCTGGCCAGTACCAGAACATTGTAAAAAAAACCGAGATAAACAGCCCTGAACCCTCTTAAAATGGTAGCCATCTTTCCGCTGTATCGCACCTTGTAAAATTCGAGATCCGTCATCAACCGCGAGCGGCTCCAGAGCCTGGCATAGATAAACACCGATAGCATACCCGTGAGAAGAAAAGAGAACCACAACCAGTTACGGGCTACACCCCCTGTACGAACCATATCCGTCACAAGGTTGGGCGTGCCGAGTGAGAATGTAGTTGCCACCATCGATATTCCCAACAACCACCAGGGCATATTCCTTCCCGAAAGAAAAAAACTCGCAGCATCTTTCCCGCCTTTCCGGCTTGACAATAAACCGATTATTGTCAAAACGACCAGAAATATTATGATGATGATCCAGTCAGCTCGCTCTAATGCCATTTCATTCTACGATCAATTAAAATTCAATTTCAACTTCCATTGTGTTCATTATACCACTCCTTTGCCTTACCGGCCAGTTCAATGCCTTTCAGAATGCGTGTCCTGTATTCTTCTATAGTTGGTTTCCAGATTGTTTGTAAAAAACCGAGCAAATGGGAGTCATCAATATACTTTTTACAAAACCTCACCGTATTCCCTATACTGTTTTCATTTTCTGCGTGATAGCTACCTGTTGGTATTTGGTCATACCCATGGGAATCCAGATCGAGATAAGATTTTACAAAGATATAAGTGTTCTCATCTAATTGGCTTAAATCAAAGTTTTCACCGTAATACCAGTTACTCTGAACGACTGATTTCGGCATATTTTTAAAAAATAATCCGGGATGATGCCACATATAATCGGACCATATCCATGGGCGTGAACCATTTTTCTGAACCTCATCGATGAAAAAGTAAAAATCATTCCACCAGTAATCATTTTGCCGGACTACAACATACTTATAGTGCTCCTGATGTGATGCGGTTTCTTCATCATATCCCAGATGAAAGAAGCGTGGTTTATCAAAAATATCAATCACCTCTTTTATCAGATCTGAGCAAACAGAATAATACTTCTCCGTTGAAACCATCCGCGAATATTCTTTAAGCCATGCATCATGTGCTGCTGAAAAATTCATTTTTGGTATAGGTTCAAGACCCATTTTACGCAATCTTCCCAATTCATTCCGTAATCTTGTTGTGGTCCACGCATTATGAACTGAAATCTCCGGATGACTCTCATATTTGATTGCATCCCCGAGGTCGATCACCACCATATTCAGTCCTTCCTGAGCCATTTTGGCCGTGGCATCATTCCATAAAGATTCACTAAGTTCAAGATCCGGCCGGTATCCACGGAACGGACGGTGGGGTGAAATATATTCTTCCCACATATTGAAGCTCAAATGGAGAAGGAAGGCCCATATTTTATCATCCGTTTTTTTTTGCCGAAAAGATAAAACACCCGGCATGGCCGACAGCATTCCGGCGGCTGAAATTTGTTTGATAAAAACTCTTCTGTTCGTCATTTTATATGGGATTATTTTTCGGATATTTGACCCGGAATCGATAATTTCACTCTTGCTTTATCATAAGTACACGATTTGGTCCCGGGCGATACTTTCATAACACGCGTTCATCGCTTCTATCGTTTTGCGATGCCATCGCAGGTTGATCTTCGGGGTTTTACCGTTACGTACACAATCCACAAACTCGTCCATCATGCCGATCCACTCGTCAAAATAGGTGTATTGCACGGTATAACGGTCGTTGGGTGCCCCGTTGTGATATACATTCGGGCCGAAACAATCCGCCAGCAATACGCCTTTTTCACCACTGATGTTCAGATTCACTTCCATTCGCTTGGGATATACCTCCCATCCCGGGCCAGGCACCTCCAGTCGCTCTTCATGGCGTGACCACGACGGGTCAAACAAAAAACTCGTGCCGTCTTTCATCTTGCCATTAACCAGCAGGATATCCTCCACCTCAATATCTTCCCGGATATTACGGCCTGCTTCCGCATAGATATAATCAAAGTCACTGCCGGTGATCCACCGGATCAGGTCAAATACGTGTGGATGGTCGGCCAGAGACCCGCCGCGGAAACTACCGTCGCCGGGCCGCAGGGGAACACGTTTTCCATAGCTTTCTTCCGGCACACCCTGCCACGGAAAAGCCCAAACCGGAGAAAGGGTAATATTCGTGGCATTAAAGGAAAGGATCTTTCCCAGATCACCATTTCCAACCACCTTTTTTAATCTCGTCACTACGGGATTGTAATGCATTTCCAGCTCTATCTGGCAAACAATCCCGGATTTTTCCACCAGACCCACAATCTCATCGTACTCTTCCATGTCAAATGACGGTATTTTCATGCTCAGCACATGAATGCTGCGCGCAGCACACTCCCTGAACTGTTCAAGGTGCCTGTCGTTGGAGGATGCCATGATCACCGCCTCTATATCGGGGTGTTTATCATACATTTCACGTTCATCCATGTAGCACGGCACACCCCAGTTTCCCTTTAAAAAAATATCCCGGACTTTTTCCGATTCGGCACATACCCCCACCCATTCCAGTTTGGGATTTTCTTTCAATGTCTGGTAATATTTCCGCGTATGTCCGTGCGTCAGCGACAGCATGGCAATTTTTATAGGCTTCATAATCTTCTTTTTCGGTGATTAAAAAGTGATTTTCCTGCGTTCTTTGTCCGATGTAAAGGCGGCATTGACCAGGCCTGTCAGATGCAGGTGCTGCACTTTCCATTGCCGCACCGTATCAGGTTGTTTCAGCACCTGAAAGGCGGAACGAATCATATCGGTTTCCGGTTCATCAAAACCGAAGAGCTCTTCATCAACATCCCTGTATCGGTTTTCCCCGCTTTCAGTATATGTGTATATGGAGCTCTGGGGGATCATCGTGTCCACTACAATATCGCTCGCCACGCCCCGCTGCGCAATGATCTCGTGCCTGTCGATCATGTCAGGGCCGGAGAGCAGGGTGCTCACCTCAATACTGCACAGGATCCCGCTTTTCAACCGGGCGATCACATTGCCTGCCCATCCGGGAGTGAATACTGCCTGCAGGGACGTCACCGTGCTGCCGCTTATAAATTCACACAGATCAAATTCACGGTAAAGGAGGCCTTTCAGGGACCAGCCCCTTCTGTCACCCGTACTGTTGAACCGGAACATGCGCGGATTTTCGACAGTGACCTCCTGCACGATCTTTTTCAGTTCCACAAACTTCCGCCTCACCCTCCAGGTGAGTAACGGAACCTGATTTTCTGACGGCGGAGCATCGATGAAAGCCCATCCCGGCCAGAGCTTCAGGCCGTTTGCTTTTGATCCCGGAAACAAGTTGTATACCCCGTCCTGCCGGATATGGTACTTCTTTAGCAGCTCCAACAGGGCATGCTGCATTTCTTCTTCGTTTCTGAACATCATGGAAGATATGATCTGTAAATATTAGAGGTATTTAACGCGCGGTAGATACTTCTCTATAAACTGTGCATTGATCTCATCACCGCCGGGCGTGTTGGCACTGGACCATACCGGCGGTTTTATTCCCTTTTCCAGACATTTTTTTACGGTTTCAATCTCCAGTTTGTGGGCAATGAAAAAATCGACAATGTTGGAAATGGGCGCTATGGGCGTGTCGAATCCTTCCACGTTTATCACCGCATCACCGACGGGATTGTAATCGTCGATGCAGACGTCGGCCAGATCAAACAAGTTCTTTTTACTCGGATGCCGGATGAAATGATCTTCAGGCATTTCCTCCTGCCAGTAAGACGAACTTACGGCAATGATCTTTGCACCTTGGTCTTTGGCCTCCAGCGCCGCATCTATCGTTGCCGCATTGATCCCGATGTTATGGAAAATGATCAGTACTTCGTCCTTTTTAATACGAAAATACTTTACAATGCTGCGGCCGTAGTTGACCGTACGTTCAAGTTCGAGATATTTCAACGCCTGGTTAAATACCGAGAGACCCGGCTCCATGATGGGATTGATGTTGGCCAGCCCTCCGGCACGGAAGAACATCTCACCCATCACAAGGGTGGTGTGCCCTCCCCCGCCGTAAACGTGAATCAATTCGTCTTTTTCAATGGCAGCGGCCATAAGTTCAGCCGCCTGGTCAATGTTCCCGGCCTGCTCGTCTTCTACTTTTTTCAGTAATCCGGTCACCTGGTTTAAATAATCATGTTCCTGATATTTCATTTTTTCATTATTTATTTGATAACATATTCTTTTGACAATACTTCTCCGTAAGCTTCACCCAGGATGTCCCACATTTCCAGGGCATGCGGCGCTGCGAGTACCGTACCATAACCTCCGCGATAGGTCCAGGCAAAAAGACTGTCAATACCCATATCTGCATAGAGATGTGCAATTTCCCTGATCTCTTCAATTTTCTCAGGCTCCTGATAGTAGTTCATGAGCCACCGCTGCGAACCTTTTCCGTATTTTTCCGCTATTTCAACAGTCCTCCGTGTGATGTCTTTAAAATAACTCCGGGGCAGTTTATAACTGAGTATGGTGGTGCTGAACACGTCAAAAGCATCCACCTTACCCACTTTATTCCAATCATCATATCCCCGGTTCTCTTTTACATAGTAGGTGTTGATCGTGGCATGTACACACATGGTAATTTTACTGTCAGGACGTATGGATTTAATTTTCCGGGAGGCGTTTTCCAAAATTTCCAGGGCGCTGTCTTCCCTGAATGCGATCACTTCTTTTGTCAACAAGCGCGGCATTTCATACCCGTATTGTTGCTCAAACTTCCGTTGGCAAACAGGGCACCGGCAGGACCAGTCATCGCCCGCTCCTCCTGTAATAGACGCATAACTTTTGGGCAGGGCATAGTGAGGCTCATCCCAGAAAAAACCATCTGCATCTACTTCATAAGCCAATTTCTCGCAGACACCATAAAAATAGTCCCTGAAAGCCTTTGTGTTGAAGCATACTGCTGGCAATTGTTCGCCCGTAACAGCCGACACCTGCCTGTTGCCGGGGTTGTTGGTCAAAAATATACTTGGTGGCTCACCGCCAAACCATTTGCCGATGCCCCAGGTGTCGAGATACACTTTTAACCCCAGATCTTTCGCAACTTTTGCCACTTTTACAATGTTTGGAAACCAAAAATCTATATCAAACTCCGAAAGAGCCAATATTACTGCATTGCAGTTATGATTGATCATCTCCTTAAAATCTTTTTCTGCATGTTCAGGGTAGCTTATACCGTAATAGCTCACCCCTGTTTCTTTTACTCCCATTTTTTAATGTAGTTTATTTAAAATTAATAGCGTCATTATAGTTAATTCGGCAGCTTCCCTGCTTGTTTTTAATCTCATGGAGCAGTTTCTGCAAGTTTTTCCAGTCCGGTAAACGTTTCCGACAGCGGGAAGAAGATCCTGATCTGATGCCTTTCGGGGCCGTTGGTTTTCCCGGCAACAGATGCCTGTCCGTAAATGCGGCCGGTTGCGGCCTGGGGAGAAAATATATAAAATAAAATGAATGGTTTTGTTATAATTTTCATATTTTATATCATAAAATTATATTTTACTATACAAAGTTATAAAAATATATTATACAAACAAATTAATTTCAAATAAATTTTTATTACTGCGTACAACACTAATACAGATGATCAAGCCTTCTTACCGTCCCTGGTTTTGATGGATTAAAATTAAGTTATGTTTTATATTATTGAATATATAAATAAATCCTATATTTGTATTTTTACGGATACATAACGACAACGCATTTATGATACAGGTCATTCACAGGGCGCTTGACATCGTGGAGTTTGTGGCCAGGGACCGTAAAAGGGCATTCGGACTAGGTGAGATCGCCGATTCCTTGGGCCTGAATCACGGCACATGCGCAAACATCATCAAAACGCTGGCCAACAGGGGATATCTGGAGCAGGCAGGGAAAAAACAGGGTTACAGGTTAGGGCCCCAGGCCTACTATCTTACCGGAAATTTTTCCCACAAAAGAGAATTGCTGAGAATGGCTTCCGGCCCTCTTACCAGCCTCAATGAAAAGCTCAACGAAAGCTGCATCCTTGCCGTAAGAAAGGGGGACATGAGGGTAACGCTTTTAAAAAAACTCAGCACGCATGAACTTCAGGTAGTGGACAACAAGGAGGAACGCCACATTTATATGACAGCTACAGGCAGGGTGATACTGGCATGCATGGAACGGAGCGATCAGGAAGATTTTATTCAAAAATACGGTTTGCCGGGTGAAATGTGGGAAGAGATAAAAAGCAGGGAGGATCTGATAAAAGAACTTGACGACATCAAAGAAAAGCAACTGGCCGTTCATTTTGCCAGCGAGCATATAGCCGGCATTGGCGCTCCGGTGTTTAAGGATGGAAGGGTGATCGCAAGTGTAGGCGTATATCTTCCTGAAGTGCGTTTCAATTATAAAACGCAGGAATTGATATTTTCTGAAATCAGGAAAACAGCAAAACAAATCACCGGGGCATTGGATGGTATTAAACGCTAATCCGTACCCGAAAGCCCCAAAAAACAGTCAGGTTTTTTCTGCCAGAGAATCGGAGCTAAAAACCACACCCCATACATCCCTGATCGTTGATCAAATATCCCATCAATATGGGATATTTTTTTATCTGCAAATCCGGTAATTTCAGACCGGTATAATTTGACATTTCAACCTTTTCAGCAAATCATCAGCCGGACAATATTTTAATCTTATCATCATGAAAACACACAGTAAGCAAATGATTATTTTTATCTTATTATCTCTCCTCTGGTGGCCCGGCAGCACC
>CAZYPI010000128.1:0-8117 GCA_964649335.1 uncultured Rikenellaceae bacterium | reverse complement strand
ATGGAAGCCGTTTTGTTGGTAGGCCCCATGGAGCCGATGACAAAGCGGGGTCTGTCGGGTGTTTTTTCCGTGAACTCATCCGCCACCTGCCGTGCCAGACGGGCTCCCGCCACATTGATCTCATACGCCAGCTCTTCCATGCCGTAATCGGCCAGGGAGATACGGTTGGCATTGAAGGTGTCGGTCTCGATAATGTCGGCTCCCGCCCCGAGGTACTGCCGGTGTATCTCCCGGATCACCTCCGGGCGTGTCAGCACCAGCAGGTCGTTGTTGCCTTTCAGCGAAGAGGGATGATCCCGGAACCTGTCGCCCCGGAAATCCTCCTCCGTCAGACCATAGCCCTGGATCATGGTACCCATGGCCCCGTCCATCACCAGGATACGCTCCTTCAGGATCTTATGTAATACCTTTTCTTTCATTCATCTCTTTTTTCCGGCTTGAAACCGGTATTGATCACGCTCACATCCCGCTGCAGGATCTCCTCTTTCTTCTCCGCCAGCTTTTGCAAATTTATCCTGCCTATCATATAGTTATACTCCGGACCGGTATAACTCTCCCTGATCTCATCAAACTCCAGCAAATCCCGGTCCCGTTTATCCTGATATCTGAAATAAACTTCCAAAGTTACATCAGTGGTGTAAAATAATCCCAGATTTTGTTTTCTTTTTTTGTATTCATAGGCATAAAAGAACGAATTGGCGGAAATATCCGACAAAACGGCCGAGCCGGTGGGATGTCCCCCCGCCCCTTTACCGTAAAAAAACTGTTTTTCCGCAAAGGCCGCTTCGACCACAAACCCGTTGTACTCGTTTTCCACCGTAAAAAGTTTCTTGTCGGGTGTGAGGAACCGCGGCAGGACAAAACCGGTCAGACCGTCTTTCCCCACCCTTCCGGCGTAAGGGATCAGTTTGATACGATATCCTTTTTCGCGGGCAAACTGCATGTCCTGCGTGTTAATGTTGGTGATCCCCAGATGAAAGATGTCCTCCGGCCGGATATACATGCCATAGGCATGTTCTATGATGATGCTCAGTTTGTAATTGGCATCCGTCCCGGAGACATCCAGCCAGGGGTCGCTCTCTGCGAAGCCCAGCTTCTGCGCCTCTTTCAATGCCTCTTCGTATCCCCTGTTTTCATTGAACATTTTCGAAAGGATGTAGTTGGTGGAGCCGTTGAAGATGCCGCGCAGGGAAAAGAGCAGTTCGTTATCGTAATACTCCTCGAGGTTTCTGATCACCGGGATGGCACCGCATACGGCTCCTTCGTAAAGGAGGGAGACCTCATGTTTTTCCTGGATCTCTATCAGTTCGTCCATGTGTTCGGCGATCATTTTCTTGTTGGCCGACACGACATTTTTTCCCCGGGACAAGGCCGTTTTTACGATCTCAAAAGCTTCTTCCGCGTCATCTATCAGCTCAACCACCAGGTTTATTTCCGTGTCGTCGAGGATCTCGTTTTTATCCCAGGTAAAGAATTGCATGGGGAGGCGGCGTTTCTTATTTTTATGTTTGACACAGATGCGTTTGATGTCGGCATGAAATCCGCTGCTTTCGTTCAGCACGTCATGCAGTCCCTGGCCCACCACGCCGTACCCGAATAGTCCGATTTTTACGTTTTGTCTGTTCATGAACTTTTTTATTTGCCCCCCGTCCTTTCGGATAACTACCGGGAAGGGAGGGGATTATTTTAAAAAGGTTTGAATAATCTCCGTCAGTTTTTCCGTTTCAATCAGGAATCCGTCATGGCCGTAAAGCGAGTCTATCTCCACATACTCCCCGTGTTTCACGTGATCGGCCAGGTATTTCTGTTCATACACCGGGAAGAGCAGGTCGCTGGATATCCCCACCGACAGCACCCGGGCGGTGATCTGCAGCAGGGCTTTCTCCACGCCGCCCCGTCCGCGCCCCACGTTATGTGTGTCGGAAAGGCGCAGGAGTGCATAATAGGAATAAGCATCAAAGCGACGCACGAGTTTATCCCCCTGATAGTTCTGATAGGAAGAAGCTTTGAAGTCCGTCAGTTTTTCATCATCCTCTTCCCGTTGTGTTTTATTATATATCGTATCGTTGCGGTAGCTGAGCAGGGCGATGGCGCGGGCGGCCCGCAGTCCTTTGCTGCCGCCGCCGGGGATATCCTGTCCGAAGGTGGGGTCGGCCTCTATGGCCAGGCGCATGGTCTGGCTGAAGGCGATGCCCCAGGGGGCATACCTCACGCTGGAGGCCAGGAAGGCCAGGCGTTCGATCAGCTCCGGAAACATAATTGCATACTCCAGGGCCTGCTGTCCGCCGATGGATCCCCCGGTGATCATCTGTCTTTTTGTAATTCCCAGATGTTTCCTCACCAGCTCATGGGCCCGTACCACATCGCGGAAAGTGATGAGCGGAAAAGAGCGGTACCAGGGCTTTCCCGTCTCCGGGTTGACGGACATGGGTCCGGTGGAGCCGTAACAGGAGCCGAGGATATTGGCACAAACAACAAAGTACTTATCCGTGTCGAACAGGCGGCCGGGCCCCACCATGCCGGGCCACCACTCCGCCACATCGGAGTTGGCGGTGAGGGCATGGCACACCCAAATGACATTATCCCCGGCACTGTTGAGGGTGCCGTAGGAGTGCCAGGCCAGCTCCACCTCCGGCAGCACCCCCCCGGCTTCCAGACGAAAAGGTTCCTGTATTTTTATTTTCTCCGGCGCCATAGAATCACGATATTTGTTTGAATGCCTGCTCAAAATCTGCAATGATATCTTCAATATGTTCCAGTCCGACCGACACGCGCAGCAGGGCGGGGGTCACGCCGGCGGCCCGTTGTTCCTCTTCGGTGAGCTGCTGGTGGGTGGTGGCCGCCGGCTGGATGATCAGCGTGCGCGCATCGCCGATGTTGGCCAGGTGACTCACCAGCTGCAGCGACTCTACGAAGCGGGCTGTCTCTTCCACGGTGCCTTTTAATGTAAAGGTAAGCACCCCTCCCGCTCCTTTGGGCAGGTATTTTTCCGCCAGCGCATGGTTCGGGTCGGCCGGCAGACCGGGATAGTTCACCTGCTCCACCCGGGGGTGTGCTGCCAGCCACTCCGCCAGGGACTGGGTATTGGATACATGCCTTTCCATGCGCAGGGAGAGGGTCTCCAGCCCCTGCAACAGCAGGAAAGAATTAAACGGGCTGATACTCGGACCGTAATCGCGCAGGCCTTCCACACGGGCCCGTACGATAAAGGCAATATTTCCGAACGGCGACCCTTCGCCGAAAGTCTCCCAGTAACGCAAGCCGTGATATCCTTCGGAGGGTTCTGTAAACTGTGGGAACCTGCCGTTGCCCCAGTTAAAGGTGCCGGCGTCGGTGATCACTCCGCCGATGCTGGTGCCGTGGCCGCCGATCCATTTGGTGGCCGACTCGACCACGATGGCGGCGCCATGGTCTATGGGCCTGAACAGGTATCCGGCCGCCCCGAAAGTGTTATCCACGACAAGGGGGATATCATATTTTTGCGCCAGGGCGGCAAATTTGTCAAAATCCGGAATGTGGAATGCCGGATTGCCGATCGTCTCCAGGTAGAGGGCTTTGGTGTTGTCGTCTATCCGTTTCTCAAACTCTTCCACCGCCAGGTCAGGAGCAAAGCGGGCCTCTATACCCAGCCCTTTGAGGGTCACCTTGAACTGGTTGAAGGTGCCGCCGTAGAGGTAAGGAGAGGTGACGAAATTATCTCCCGGAGCCATGATATTGGTCAGTGCCAGAAACTGGGCGGCATGGCCCGAGGCGGTAGCCAGGGCGGCGACACCCCCCTCGAGGGCGGCGATGCGCTGCTCAAAGACATCGTTGGTGGGATTGTTGATACGGGTGTAGATATTCCCGAACTCTTTCAGGGCAAAAAGATCGGCACCATGAGCCGAATCTTTGAAAACATAGGATGTAGTCTGATAGATGGGGACGGCCCGTGACAACGTTGTCGGCTCGGGCTTATACCCGGCATGTATCTGTTGGGTCTCAAAATGATATTTCATGTCTGTATTTTTTTAATGTTTATATATATGATTGTCCCGCGGCATAACGGCGGGGTGTTCCGTCATCCTTCAACCGGCGCAGGGCTGAAGGTCAGCGCATGCACATAGGCATGAGCGGCATGATGAAATTACGGAAAGAAAGATGGATGGAAAGAACGGACGTGCGGGTCCGTCGTTTTTTGCCTGTAGTGATCTGCTCTGTTCTTTTCATTTTCTTCAGCGTTTATTTATCATCTCCCGCAAAGCCGGGATTAGGTTTTAGCACCTTCCTCCGTCGCCGGGGGGGTTGCTAGAGGTTCACAGAGCCTAATCTCTCCCCTCTTCTCAATAAATCAAACACCCTTTGCAAAAAGAATATTTGAAATAGTCTGCAAATCTAACCCCGTAATTTGATATATCCAAAAAATTTTTCTTTAATTCGTTAAAAGATTGTTTCATGCACATCATCATCACCGGCACGAGAGGCATCCCGAACCGCCACGGCGGTTTTGAGCGTTTTGCCGCAGAGGCGGCCCGCCGCTGGGCTGCTGCCGGCCACTGTGTGGAGGTGTATAATCCTGCCGGCCATCCTTTTCGGAGGCGTACCTGGCAGGGGGTCACTCTTCTCCGGAAACCATTCCCTCACCGTCTGCTGGGAAAAGCTGCCGTGCTGGTGTACGACCTGCTTTGTTTCCGGGATGCTTACCGCCGCCGCCCCGATGTAATTCTCAACTGCGGCCACGGGAACTCCTTTTTTATCCGCAGGAAAAACCCGGTGCCGGTGGTCACCCTCACCGACGGGCTGGAATGGAAACGGGCCGGCTGGCACCCGCTGGTGCGTCGTTTTTTCCGGATGACCGAAAAAACAGCCGTGAAAAGAAGCCGGGCGGTGGTGGCCGACCATCCGGAGATCGCCCGCTGGCTGGAGACCAGGTATGGCGCTACGCCGGCGGTGATCGCCTATGGCGCCGGCATCCCCGGAGACACATCCCTGCCTGCCGGAGCTACTCCCGGCAGTATGCTGAAAGAGGTTCTGCAGCAACAGGAAGAAACCGGGAAAAAAGCTACAGAAAAAATATCCGTCCACATCCTCCCCGGAAAATACTTCCTGACGGTAGCCCGTTTTGTGCCGGAGAACAACCTGCACATGATCCTTGAAGGATATATCCGTTCCGGCATCCCATACCCCCTGCTGCTGACCGGTGACACGGACAACCCTTACGGCCGGAAGCTGCTTCGAAGGTATGACGGGCGGGCAGGCATCATTTTTACCGGGGCCCTTTATGACGACCGGTTACTGAACATCCTCCGCCATCATGCACGGGGATATCTGCACGGTCACTCTGCCGGCGGCACCAACCCGGCCCTGCTGGAGGCGATGGCGGCGGGATGCCTGATCGCCGCCCACGACAACCCCTTCAACCGGTATGTGCTGGGAGAGGAGTCTCGCTTTTTCTCCTCCCCGGAGGAGGTGGCTGCCCTCCTGAATAGCTGGGATACTTATATAATTAATAAGGAACAAATGATCCGGCAATACCAGAACCGGATCAAAAGAGAATATTCCTGGGAAAAGGTGACGCGGCAGTATGAGGAACTGTTTGGAAGGTTGATCGGTGAAGGTTGATCGGTGATCGGTGATCGGCGAACGGGAGGAATGAAGAACACACCCCCTAACCCCCTCTCGAGAGGGGGAATGCTCTTTTGGACAGTTAATTACCACGAATCACAAATCATTTAGTCCGCTATATCCACATACTTCACCTCTTCCCATTTCCCGCTTTCCACTGATTTCTTCAGGGCTTCGGGCACCGGCACGCCGTTGAGGATGCTCTGACAGGTGCGGGGCCACCATGGTCACGTATATCAAAGGGACATTGCTTCGGGCGATGCTGCTGTCAGAGGAAACCGGAGGTCACCTGTTCATAGGATCGGAAACCAGGTTTCTCTCCGGAAAGACCTTGAGGGCGGTAGTATCCAGGATGACAATATTTTTTTCGGTGATCTCCCCGTTTTCATCCTCGATACGAGACATATCCAAACCGAGGTGTTTGGCCAGAAAGGGATAGACTGCTTTGCGTTTGTTCACCCCGTAATCATGTTTTTCGTTGGGGAAATGAGCATTTTCCACATTCCCTTCTTTATCGAAAAGCGCATAAATGTGTTTTATATAAGGATATTCCATTTCCGGCACATGTTGCGTCCAGTCGTCGCCGTCGGAAACGATCAGCAGCGGTTTGGGTGCCACCGTAGCGGCAATTTCCGCATTGTCGGTAGAGAAAACCCCTCTTTTATGTATGGGCATGCCGCTTTCGCACACACATCCTCCGAAGAAATAGGCCGAGACCATGACTACGGGTACCGATACATCTATCCGGGGATCAACGGCAGCGAGGATAAAGGTCTGGGTACCGCCGCCCGAGGCGCCGGTTACCGCAATGCGGTTGGTATCCACAAAGTTCAGCGAAGAGATATAATCCAGCACCCGGATACTGTTGTAGGTCTGTTTTTTCAGGGCTTTGGGATCATGATGCCGGTGGGCGGTATCTTCGCCCGTGCCAAACATATCCCAGCAGAAAGCCAGGGCTCCCATGCGTGCAAAAGAGCCGCAGCGGTATTGCATATCCGCCCGGAACCTTCCGTAATCACCCGGCTCAAACCAGTGGCCGTGGGGGTTGAGGATGGCCGGGATCTTCCCCTCGATCTTATCCGGCAGGTAGAGGTTGCCGTGGATAAAATAATCCGGCTTCACCTCCAGCGCAATGTTTTCCACGGTGTAGCCGTTCATCTGATGCTTAGCCCCCCGCACCACGTGAATGGGATAGTTCCACTCCTCTTCCGGGATCAGGTCCAGCCCGGCGCCGGTGATGATGTTGTGGCGTATCTTCTTCGCCCGTGCCTGCCAGCCGGCCGCATCGTGGTAGGTCGCGGCATATTCCTTCAGTTTCTCTTTTGCCTGTTCGGGGGTCAGATATTTTCCGACACAAAGTTCGGATTTAGCCGTATCCTCCTCCTTGACAGAAGTGTTCGTACCGCCTTTTTTGGACTTACAGGAGAGAACTCCCGGAAGAAGTATCAAAAAAATCAAATAAACAAAAGCGCTCCCGATCATTTTTTCTTTTCTCATCTGTTCAAAATTTTAAATAATTTGACCTTATAATTATACACAAGAATTTCTAGGTAGGAATCCATCCTTCCGGGCTGCGCGGGTGCCGGACAAAAGCCTCGGCATAACGGCACCCGTATTCGAGACCTCTGAAGGCCTCCATTTCAGCATGAAACTCCGGATAGGTTTCCTCTTTGATTTTCTGGCTTTTATGCACAAAACATGCCTGGTGTTTTTTATCAATCACCGGTGTGATATCGCAATAGTCTGTAGGATGAAAGAGCTGGGTCTGACCGCCGGTATCGACTTCAAAATAGTAGAGCGCCGGTTTCATCCCCTGGGCCAGCCAGGCATCGTAGATCAGTATCGAGCAGGCTCGGTGATCGCGATGGGTATCCACCGGCCAGTGAGTAAAGATAATATCCGGTTTCTCCGCATCCAGCATCTTTTTCGCCGCCACATAAGCATCCTTATTCACCACCGTATCTCCGTCTGTCTGACCCCCGAAGGCCGGGCGGGCCTGCATGATTTTACATGCTTCGGTAAGTTCGGCGGTGCGGATGCGGGCTGCTTCCTCATGACTTTTCCCCGGAATGCCGGCCTCTCCCCGGGTGAGATAAAAAGCAACCACGTCATGTCCCGCCTGTGTATATCTGAGGATGGTTCCGCCGCAACCTGTTTCTGGATCGTCCGGATGAGCCCCGGCCACCAGAATTTTCAGTTTTCTGCCGGGAGGATTCAGGCTTTTTCCCGATGCCTGCAGCGGCACCGAAGCCAGGGTGCCGGCTGCCGCGGCCGTTATCCCGATCATGTTTCTTCTTTTCATGGGTATATAATCAATATATGGTATTTTGTTTAATCATGCTCCGCGTTCATTCAACGAAAAGATATTTTGGTTGCTGTCGTATTTTTTTCCTGTTATTTTTTATTCTTCGGATAAGACAAAAATATATTTTCCCGAACCGGCGGAAAAGACAAGGTGTTCTTTTTCATTCACAGCCCCGGTTATACCGGCCACCCCCGCCACATATTTTCCCTTT
>CAZYPI010000127.1:0-8120 GCA_964649335.1 uncultured Rikenellaceae bacterium | reverse complement strand
ACAAACTACAAACCCTTCTGCCTGAGTGCCTTTCTTTGTCCTCCGAAGCTTTCGCGAAGGAGGATGCCTTTTGCCCCTGACGATTCTTTCAGAATGTCAGGACAAGTTCGACCTGCGGATTTCGCTTCGGCTTCGCCTCGCAAAACCCGGATCTCACTAACTTTTATCTTTTTCCTTTTGTCTTTTGTCTTATCTCACTCCCCCACCAGTCGTCATTCGGTTGCCAGGAGGGATCCAGCATTTGTTTGCGTCTCTTCTCGAGGCGGGGCCATAACACCTCACGGTACCAGTTCTGTTTCATCTTCAGCGAGTCCGGACTGAACAGGGGATCGGGCACGGGATACCTGGCATGTACCGACTGCAGCCACGCAAGCAGTTGCTCCGACATTTTCCGTGTGATCTCCGGATACCGGCCGGCCACATCCTGTTGCTCGCTGATATCCTTGCTGAGGTCATACAGTTCATTGTGCCCGTCTTCCCAGTAATGGATCAGCTTCCAGTGGCCTTCGCGGATCATGGCGGCGGGGTCGCCTCCCTGGTTTCCGTAATGAGGATAATGCCAATACAGGGGCCGGGAAGGAATGGTATCGCCCTCCAGCAGAGGCACCAGGCTCACCCCGTCGGTATGCTGTTCCGGCATCAGGGGCAGTCCCGCCAGATCCAGGATGGTCGGATAAAAATCAGCACCGGTAACGGGCGTATCGTTTTTCTTCCCGCCGAGATGCATCCAGGGCACATCAATAAAATACGGGATACGTATGCCCCCCTCCCACTGGTATCCTTTGCCGCCCCTGAGCGGACTCAAATTGGTAGAAAAAGCATCCCCGGAAATAACACCTCCGTTGTCCGAAGTGAAAATAATGATCGTCTTTTTCCCCAAATGCAACTTCTTCAGCGTCTCCAGCACATACCCCACTGCGTCATCCACCTGGGAGATCAGGCCGGCATAGACGGGGTTGTCCTGATGCAAACGGTACGGGAACCTCCGTTCCATGGCGAAGCCCTGCTCCGCTATGCCCATGGAGTCGGCCTTGTCCCGGTATTTCTTCCATTTGTCATGTGTGGTCTGAATGGGAGCATGCACAGCATAAAAAGCCAGATAGGCCAGAAAGGCAGTGTCCCTGTTTTTTTCGATGAACTTCACCGTTTCTTTTGCCAGTTTCATCGAGAGGCTCATCCCCGCCTCGCCGGGGCCATCTTTCATTTTAGGATTGTGGAAAGGGGAAAAATACCTGCCGTGGGGCGGGCTGCCTACCTCATACCCCCCTACGTTGATGTCAAAACCGTTGTCCTCGGGGTAATAGCCTTTGCCCCCGAGGTGCCATTTCCCGGCAAAGAAAGTCTTGTAACCATGCTGTTTCAGGGCTTCCGGCAGGATCACATACTCCGGCGGCAGGTGATGCAGGTAATCCGGAGGCAACATCTTCGTATACCGTTTGTACCTGCGCCACCCTTCTCCCTCCGGCGCCCCTATCCAGTCGGTGATGCCGTGGCGGGCCGTGAATTTGCCGCTCAGCAGACTGGCCCGCGACGGACTGCAAACGGCACAGGTGGCATAGCCGTTGGTAAAGATCATGCTGTGCGCGGCAATCCGGTCAATGTTGGGCGTCTCGTAATAGTCACTGCCCATGCAGCTTAGATCCTTGTACCCCAGATCATCCACCACAATAAACAGGATATTGGGATGCTCAGGGACTTTATGACACCCGCCCATGAGAAGAAGTAAAAACAAAAAAACAAAGATTTTTAATCCTTTCATTTTTAATCCTATTTTCTTTATGATGTAAAGATATATATTATAATCATTCATCATTCCGGGATAAATGAAAACCCGGTCACCCTAACGGAAAAAGAGCAGAGTTTCCGGAAACTTTTACTTTCTCCGCACCCGGGATGGCTATTTTTTCTATGGTATAGAAATTATTCCTACGTAGATACCTACGTAGTTCACTTACTAATCAGCAGCACCATGGCACTGTGGGCGGGGATTTGCTTTCCGGTAAACGAATTTTTGAATTTCCCCAAGTCTTTATGTTCCCACAAGTCGCGCACTTTCAATTTTCCGGCCAGTCCGATCTCCTTCCACGACACTGCAATATCGACCGGCCGGATGCTGCGATTGAAGAGGGCCACGGCTCGCCGGCCGCCTGACAGTTCCTTGCTCCACACTTCCAGGTCGCCATCATCACGCACTCTTCTCCCCTGTTTGCCGAGAGGATCCTGGTCAATGGCAATAACCTCTTTGTTGGTCAATACTTCTATGATCTCCGGGGTCATCTCCCGCAGGTCGTTGCCTGCGATCAGAGGGGCCGCCACCATGCACCACAAACTGAAATGAGCCCTGTATTCCGTAAGGTTCATTTTTACGGAAGAAATGTCTCCCCATAGTTTTTCTTTATTCGTGTTTCCCACCTCCAGCATATCGGGGTCGTTCCAGTAGCCCTGCCCTGCATAGGGCCACAGGTCGGCGGTACTCTCCAGACAATAAAGCATCCGGTCCCAGTTGTTTTTGATATCTCCGCTGGTGCGGTGCATATTGGCAATGGTTTTCACCCAGGGCAATGCATTTTTCTCATTCAAATCCTTATTGCATTTATCATGTATGCTATAGACAATGGGACGGCCGGTATTATCGAGGCAGCGGCGCATCAGTTCGAAAGCCCTGCGACATGAATCGGGTGATATCTTTCGAGCCTCCGTTATCGTTTTCGGGTATTTACACCAGTCATATTTCAGGAAGTCCACACCCCAGGAGGCATAGTCATTGGCGTCGGTTTGTTCGTGGCCCAGACTGCCCCTCAGTTTCTGACAGGTGTAGCATCCCGGAGCGGAGTAAATACCGAATTTCAACCCCAGGCTGTGGATATAATCTGCCAGGGCTTTGATCCCATGAGGAAATTTGGTTGAATCCACAATGATATGTCCACGGGCATCACGCCGTGTAGTCATCCATCCATCGTCAATGATGATATACCGGTATCCGGCCTCTCTCATACCCGAGCTCACCATGGCATCGGCAATGGCTTTGATCTTCGCCTCACTGATATCGGTACGGAAACAGTTCCAGCTGTTCCAGCCCATGGGCGGGGTGGGCGCAAGCTGTTCGTATTTCTGTGCCGAGACATGAAAAAATACGGCGAGAACCAACAAAAAGGAAACTGTTCTTTTCATAGTAATAAGTTTATATAGTTATTGATCAGGCTTTTACTTATCCATATCCTGCAATACCTCTTTCACCCGCTGCATATCCGTCTCAAAGTCGGTTTTGTTTATCCAGCCGGCGGGTAACTTCTCCCCTTTCATATATCTTTCATAGAATGCCGTGTCTTTGGTATCGGCATAGGGATATTCATCAAACACGTCCCCTTTCCCAAACATGCGGGGATCTCCCTGTTCTTTCAGCTCTGTGAACAGTTGTGTCTTCAGCTTCGTCACAATACCGGCATATTCCGGTTTCCTGGCCAGGTTTACGATACAGTCCGGATCTTTTTTGATATTATACAGTTCATCTGCGGGGCGTTTGCCGAAGGACCACACCCAGTGCTGCAGGTTTTCCCCCTTTCTGAACTCATTAAGGATAACGGTTTTCGTAGGGCTTCCGTCGCAGTTCAGGTATCCTGTTTCGGGGTTTCCTGCCGGCCAGCGGTCTGTTTTGAAGTTATGGATGAACAGATACTGATCACGGATAATACCCCGTATGGGATAACCTTCATCATGGGGGCGTCCCACATCGTGCCTCTCTTTCCCTATCAGCACATGATCCCGCTCAGGTTCGGTCACCCCGGAGTCCGTGGTGTAGAATATGGAAGTAAGACTTCTTCCCTGAATGGTTTTCATACCACAATTGCCGGCGTCCACCTGGGCTATCTCCAGGAAGGTAGGAGCAAAATCGATGAAGCTCACCAGATCATCCACCGTACGGCCCGGTTTTTTGATTCCTTTCTTCCACATAACCGCCAGTGGCATATGGTTTGATTGTTCATACTCCTGTCCTTTACAACGGGGAAAAGGCATGCCGTTGTCTCCCGTAACGATCACGAGGGTATTTTCCAGTTCTCCTTTTTGTTTCAGCAGGTCAAGCATCCTGACCAGGTGTGAGTCAAAATATTCGATTTCAAAAGCATAATCCAGCATATCGGTACGCACCGAGTCCACATCCGGCCAGTAGGTGTAAACGCTGTCAATATCCCGGATATGCTTACCCCCTTTTTTTATCCCTGAAGCGAACTCATATCCCCGGTGCGGTTCATGTCCTCCATACCAGAAACAAAAAGGTTCATCCGCCGGTTTTTTTTCCAGAAAGGCCCTGAAGTTTTCGAAATAATCGGTTTTGGATATCCTGTTGGTGGGAGGTGTGGTCCGTCTTTTCTGCCAGGGCTCTCCCACCAGCCGGCGGGGTTTGCCGTCCACTGTCCCGGCCACGCCCGGAGCCCACCCTTTCCCTGTGTATCCAACATAATAGCCGTGTTCCGACAGCACTTCCGGATAGGTCTTGTATTCTTTGGGGAAATAACACCAATGGTTGGCAGCCGCTCCCAGTTGCCAGGAGTTCCTGCCGGTAATGATACAGGCCCGTGAGGGAGCACATTTGGCATTGGGGGTATAAGCCCGGGTAAACAGGATCCCCTGTTCAGCCACCCGGTCGAAACCCGGTGTCCGGACCCACTTCGTGCCGTATGCTCCCATATGAGGGAAGGCGGCATCATCCGCCAGACAAAAAAGGATGTTGGGTCTTTGCACTTTCTTTTCAGCCTCCCCGTTGCAGCCGGAGAAAATCATGGCACTCCCGAGCCACAGGAGAAACAAACCGGAAAAATGAGTGTAAAAATATTTCATAACAATCAGTGTATGGTACCAAATACAGAGCGTTGCCTGTATGCTGTTGCTTAAGCCCGTCCGCCCGGACGTCCATTCGTCCGGGCGGACGGGCTTTCAGGGCAGAAGATACATATTTTTCAGCGATAAACAAACATGTCATTTCGCACACGATAACCGGACACGTATAACCCCGGCTTCTTTGGGGAACCGGGATGCCGGCACATTGAGTTCCACCCGCTTCAGCCCGGGGATGCGTTTGTCGAGCTTCAGTGGCGGAGGGTCGAGAGAAACAATGTCCACCTGTACGTTTGCGGGTTCAAGGATGGTCAGCCGTAGCGTTTGGCCGTCCTGTTTCAGCAGGGCTCCTTTTTCCTGCGGGACCACCTCCGCCGTAGTCATGAGGGCCCAGGTGACTTTTTTCGTAGTGCTTTCCGGCACCACTTTGTCTTCCACCAGCAATGAACGGTTGCTCTCTTTGACAAACTTTCGCAGGGCGCTTTTCAGATGCCCGTCGAAAATTTCGGTCATATCTATGGTCACTTCCGGTTTTTTCCCGTCTTTAAATTCCGTGATGGGAGCATATCCTTTCACATTGTGGCGGGCATCATCCACGGTGAGGGTGCTGTGTCCTTTGTTGCTTTTTGTCAGCAAGGTCCAGCGCTGGCAATCCTGGCACATGTGCCACAGGTCGAAACCGGCCTGTTCCAACTGGTTGTAGTTTTGTGTGCCGGGGTCTATAACCCAACGTACGCCGTTCAGTTCCAGAATAAATGTTCCGGCATCCATATTTCCGTGGTTCACCGAGGCGCTGCCACCTTTGGCGGCGAAGTAGAAATGTCCGGGGTCATCCTTCCCGCCGCGGAAGACCACTACGGGATTATGTCCTTCGCCATACCAGTTCAGGGGCAGGGTGCTTTTCTTCGTTTGCCGGTATTGTGACAGCCACACCAGGCCGGGGCCGGCCAGCCGGCCTATGGATGTGGGATGATCGAAAAACTTTTCGTCGAAATAGAGGGCGTCACCGGTTTTGGCGGCAAACCACGACAGCAGTACCGCTGTCTGGTTGCTGCGGTGCAGGCCGCAGTCGGAAAAGTTGAAATAGTCGCCTGAGGGGGCCGTGGCCAGCAGGATAAACCGAGCACTCTCCATGAAGGAGGGATACTCCGCGATGCCGAAGTCGGTACCCAAAGCGCTGGTCAGCATTGAGGAGGCAATGATCGCATAACCGGTGCCATAGCCCCAGTAAGAAGGCCCTTCGGGGTAGATACCGTCGGGTTCATACTCCATCAGGGCATAGGGCAGGTTGTCCAGTGCCCGGCCGATGGTCCGCGCCGACAGTTCCGGGTTGACATCAGCCGTGGCCAGGGCTGCCGCGATCATCCCCGCATGGCACACTTCATTCCAGTTGTTGTTGGCACTGATCCACCACATGGGTTTGTCGAAACTGGGGTTGAGGCCCTTTTCGATCAAGGCATTTTTGGCCAGCTGCACCGTTCCGGGCGGCAGGTACTCCCCGGCCCAGTCCACCGCCAGGGCCACCCCCATCGACATCTCCGCCACATCCAGAAAATGCTCCGGATGCCAATCCGTGAAGTTACAGACCGCTTTCAGTTCATCATCAATACGTTTCAATATCACGGGATCCCGGTCTATACGGTAAACCATACACAACGTACCCATCCGGTCAACCATCTCACGGGAAACACCCAACAATCTTCTTCCTACCAAAGTACGTGTCAATAAAGGTTTCTTAAGTATCTGATCCGTTTCTTTTTTCAGATACCGGTAATAGGCCTGCACCTGCGGGTCGGTTTTAAGTTTTTCTTTCAGCTCTTTCTCCCGCTCCGGCGTCAGGATCAGCCGGGGGGAGGTCCCGGCCAGATGTTGCTGCAGGTAAGCCGCAGTCATGGGGTTTTGGAGTGGTACCGTATCGATTTTCCTTTGCTTTACCGCCCCGGTTTCCACATTATCCCTGTTGCAGGATAAATACAACATGGAAAAAAGTAGCGTCAGGATAAGTACCGGCTTTGTCAGGGTTTTCATGGCCTTGTTGTTTGGTCAGAACAAATATGCATCATTTAATCAAAAATATCAGCAAATTGTCTATATAAACCGATCACAATCCCTTTTCCTTGCCCCGTGAATTTCCGGATATCGCATGTAAATTTAGTCTTTGATTTCCGGGTAACAAAGACAACATTTAATAGTACATTCATATTTATTTTTGTTATACTTTGCGGATATTTACTGTTGTATTCATATCATAAATATAACTTTTTTAGTAAAAGAATAGATAGAATCTCATTTATCTGATTTCACGGCCGGAATAATCTTAAATTCATAACTTCCGGAACCTGTTTTATAGACCATGCGTCCATTTTTGACTCCTATATATTGAAATCCGGTCTTTCTGCCCGGCCATTCTTTTTCGTTGTTTACAGATACTTTTCCATATACAGGCAGATAGACTGTTGACCGGGTATTGACGGGAATTTCCATACGAAGAGTAAAAAGATTTTTCGTTTTACGCCATTCGGTTTTAATTTTACCATAAGGAGAATAAAAGATTTTCTTTGCATGGGTAATATCACCAACCACATCGGGGTGAATAACAATCTTTTTATAACCTTTTGAACCAACCTCCTGCCTGATCCCGCCAATTCCCTGATAAAACCACTCCATGAGATGACCAAGCATAAGATGATTGTTGGAAACATTCCTCAGGGCTGCCCATGACTCCGTCAGCGAGGTTGCCCCATTTTTCAACTGGTAGCCATATCCCGGAACATCATCACGGTTATTCATTTCAAAAAGCAATTGCGAAGCCCCACCTTTTGTTAGAGCTTCAACAAGATAATGAAAACCAATATCCCCTGCAGTAAGGATATTCCCATGGGTATGAATCGAATCTACCAGGTTATTAAAGACCTTTTTTTCATATTGTTTATCAACCAACCCCAAACACAAAGGCATTGACATGGCTGTCTGGCTACCGGTCGCGTAGGATTTCTTATTGATGTCAAAGAACCGGTCATTAAAGGCTTTTTTTATCGCTTTCTCCCATTTTCTGAAGCGTTTTTGTTCCTCTGTTTTTTTGAGGATACCAGCCATCTGTCCCAGCAATTTAACATCATAATAATATGTCGCCGTTGCAGTCAGTGAGACAGGAGTTAACTGGGCAACACCGGGTCTTTTCGTACCCAGGTCAAACCAGTCGCCAAGACCGTAAGAGAGGATGTCATGATTTGATTTACGTCTAAGGTATTCCACATACTTAACCATCATGGGCCATGCGTTTTCCA
>CAZYPI010000126.1:0-8155 GCA_964649335.1 uncultured Rikenellaceae bacterium | reverse complement strand
ACCGTCGGGTTTAACCTGGAGTATTCCCATACCTATAACCTGTTTATGCGGAAAAATTTCGGGGAATACCGTTATGCCTCCGTGGATGATTTTCTGACGGTCAATGGACGGGGTTTTGCCGATACCGCCGGAGTGGCTTCGGCCATTCAGTATGAGAGAGGTTATTCGCTGGTAGATAATATCACCGGCGACGGCTCGGCAGCGGCGGCTGATTTCGGGATGTTGCAATGGGGCATTTACGGCCAGGATGAGATACAGATCAGCAATAACTTCAAGCTGACCGCGGGGTTACGTGTTGATATGCCGGTTTTCCTGCAGGATCCCAAAGAAGATACTCACTTTAATTCCGAGACGGTTCCCATGATCGAGGGGGCCGGTTGGGATATGCTGGGTGCCCGGGCCGGGAAGATGCCTGCATCGAAGCTGCTTTGGTCGCCCCGTGTGGGATTTAACTGGGATGTGCTGGGTGATGAAACCTTCCAGTTGCGTGGTGGTGCCGGTATTTTCACCAGCCGTCTGCCGCTGGTATGGCCCGGAGGGTCTTATACCAACAACGGCCTGACCATCGGCGGCGTGTATGTCAAAAATAGCTGGGGTTATTATATCCCCTTTCAGAGCCAGTGGGATCAGCAGTATAAGAACGCCGACTTCGGCGGCACGGATGCTCCCTACGGAGGACAGATGGACCTGTTTGCTGCCAATTACAAATTTCCGCAGGTGTTCCGGATGGATCTTGCCTTCGATAAGAAAATCGTCTGGGGGATGGTGTTAACCGTCGAGGGGGTCTATACGAAGACGCTGAATAATGTGTTGTATTATAATATGAATGTTTCCCCGACGCCCGATTTTTATCTCACCGGAGCAGACAACAGGCCTCATTACGACAACGCCAAGCTTGATCCTTCCTATACCAGGGTGATGGTCGGCACCAATACCAGCAAAGGGCATACCTATAACATTACCGTCCAGTTGCAAAAGAATTTCAGCAAAGGCTTCACCGGTAGTCTGGCATACACCTTCGGCCGGGCTTTGTCCGTAAACGACGGGACCTCATCACAGAACTCATCGCAATGGAGGTATATGGAACAGGTGAACGGACTGAACAACATCGGGCTCAGCACGTCCGATTTTGATATGGGGCATCGTATTGTCGGTTTTGTGAGCTACCGGATTGAGTATGCGAAGCATCTGGCTACCACCGTCAGCCTGTTTTATAACGGGCAGTCGGGACAGCATTATTCCTATGTTTACAGTGACCGCGGGAATCTGAACGGCAACGGGGAAAGTGACAACAACCTGATCTATATCCCTGCAAGCCGGGGAGACATCGTCTTTGCCGATGCGGCTACCGCCGACCAACAGTGGCAGGACCTGGATGATTTTATTAAAAATGACCCCTATCTGAGCAAACACCGGGGCGAATATGCCGAACGGAACGGTTCCCGTACCCCCTTTATCCATATTCTGGACCTGAAATTGGCCCAGGACATTTTTACCAATATAGGGCCACGGAGGAATACGCTGCAGTTTACCTTTGATGTGTTCAACTTTACAAATATGCTCAATAAAAACTGGGGCCGCCGTTATTATGTCCCTTACGGATATTACCGGTTGATCCGGTTTGAAGGATTTGATGCCGACGGAACAACGCCGACATTCAGCTTCTCCAAACCCAAAGGAGATGTGTGGAACATAGATGATTCCGGTATCAGCAGCTCCCGCTGGCAGGCACAGATCGGATTCAGGTATTTGTTTTAGAAACTAAACAAATCATTTCTTTTCGGAGAGGAGGGGTAACCCTCCTCTTTTTTTCTTATAATCTTTTTGTTTAACCTCCATCCTTCCCTCCCCCTCGCCGAGGGGGAGGGATAACAGGGAGGGGGTTTTTAATAAACATATTCTTTTTCTTCTCAGTTGCATCATGATTTTTTCATTCACCTGTCAACGGCTCTAATCCCTTCCGCAATAAAGCAAAGGGCGATTTCCTGTACAACCGGGATCGATGTAAGTAGCAGTGTAGTAGTATAAAACGGATAATTGTCTTATGCTTAATGAAATACGATAATCCGTTTATAACTTTATTAAAATGTTAATAAAATCGAATGTTTTGCTCTTGTGAGGTCGTTTTCCAGTCATTAAATTTGATATCCGTCTTCCGCTATATTTTTTCGGGACTTATCTGTTAGTATTCAAAGCATTAAAATTATTACGCATGGACGATTTATTTGCCGGTCAAACCAAAACCAATGTTAAAGAGGAGAAATCCCAGACATTCAAACCGATAAAGCTTCATACTGAGGAATCGGAGAAGCGGGTTTATTCTTTTGAGGAAGCCCTGGAGGCCACGCGGGAGTATTTTGGCGGGGATGATCTGGCAGCCAAGGTGTGGGTTACGAAATATGCCTTGAAAGATTCGGAAGGAAAGTTGTATGAGAAGACGCCGGAAGACATGCATCACCGCCTGGCGCGCGAGCTGGCGAGGATAGAGCAGAAGTATCCGAATCCCCTGTCTGAAGAAGAGATCTTCGATTTACTGAAAGATTTCAAATATATCATTCCCCAGGGGGGGCCGATGTCGGGTATAGGCAATGATTATCAGATCGTTTCCCTCTCCAACTGTTTTGTGATCGGCAATAACGGATCCTCGGATTCTTACGGGGCCATCATGAAGATCGACCAGGAGCAGGTGCAGCTGATGAAACGCCGCGGCGGGGTGGGCCATGATCTTTCTCATATCCGGCCTTCCGGCAGCCCGGTGTTGAACAGTGCACTGACTTCCACGGGAGTGGTGCCTTTCATGGAGCGGTATTCCAACTCCACCCGCGAAGTGGCCCAGGACGGCCGGCGCGGTGCCCTGATGCTGACTATCTCCATCAAGCACCCCGATTCGGAAAAATTCATCGATGCCAAACTGGAGGCTGGCAAAGTGACCGGCGCCAATGTGTCGGTGAAGATCGACGATGAGTTCATGCAGGCGGTGATAGATAATAAACCTTATGTGCAGCAATTTCCTGTCGATTCGGATCAGCCCTGGGTGCGAAAAGAGATCGATGCCCGCAAGCTGTGGGACAAGATCGTGCACAATGCCTGGAAATCGGCAGAACCGGGCATTCTCTTCTGGGACACCATCATCCGCGAATCGGTGGCCGACTCCTATGCCGACCTGGGATACCGCACCGTGGCCACCAACCCCTGCGGGGAGATCCCGTTGTGTCCGTATGACAGCTGCCGTTTGCTGGCTATCAACCTGTATAGTTACGTGGATAATCCCTTTACGCCGGAAGCCAAATTCAACTTTGAGAAGTTCAGGGAGCATGCCCGCTATGCCCAGCGGATCATGGATGATATCATCGACCTGGAACTGGAAAAGATCGACAGGATCCTGGATAAGATAAACAAGGACCCCGAGGATGAGGAGGTCAAATATGTGGAGCGGAAGCTGTGGGAGAACATACGCCGCAAAGCGGTGGAAGGCAGGCGTACGGGTATCGGCATTACCGCCGAAGGGGATATGCATGCGGCGCTGGGACTGAAATACGGCAGTGAGAACTCGATAGATTTCTCTATCGAGGTGCATAAAACCCTGGCTATCGAGGTGTACCGCGCTTCGGTGAAGATGGCCGCGGAACGGGGAGCTTTTGAGATCTATGACGCCGCCAGGGAAAAAGACAATCCTTTCATTTTGCGGTTGAAGGAGGCGGATCCGCATCTCTATGAGGAGATGGTGGAAAAAGGCCGGCGGAATATCTCGCTGCTGACCATTGCCCCCACCGGCTCCACCAGTCTGATGACACAGACCACCTCGGGCATCGAGCCCGTGTTCAGGCCTGTATATAAAAGAAGGCGGAAGGTGAACCCCAACGACAGCGATGTGCATGTCTCTTTCGTGGATGAGGTGGGGGATGCCTGGGAAGAATACAACGTCTTCCATCACAAGTTCAGGACGTGGCTGGAAGCCAACGGCTATAAGATAGAGGAGGTGGAGAAATATTCGGACGAGGAGTTGGATGCCCTGATCCGGAAATCACCCTATCACAATGCTACCTCCAATGATATCGACTGGGTGGCCAAGGTGAGGATGCAGGGAGAGATCCAGAAATGGGTGGACCACTCCATCAGCGTCACGGTGAACCTGCCGTCGGAGGTCTCGGAGGATATGGTCGGAAACCTGTACATTACCGCCTGGAATGCGGGGTGCAAAGGGGTGACGGTCTATCGTGAGGGCTCCCGCGAAGGGGTGCTTATCTCTCATGATAAAAAAGGCAAGGGCTCTTCGGAACAGCCCAAATTTGAGAAAAGACCCAAGGTGCTTGAGGCCGAGGTGGTGCGGTTTCATAATAACAACGAAAAGTGGATCGCCTTCGTGGGCATCAAGGACGGCCGGCCTTATGAGATTTTTACGGGGATGGAGGAAGAGGATGCTCTGGTGATCCCGAAGTCCATCACGAAAGGAAAGATCATCAAAGTAAGGGAAGCCGACGGACGCGCACGGTATGATTTTCAGTATACCGATAAATACGGTTACCAGAATACGGTCGGGGGCTTGTCCCATATGTTCAACAAAGAGTTCTGGAATTATGCCAAGCTGATTTCGGGGGTGCTTCGTCACGGGATGCCTATCCCCAATGTGGTGGAGCTGGTCTCGAAACTTCAATTGGATAACGAGAGCATCAATACCTGGAAAGCCGGGGTGGCCCGGGCGTTGAAGAAGTTCATTCCCGACGGTACCAAGGCTTTTCACGGGGAGAAATGCCAGAACTGTGGCTCCGAGAACCTGATCTACCAGGAGGGATGCCTGATCTGCTTGGATTGCGGGTCGTCCAAGTGCGGATAGAAAAATACAGCATAAAAAAAACGGGGCTGCAGCCCCGTTTTTTATTGGATGACCCCCAGTTCTTTCCCCACTTTCTCAAAAGCGGCGACGGCTTTGTCTATGTGTTCGGTTTCGTGGGCTGCCGACAGCTGCACCCTGATGCGGGCCTGACCTTCCGGCACCACCGGGTAGTAAAAGCCGATGACATAGATTCCTTCGTCCAGCAGCCGGGCGGCAAAGTCCTGTGAGAGTTTGGCGTCATATAGCATCACGGCACATATAGCCGACTGGGTAGGTTTCAGGTCGAAGCCGAGTTTTTCCATTTTCTCCATGAAGTAGCGGGTGTTGTCGTGCAGTTTATCCTGCAGTTCGGAGGTCTGATCCATCATATCGAACATTTTGATGGTTGCGCCTACGACGGCAGGAGGCAGGGAGTTGGAGAAGAGATAAGGCCGCGAGCGTTGTCTCAGCATTTCGATGATCTCCTTCCTGCCGGTGGTAAATCCGCCGATGGCTCCGCCGAAGGCTTTTCCCAGGGTGCCGGTGATAAGATCCACCCGGCCCCTGATGTCGAAGAGCTCGGTCACACCCCTGCCGGTATCTCCCACCACGCCGGCCGAGTGGCTTTCGTCCACCATCACCAGGGCATCGTATTTTTCGGCGAGGCGTACGATCTCATCCACCGGCGCTACGTTGCCGTCCATAGAGAAAACCCCGTCGGTGACAACGATCCTGAAACGGGCGGATTGGGCTTCCTGCAATTTTTCTTCCAGGTCCTGCATATCTCCGTTTTTATATCTGAAGCGCCGGGCTTTGCACAGTCTCACACCGTCGATGATGGAAGCGTGGTTGAGCATGTCGGAGATAATGGCGTCCTGGTCGGTAAACAACGGTTCGAAGATACCCCCGTTGGCATCGAAACAGGCGGCATAAAGGATGGAGTCATCCGTGCCGAAGAACTTGGCGATCCGGTATTCCAGTTCTTTGTGCAGATCCTGCGTGCCGCAGATAAACCGCACCGACGACATGCCGTAGCCGCGGGTATCCATGGCTTCTTTGGCAGCACGGATCAGCTCGGGGCTGTTGGAGAGCCCCAGGTAGTTGTTGGCACAGAAATTCAGCACCTTTTCTCCGGTAGAGATGGTGATCTCCGCCCCCTGGGGGGAGGTGATGATCCTCTCGTCTTTGAACAGGCCGGCTTCACGGATGCTCTCCAGCTCGTTCCGGAAATGTTGTTTGATTTTTTCACTGTACATGATGAAGTTTTTTATTTGTTTAACTTTTTACGTATCTCTTTCAGCATCAGTTCGGTCATTTCTGCGAGTCTGTATTTCGGGTTATAACCCCACTCTTTCCGGGCCACCGTGTCGTCGATGCTTTCGGGCCAGGTGGCGGCGATATCCTGCCGGAAATCCGGCTTGTAGGTGATGGTGAAATCCGGCAGGTGCTTGCGTATTTCTGCGGCCAGATCTGCCGGGCTGAAGCTCAGTCCGCCGATATTGTATCCTGCATGTATGCTCAGGGCGGAGGCATCCGTTTCCATGAGCCCGACCGTGGCCTCAATGGCGTCGGACATGAAGAGCATCGGCAGGGTGGTGTCTTTATCCAGAAAACATTCGTAGTGGCCGTGTTTGAGGGCTTTGTAGAAGATCTCCACAGCATAGTCGGTGGTGCCGCCGCCGGGTTCGGTTTTGTAACTGATCAGTCCGGGGTAACGGATGCTGCGGGTATCCACGCCATACCTCTTCCAGAAATATTCGATCCACCGTTCACCGGCCAGTTTGCTGATGCCATACACCGTATTGGGTTCCATGACGGTGATCTGCGGGGTGTTTCTACGGGGGGTGGTGGGCCCGAAAATGGCAATGGAACTGGGCCAGAAGATCCTTTTAATCTCATCCACTTCCCTGGCCAGGTCCAGCACGTTGATCAGGCTGTTCATGTTGATATGCCAGGCCTGCATGGGCAGTTTCTCGGCATTGCCCGACAACACGGCCGCGAGATGGTAGATCTGGGTGATGTGGTGGCGTATGGCGAAATGGATCAAACGTTTGTCATCCATGACGTCCAGCAATTCAAACGGACCGCTTTCCAGGACATCCGGCGGCGGTTCTTTCAGGTCGGTGGCATATACATGGCCCGGGCCGTACATGTCGCGCAGTTTCATGGTCAACTCCGAACCGATCTGCCCCGAAGCCCCGATGATCATGATATTTTCTTTCATAAACAGGGTTTTAGGTTGGTCTGCTATCCGATACGAAATAAGGCAATATTTTGATGTGTTCAAATGATTTTTAACATATCCGTGGGGAGAGGGAGGAAGCTTCGGGAGTGGGTAGTTTTTTTACCTTTGCAGAAAATTCAGAAAAATGAGTAGTGAAGTCAGAGTACGTTTTGCCCCCAGTCCGACAGGGCCTTTGCACCTGGGCGGAGTGCGGACGGCATTGTTCAACTATCTTTTTGCCCGCCATAACGGCGGAACTTTTATTCTTCGTATAGAAGACACAGACCGGAAACGCTATGTTCCGGGAGCCGAAGAGTATATCCTGGAGTCGATGGAGTGGTGTGGGATGGAAGTGGATGAGGGAGTGCGTGAGGGTGGCCCTTACGGGCCGTACCGCCAGTCGGAACGGAAAGAGATTTATAAGAAATATATAGGGGAACTGTTTGATAAGGGCAAAGTTTATTATGCTTTCGACACGCCGGAAGAACTTGAGAAAAAACGGGAGGAGTTTTCAGCCGGCGGGAAAGTGTTTATGTATAACCACGAAGTCAGGGAAACCATGAAAAACTCCCTGGTGATGTCTGATGAGGAGGTTCAGTCGAGGATAGAGAACGGAGAGCCCTATGTCGTCAGGTTCCGTATCGACCCGGGGCCGCCGGTGCAGATCAGTGATATCATCCGGGGGGAGCTTTCTTTTGATCCTGTTACGCTGGATGACAAAGTATTGTTCAAATCGGACGGCCTTCCCACGTACCATCTGGCCAATATCGTGGATGATCGTCTGATGGAGATCACGCATGTGATCCGGGGCGAGGAGTGGCTGCCCTCGCTGCCTCTGCATGTCCTGCTCTACCGGGCTTTCGGATGGGAACCGCCCGGGTTCGCCCACCTGCCGCTGATCCTCAAACACCAGGGTAAAGGCAAACTGAGCAAACGCGACGGTGACAAAGGAGGCTTTCCCGTATTCCCGCTCGACTGGAAGACACCGGAAGGAGAGGTGTATCCCGGATACCGGGAACAGGGCTATTTCCCCGAAGCTTTTGTGAACATGCTGGCCCTGCTGGGCTGGAACCCCGGGACAGAACAGGAAATATTTTCCATGGATGAGTTAATTGAAC
>CAZYPI010000125.1:0-8200 GCA_964649335.1 uncultured Rikenellaceae bacterium | reverse complement strand
GACAATCCTCAGGTGATGATCGATATGTCGGGGCTGGCTGGCTTTGAGCCGTTGCCGGAGGATCATGTCTTCAGCCCGCTGTTGATCACTCCCAATATCAACATTGAGATGAGCGCCTTCAGCGAGACCTACGAACAGCTGATGTGGCTCCCCAACAACCGGGAGTTCGCCGACGAGCTGTATCACGACTGCGATAAGCTGTACATCGCCCGCGGTTACAGCCGGGAGACGGTCGTTAACAATATGGTGCTGCAGTTGCTGCTGATGCACGGTTACATCGGTGTGGAGGATATCAACAAGGCCCGTATCACCGAGAAGGTCAACCGCGAGACCATCGCCGCTGCCAAATATGCTTGTGTGCGGAAACTGGAAGAGGTGGAAGGGGCAGGTAACCGGAAGAAATAATCAGGTTTAACGTGTAGAGACGCAAAATTTTGCGTCTCTACACGTTATAAAAACAAAAAATATTTTTCAATTTTCTACAAATTCGAAAGGAATACCTGCTATTTCCGACATCTCTTCGCCGGCATCCACCATGTCGTCATCGCCGGCGTCGTAGTGCCAGAATATCTTTACCGTTTGATTTTCCTCCGATAATTCTCCGAAGCCCATAAAAATATCGAACAGGAATTTTGCCGAGGAGGAATTAAAATATTTCAGTTTGATATGGATGTTCAACGGATCATCTTTCCCGAAGGCAATCTCTCCGGTTTTTATTTCCTGTTCTTTAAAGCGCTTCAACCATTCCAGTACCGGATAATAGAAGGAGCGCACATCCTCGGGCCGGGAAACGCCTGTGACGGAAAAGTTTCGTTTGTCCGGATCAAAAACAATTTCGGGTGAGCTTTGTGTTGGCGGGATGATCAGGGGCTCCATGCGATCTGTTGTTACTGGACTGTTAATAGACCTGCAAAGATAATCACGATCAGGAAAAATAAAAACCTACAGCATGAACCTGTAGGAGAATTTGATCAGGAAAACATTGTAAGGGTATGACTGAATCAGGTCTTTGAAGTCATCGCCTATATGCAAATCACTGTTCATGGCATACTGGTCTTTGTTTTGCGACCACACCAGGTAGAGGTTGGAGCCCGGCACGAATTCCCAATGGAGTACAAGATTGGATTTGAATGACTTATAATTGAAATCAGGGTTGAAGATGAAATAGTCCGTATTGGAATCGCCGTTTTCATCGATCAGATAAATGTTGTTTTCCTCATCATAAGATATTTCATCCCGGGTGAAAGTATGAAATCGGCCGGTATAAGTGTCGGCATGCGGATCGGTGATGCGTTTGAAATCCGTGTATTTACCTGCGGCGATAAAGGGTTGTCCCCAGAACTGAATATTCAGATTGGGCAGGATGCTGAAACTGAGCCGTATGGACATTTCCAGCACCTGCTGGTCAATGTGGCCGAAAATGTAGCGGTTTTCTCCGTTGTAGTTTTTTGTGGAAACATACTGCAGTTGATCGGATCCTTTAGTGTATGCGGGTTTCAGTGATATCTGGAAGGTGCTGAAAGGACGGTACAGAATTCCCATGGAATAATTTGAATATCTGTTGGATTGTTCAAAGCCGTTTCTGAAAGAGTAGCTGAGGCTGAAATTTAGTTTCTTACGGTCATCGGTGGAGAGCCGGGCAAAGGTACCTATCCTTCCGGGCATCAGAAAAGAGGGCCCTCCGCGCAGCAGGCTGTTGGAGACACTGTTGGTACTGCTGTTTACGCCTGCGACGAAGGTCCAGTAATTTTTAAATTGCGTGAAAACATTGGAGTTGCCTCCCGTGAGCAGGTAAGTGCCTCCGAAATCCCAACCCGAATACTGGTTGAAGTTGATATTCATTTTACGAAAGATGCTGAAAGGTTCCCAGATACGGTATCCTACCCAGAGTATTTCGAGTATCTGGTCGGTGTTTTGGAGAAAGCCGATATCGTTGAGTTCGAGGCCGGGGGATTTCCAGGTGAGGAAAGCCAGATATTGCAGATGACCGCCGCCGATTTTACCTATTTGGAAGGAGCCGGCCGAGCCGTAGAGGGAGGTGCGGGCAGAGTCGAGGGTGAGGTGTTTGGCGTCGGGACGTTGGAAGTAATGGGTTGAAGAGGTCTGGGTTCGTAACATGGCGGTAGTGTCTCCGAAGACGGAGCTGAAGACCACCTTGCCGCTGACATTGAATTTCCGGTCTTTCCAGCTGTGGGAGAAGTCGAGCCCGCCGGTATAGGCCGCGCGGCGCAGATAATCGAGGGAGGTGCCTCCCAGCTTCCGGTTTACGGAAGTGAAAATGCCTCCGATAGAGGTCCTGCCCTGGCCGTAGTCCTTTTGCAGGCGTGCCACGGCATAGTTGGTCAGGGGTTCAACGGTCTGATAAGTACGCGATCCTTCATGATCGATCTCTGCTTTTTCATTGGCGGTGACGCTTTCCATGATTCCTATGGAGAGGCCGTTTTTTGTTTTTCCCGAGATTTTGGCAGCCCCGAGGATGGTGGTGACATCGGGGGTTTTGGCGTAGTCGCCGTTTTCCATTTGTGCATATCCCTGCGGGCGGCGGCCTATCCGGCGGGAATAGAACACGTTTTCCGAGGCCATGTCGCCGTCACCCATCATCAGCTGGTAGTTGTAGATGTTTTTGCCCTCGACGAAAAAAGGCCTTTTTTCTTCATAAAAGGTTTCATAAGCGGTCAGGTTGAGCTTGGATGGGTCGGCTTCTACCTGTCCGAAATCCGGGTTTACGGTGAAGTCCATCGTGATATTGTTGGTAAGGCCTACTTTACCGTCCAGACCGGCGTTGAATTTGAACCCTTTGCCTGTGCGGAAAGGGTTCCCTTCTTCCGGCTCATAGTGCTCGTATCTGGCAACCCCGTAAGGGGCCAGTTCAAATTGTTTTTTGGGTTTGATATCATTGATGCCGTGCAGTTCGCCGAAAAGATGTACCATCCCCGGGGCGTCGTTGGGGATGAGCTGCCACAGGGAGAGTTCCTGTTTCCGGAAGATGTAACGAACCACCTCCAGGCCCCACACCTGTTTCTCCGTTTTGGAGAAACGCAGCTGGCTCAGGGGGATGCGCATCTCGGCCTGCCACCCTTCACGGGTGATGTGTGTCTTTACATACCAGATGGGATCCCACGTAGGATCCTCATTCCTGCCGTCCTCGGACATGACATAATCGGTTTTTACGCCGCCGGCGCTGACCATGAAATTAAAAGAGGTGCGGTGGTCAAAGTAACTGTCAAACAAAATACCTACAATATCTCCCGACATCTCCAGGTCATCTTTCGGGGTGAGCCTTTTCTCTATACTGTCGGGAGCCGTATCCCGGGCTTTGATCGCCACATAGATATTGTTGTTGTCATAGAGGATCTTAAACTCCGTTTTTTGCGAAGGATGGCGGCCCTGATAAGGTTGCAACTGTATGAACTGGTCCTCCCATGTGCCGGCGAGCCAGGCCGGATCGTCCAGTTTTCCGTCGATCACAGGGGCTTTGCCGGTCAGTTCGACCGCATTGTAAACACGTTTCTCAATCTTTTTGTCTTTGGTTTTTGCAAAGCCTGTGACAGATATCAACAAGGCAAAAAACAAAATCAGCGGTTTCTTTCTCATCTTTTTCTACGGTGTGTTTTACAAGAGCAGTTCAAAAATGGATTTCAGGATCGTATTAAAGACGATCATACCGCTGATTTGTTGCAGTGGTGATAAAATATTTCTATTTCTTTTCTTTTTTCATTTTGTTTATATAAATCACACCGCTTTCTATCCGGGGTTTGGCCGGTTTTCCCAGAAGATAATGGTCGAAGAACTCATTGATGCGGCGGGATGGTGAAGCCCGCCCTGCAGTTTTTTGCCGTTTTGTTTCTGAAAGATATCAGCTAGTTTTTCCTCAGGTATAACGAGACTGCTAGGGGTTGGTACGGGCGATTTGCACTGGTCGTGCAAAATCAGCCGCCGTGAAAAGGATGTCCGGATAATCCTCATAAGTCAGTGATGCAAAAATGATTTTGTCGCTTTTTCTGGCTTTTGCCAAACGGTTGTTCATGTAGTTAATTTTTCGTAACTTGCATAAAATCGTACTTTATATCTGATAAACAAGATATTTCCAGAGTTAAATTCTGTTATTCATTTTATAATTTTTTGTACAACATAAAATCTATGGTTATGAAAAGGACAGGTATTTTATTGGTATTATTTTCATTTGTTTCTCTGCTTTTTGCCCAGGTACCCGAGGGTATCAAATATCAGGCGGTAGCGCGTGACGGTGACGGGAATATCCTCGGGAACACCACTTTGCATGTGAGGCTGGGAATTCTAAGGGGAAACAACCCCGGTGAATTGCTGTGGCAGGAGGAACATGAGGTTACGACCAGCAGCGTGGGGCTATTTTCTCTGGTGCTCGGGGATACGGCTGCGACACGTACCGGCGGGTCGCTGGATTCGTTTCGTGATATTGACTGGTCAACCGGCGATCTTTTTATGGAAACGGCCATCGATCTGACAGGGAGCGGAGATTATCTTGTGCTGGGGGTCTCTCCGGTTTTGGCGGTGCCTTATGCTTACTATGCCGGTTCGGTAGGGTCGCTGGATAAGCTGAAAATTTATCCTTCGGGAGATGTTACTTCGGGGGATGCTCTTTTTGAGGTAAAAAGGGCTGACGGACAGACGGTATTTGCCGTCTATAATGATTCGATACGTATGTATGTGAATGATACGCCGGACAAGGCGCTGCGGGGTGGTTTCGCCATCGGGGGGTATGATGCGGCCAAAGGCCTTACCCATGAATATATGCGGGTAAGCCCCGACAGTGTGCGGATTTTTTTTAATAAACCGGCCGGCAAAGCCCTGCGGGGTGGTTTCGCCATTGGCGGGTATGATGCGGCCAAAGGGGGTGTTTCCCAGTATTTCAATGTGTCGGCCGAGAATAATGTGCGGGTGATCAATCCCAGCGAGCCCAGGGTTATGTGGTATCCTGTCAAGGAAGCTTTCCTGGCCGGGCGGGTGCTGATCGAGTCGCCCGACAGCGTGGGGTTGAATTCCTTATCGATAGGATATGAGACCAAAGCCATTGGACAGTGGTCCACTGCCATGGGTTTTAAAAGTGTAGCAGCACAGGATTATTCCCTCTCGATAGGCTTGGGTACGCGGGCTGCCGGGTTTAACTCTTTTGCCCTGGGTTTTCAGTCGCAGGCACTCAATGAAGGGGCTTATGCCTTTGGCACGAAAGTCATAGCCAGCGGACTGGGCAGCTTTGCCTTCGGGGCACCGGGGGTGGATGCGAGCGGTAATGTTTTGGATAAACCGACCCGGGCTTCGGGAGATTATTCCTTTGCTTTTGGTCTGGGCACCCTCAGCCGAGGCCTGGGTTCTATGTCCATGGGAGCCAACAATGTGGCCAGAGGGGCTTTCTCGGTGGCTTTAGGCTCTGAAAATCTGGCTCTTGGTGACGGCTCTGTTTCTTTGGGTTTTGGCAGTGAAGCCAATGGGAAAAATTCTTTTGCCATGGGAGACAACTCGGTTGCCAATGGTTATGGAGCAGTGGCGCTGGGAGAAGGAACCCTGGCCGAAAAGAACTACTCTTTTTCGGTGGGTTTTCAGGCATCAGCCAAGGGAGAAAATGCCATTTCCATGGGATATATTACATCGGCAGCAGGGGATTTCTCGCTGGCCGCAGGAGCCCATTCGGAGGCCAATGGAAAACAGTCGGTAGCTTTCGGTGGAGGTCATGCCAATGCCGACCAGTCGATGGCCCTTGGATTCGGGACGATAGCCCGTTCGTATGGCTCCCTGGTGCTGGGAAGATTTAATGATGACCGGAGAGGCATAAACAATGAAGACGTTTCTCCCGGGATCTGGAAAAATGAAGATCCGATTCTTGTGGTAGGGAACGGTACCGGAGAAGCGAACCTTCACAATGCTCTCATATTGTATAAAAACGGAGATATGAAAATAGCCGGGAACCTTGTCCAGGAGTCCGATCAAAGATTGAAAACAGATATCCGCCCTTTGAACGGAGTATTGAGTCGCCTCGATGTTATCCAACCGGTTTATTATCGGTTTAAGGACCAGCAGATTTACCCGTCGGGTGATCAAATCGGTATCCTTGCTCAGGAAGTTCAGAAAACTTTTCCGGAGTTGGTAATGCAGGGAGGTGACGGTTATCTGTCTGTCGATTACTCAAAAATGACGGCTGTATTGTTGCAAGCCATCAAAGAACAGCAACAGGTCATAGAGAAATTATCCGGCGAGGTGAACCGGTTACGCGGTGAGAAAGATGAGGTTGCTTCCCTGAAAAAACAAATTGCAGACCTGAAAAAGATGATAATATTAATGGCAGAAAATAAATAAGTTAAACATTTTATTTATTTGGTATTTTATCGTAAAACAGCAGCTGTTTATCAAAAGAAACAAAAAATTGTATCTTTTGAGAAAATTAGCCGTAAAATTCATATTGTTAAAGGTTTTTTAAGTCATTTTATTAACTATTCATTAATTTATTAACTAATTATTATTTATTAAAATGAAAAAGTTTTTCCTTCTCTTTTTGATAGCCGGCACAAGCTGGATGCTTCATGCCCAGGTGCCTCAGGGAATCAGCTATCAGGCAGTGGCCCGTGATCAGTCGGGCGATGTACTCAAAAACACAAATATGACCGTACGTCTGGCCATTCTTCAGGGAGGGCCCGACGGGACGGTGGTATGGCAGGAAGACCATCCGGTGACGACCAATGATTTCGGGTTGTTTTCTTTGATGATCGGTGATCCGGGAGCATCTGTTACCGGCGGTAACCTTTCGTCATTTGATGAGATTGATTGGTCCTTGGGTGACTATTATCTACGGGTTTCCATGGATGCAGGCGAAGGGTTCCAGTCATTTGATCCGGTTCCTTTTTTGTCGGTACCATATGCCAGGATGGCGGGCCGTGTTGCCGGCAGCTGGTCAGTGAAAGGAGACACGCTGGTTTATACAGGAGGGAGTGTAGCCATAGGCACCTCTTCTCCAAACGGCAGCAAACTGGCTGTGCAGGGGGATGATCTGGGTGACAACGCCGGACCCTTGTTTGAGGTGAAACGCAAAGACGGTCAGACGGTCTTTGCCGTCTATAACGATTCGATCCGTATGTATGTGGATGCCACTCCGGGCAAAGGCCCGCGCGGCGGCTTTGCCATCGGGGGGTTTGATGCTGCCAAGGGCCCCGGCCATGAGTACCTGCGGATAACTCCCGACAGTGTACGTATTTATATAGACCAGTCGAAGACCAAAGGCCCGCGCGGCGGCTTTGCCATAGGAGGTTTTGATGCCGCCAAAGGGGGAACGGACCAACTGATGCACCTTAACAAGGAAAATTATTTTATCGGCCACCAGAGTGGGGTCAAAACCACTACCGGTATAAATAATGTGTTTTTTGGAAATCATGCCGGATATTCGAACACGTCCGGTTCTACTAATATCTTTTTGGGATTTGAATCGGGATATAATAATACAACCGGTTCGGATAATATTTTGCTAGGATATCATGCCGGTCATAACATTACTGCCGGCAGAAATAATATCACTCTTGGCAATGAAGCCGGTTATAGAAATGATATGTCGAGTAATAATATTTTTCTGGGGAAACAGGCCGGTTATAATCATATTTACGGAAATGAGGACAATACATACCATTCCGATTTCAATATATATATAGGACATAAAGCCGGATATGGTTCATTGGACGGAGACTCTTCCAATCTTAATATTTTTATAGGTAATAAAGCCGGATATTCGATAAAGTCGGGCAGCGACAATATCTTTATCGGTGATGGAGCCGGGTATTCTAATGTCTCCTCACATTGGAATGTTTATCTTGGTCTGAGTTCGGGAGGCTCCTGCAAAGGAGCACAGAATGTGTTTGTCGGTGGAGCTTCCGGCGCCTGGGCGGACGGTACGAGTAATTGCTATATAGGGGCATTCGCGGGCAGAGGATTGCCGGAACCGAATCTGAATACAGGAGATGGAAATGTTTTTATGGGTTATTATTCCGGTATTGGAAACTCAACAGGTTCGTATAATGTATTTATAGGTTTGGAAACAGGAGAAAATAACGGTGCAGGAAATAATAACGTATATATCGGAAATGGTGCGGCACAGCAAAATGCGGGATCGGGGAATGTCTTTATCGGTGCGGCTGCCGGCTATAATGAGACCTCGGCAAGCAATAAGCTGATCATCTCTAAC
>CAZYPI010000124.1:0-8212 GCA_964649335.1 uncultured Rikenellaceae bacterium | reverse complement strand
CTGAAAACGGAACTGTAACCGGTTAAAAATAGCTATTGTGATTGGTATTAAAAACGGATCTTTGCATCATTACAGAACGATTTAATAATATGTCCCCCGGGGGACATGATACACTGCTTTTTCATCGGGATTCCGGTTCTCACGGAAGTCCGGTTGCCAAACCGGGAATGAGCTATGAGATATGAGAAATGAGCAAAGAGTAAACGTCGAAACACAGAAACCACAGAAACTATTCCTCCCCTTTCAGATGGTTTTCCGGTAGCGCCAAACGGCTAGTCCGAGGGCCAGTACGGCATACACACTCATGGAGATGAATTCGGGCAGGATATCTCGGAAGCCGGATCCTTTGAGCAGGATCATCCTGATCACCCGCATGAAGTAGGCAAAGGGATTGATAAGGTTTACCGTCTGTGCCCATGGCGGCATACTCTCCACGGGGGTAAAGAGGCCGCTCATGAGCAGAAAGGTGAGCATGAAAAAGAAAAACATGAACATCAGTTGCTGTTGGGTATGTGATATGGTGGCGAAGAAGAGGCCGATTCCCATCACGGCCAGGAGATAGACGGAGCTAAAGCCAAAGAGCAGCAGCAGGCTGCCCCGCACCGGCACGCCGAAGAGCAGCCATCCCAGTGCCAGTCCGAAGGAGAGCTCTCCCAGGGCGATGATCCAGAAAGGGATCAGTTTGCCCGGGATAAAGTGGATCCGCCGTACGGGGGTCACGTTGATCTGTTCTATGGTGCCCATCTCTTTCTCCCTCACCAGGTTGACGGCCGAAAGAAACATCCCCATGATGGTCACCAGGATCACCAGGATGCCCGGCAGCATATAATGTTTATAGTTCAGTCCGGCGTTGTACCAGTAGCGGGGGATAACCGTGATCTGTGCAGGGCCTTGTCCGGCTTTTCCGGGCAGAAGGGAAGCCAGCCATCTTTTCTGGTAGTTGCCAATGACCAGCGAAGTATATTGATTGATGATCCCTGCCGCCATGCCGTTCACGGCGTCCAGTCTGAGTTGTACGGAGCTGTTCATCCGCTGCACGAGGGTACGCTCACAGTCGGGCGGGATCTCCAGCACCGCATCTGCGCTGTAATCCAGCAGGGCTGCCTCTGCCGTTCTTCCGGCCGCCGGGATGACCGAAACATGGTAAATTTTTATCCCCGACAAATTGTTGATCAACCCCCGTGACCAGGTGCTGTTGTCGCGGTCCACCACCAGCAGGTCAATATGCTTCACCTCCATGGTGGCTGCAAACACCAGTACCAGCATCTGCACGATGGGCACGATGAAGATCATCGGCAGCATCATGCGGTTGCGGAAAATCTGCCGGAACTCTTTTTGTATGATGATCAGTATGGTTCGCACAATATTCTAATTATTCCAGTCGGATAGTAAACTTTTTAATGCTGGCCAGCAGGAAGGCCAGGGTCATCCCCGCCAGGATCAGGGTCTCTTTCCAGACAAACAGTAAGCCGGCGCCTTTGAGCATGATGCTTTTGAGGATGACGATGAACCACCGGGCGGGCATGATGAGGCTGAACCACTGCAGGGCCACCGGCATGTCTTCTATCGGATAGATAAACCCCGACAGCAGGATGGTGGGCAGCATAAGGGCAAAGAGGCTGAGGAACATTGCGGCCATCTGGGTACTGCTCAGCGTGGAAAAGAAGATGCCCAGGGAGAGGGAGAGAAAAATGAACAGGATCACCTCGACCATCAGCAGGAGGATGCTGCCCCGCAGGGGCACGCCGAAGATCACCCCGCCCAGGGCCAGGATGATCACCGCATCGGCAAAGGCGATAAACACATAGGGCACCACCTTCCCCAGGATGATCTGCAGGGGATGCAGGGGTGACACCAGCATGGCCTCCATGGTGCCCGTCTCTTTCTCGCGCACAATGGAGATGGAGGTCATCATGGCCGAGATGAGCATCAGGATCATGGCGATGGCTCCCGGGACAAACATAAAAGCCCCTTTCAGCTCCGGGTTATACTCCATCCTGGATTCGATCAGCACGCGTCCTGCAGATCCTTTTTCCCTGTTCAGGTCTTTTTCCGCCTGCATCATGATGGCCGACAGGTACCCCACCATCAGGCGGGCCGTGTTGGGATCGGAGCCGTCGGCGATGACCTGCACGGGCGCTTTTCCTTCATTTGCGAGTTTTTTCCCGAAATCCTGTCCGAAGATCACCGCCAGCCGTACGTGGCCTTTTTTCAAAAGGGCATCTATCTCTTTTTCATCCCGGATGGTTGTTTCTTCCTGAAACCAGGGCGACCCCAGTATTCTCTCCGTGATGCGGCGGGTGACGTCATCGTGCGACTTGTCCAGCACCACCACGGGCACCTGGCGTATCTCGTTGGTCACGACATACCCGAAGATGACGATCTCGGCTACGGGGATGCCGAAAAGGATCATGAGCGTGCGGGTGTCGCGGCGGATATGCCTGAACTCTTTAATGACAAATGCCAGGAACCTTTTCATACTTCCTCTGTATTTTCCGGTAACGCCTCTTCCCGGGTTATCTTCCAGAACAGGTCTTCCATAGTGGTTACGCCGAATTGTTTCTGCAGGTTTTCCGGGCTGTCGAGGCCGGCTATGCGGCCGTCGGTCATGACGGCCAGCCGGTCGCAGTATTCGGCCTCATCCATATAGTGTGTAGTCACGATGATGGTGTATCCTTCCCGCGCGGTTTCGAGGATCATCTCCCAGAACTGTCTCCGTGTGACGGGGTCCACGCCGCTGGTAGGCTCGTCCAGGAACACCAGTCCGGGATGATGCAGGAGCGCCACCGAGAAAGCGATGCGTTGTTTCCATCCCAACGGCAGGGTGCCGATCAGCCGGTTGCTGATCTTTTCCAGTCCCAGCCTGCTGATCATCGCCTTGCCGGCTTTTTCCGTTTCTTTCTTTTTCAACCCGTAGATACCACCGAAAAAGCGTATGTTCTCTATCATGGTCAGGTCTTCATACAGCGAGAACTTCTGGCTCATATACCCGATGCTCTTTTTTATCCTTTCGGGATCATGCACCACGTCATATCCTGCCACCTTTGCCATTCCTCCGGTAGGTTTCAGCAGCCCGCACAGCATCCTGATGAGGGTGGTTTTGCCGGCCCCGTTGGCTCCCAGCAGGCCAAAGACCTCCCCGCGACGTATCTCAAAGGAGAGACCGTTGACGGCTGTAAACGTCCCGAACTTTTTGGTCAGGTTCCGGACCTCCACAACAGCTGGGCGGGTAAGGTTATCGTTATTGTTCATGTTCTGTTTTCTTCTCCGGCATTTATTTCTCCGCTCAGATAAGCAAAACTGTCTTCCAGCGAGGGGGTTGTTTTCCGGTATTGCATTGTTCCGTATTTTCCTGTTTTTTCTAACGATGACATTATTTTTTCCACAGGCACATCTTTGTTTACGGGGCTGTAGTGTATGGTTTTTCCGTAGAGCATGGCCATGGCTGTGTTGGGATCTTTCCGCAGAGCTCTGAGGAGGAGAAAGTTGTCTTCCGAACGGCAGGCATAGACGGGAAAAGGATATTGCTCCCGTATCTCTTCCGGCGAGCCTGCCATCAGCAGTTTCCCTTTGTGAAGAAAACCGGTGCGGTCGCCGCGGGTGGCCTCGTCCATGTATGCCGTGGAGACCACGATCGTGATGCCTTCCCCCTGAATTCTTTTCAGCATTTGCCAGAATTCTTTTCGCGAGGCGGCATCCACGCCGGTGGTGGGCTCGTCCAGCACCAGGATCGCGGGGCGGTGTATCAGGGCACACGAGAGGGCGAGTTTCTGTTTCATCCCGCCCGACAGCTTGCCGGCAGGGCGGTCTTTGAACGGTTCGATCTGCTCATACACCTCCCGGATAAGATCATAGTTCTGCCGCAGTGTTGTCCCGAAGATACGCGCATAGAAGGTCAGGTTCTCCTCCACAGTCAGGTCGGGGTAAAGAGAAAACGTGCCGGGCATATATCCCATCATCGTGCGCACTTTCCAGAAATCTTTCACCACATCCAGGCCGTTCACCAGGAGGGTTCCCTGGTCTGGCAGCAGGAGGGTCACCAGGATCCGGAAGAGGGTGGATTTGCCGGCGCCGTCGGGACCTATCAGCACGAACATCTCTCCGTCGCCGATGTCGAGGGAAACCTCCCTGAGGGCTCTGTTCATACCAAAAGACTTGGTGATATCATTGATCCGGATCATGGCGCCACAGGGTTAGCGGAAATTGGCTTCTCCGGGCATGCCTATCTTCAGGCGCCCGTCGTTTTGCACCCTGATCTTCACGGCATACACCAGGTTGACGCGTTCTTTGCGTGTCTGTATGATCTTGGGCGTAAACTCCGCCTCGCCGGACACCCAGGCCACCGTACCGCTGAGGGTGTCCGTGCGGCCGTCCGGTGTGTCTATCAGCACCTGTGCTTTGCCTCCCGTCCTGATCTCCGGCAGCAGGGTCTCGTCCACATAGACACGCAGGAACATATTTTTCATATCCCCCAGTTTGAAGAGCGCTTTCCCCGGTTGTGCCAGCTCGCCGGCCTCGGCATATTTTTCCAGCACCACCCCTCCGGCCGGGCTGATGATAAAACTCTCCGCGATCCGGTCATTAAGGGTATTGATCTGTGCACGGGTCACGTCCAGTTCCTTCAGCACGGAGCGGCGCTGCACCTCCAGCTCTCTGATCTGCAGTTTCATCACATCCACCTTCCCGTTGATGTCATCTAGTTGTTGTTGTGTGGCGGCATGACCTTCAAAAAGGCCCTGTACTCTTTTCTGATCCACCAGCATGTTTTTCAGTTGCCGTTGCATCACCTTTTTCCGTGCGGTCAGTCCGGAGGCCTTTGCCCGGATGGTTGACATCTGTGCCAGCAGGGTCTTTTTCTGCAGATAGAGAGATGTCGTATCCACCAGCCCCACCGTATCATTTTGCGCCAGGGACATGCCCTCCTCCACCCTGAACCATTCCAGTTGTCCGCTGCCCCGGGCGGATACCACCAGTGTGGTGGCTTCAAAATTGCCATAGGCGTCCGATATCTTCTTCTCCCGTGAGCAGGCCGCAAGGAAAACCAAGAGGAACAGGCCGGAAAACAGAAAAATTTTACTTTTTTTCATCTGTTTATGATTTTGTATTTATTTGACAATCTTTTTCTTATTTTTTTGATTGACCCCCTCCCTTTATCCCTCCCCCTCGGCGAGGGGGAGGGATGCAATCATGGATGTTTCATGGGTTTATTTTTTTCATAATCGTTGAGGTTTCCTTTGGTTACCAAATAATCTATATGTTTCTCCAACAATTGTTTCTGATGGAGGTTCAGTTGTATCTGTGCATTCTGCCAGGCTGTCAGCTGGCGTTCATACTCGGCAGGCGTGATGACCCCTCCGGCCAGTTTGCCGGCATACTCTCCGGATATTTCCTTTCGTAACCCGACCTTTTCCCTGTCGAGAGATATCATCTCTTCCAGTTTACCTATCTCCTCATTGATACGTATCAGGTCGGCATCCATTTGTTGCTGAAAAAGATTCTCCCGGTTTTTTACCAGTTCCCGCTCGAAGGAGAGGATTTTTTTTTGCCGGCCGGTGTTGCTCCAGTCCCAGATATTCCAGGTAAACTTCACGCCGAAGAGATAAAATCCCTTGAAATTTTCATTCAGCGGATTGAGTCCGGGCCGGCCGTAGCCCACCTGCCCGAAACCATATAATTTCGGTCTCTGCTGCACGTTCTGCAACTGCATACTGGCATCCAGCCAGGATTGTTGCAGGGAAAAGAGCTGCATCTCCGGTCGCAGGGATTGTGTGGCGGGGATTTCCGGCGGAGGCACCGTCAGGATGATCTGTGGCGTGAAGACGGTGTCGAGGTACATCTCCAGGATCCGGATCACGGCCTCACGGTCATGCCTGTTGGCGATTATCTGCTGGCGCAGGTCCAGTTGTGCCGCTTTCAGGATGTTCACATCGCCCTGCAGGAGGACCCCTTTCTTCAGCGCCACTTCCGCCTCGGAGGTGGCTTTCCGTAACTGTTGCATATTCTGCTGCAGTATTTCATAGTTATCGTTGAGGTAAAGGGCCGAGAAAAACACCCGGGCCAGTTTCTGTTTGAAGGAATACAGTTTGACTTCCAGGTCCTGCTGTTTGATGCCGGTAGCCCGTTCTTTCACCACTCTCCGATTCTTCACCGTCCCTCCGTCGTAAATCATCTGCCGGATATCCAGGGTGAGAGCATACTGGGCATTGTAGGGATGCGGAAAGGCCACGCCCGGGATAGGCGGATCAATGGCAATGGTCACTACATCAGAGTAATAGGCAGCCTGGGCATTCAGGTTCATCTCCGGATAAAAAGCGCTTTTCAGGTTCTCATCCTCCAGTTTCACCTGTTGGTCCAGCACCGGTTTGCCGGCCATGAGCGGAAACTTTTCATTGGCCAGCCGGAAACACTCCGGCAGCGTAAGCGTGTCGGGGCGTTGTGCCCGGGAGGTTACCGGATCCGGGTAAAAAAAAAGTATCAACAAGAGCAATCGTACCGTTCCTGTCCATTTTGTTTTTTCAGCAATCATAACATATAAATTTTCCCTACGTAGGCGCCTACGTAGATATTCTGTTACCGGCTCTTTTTCTTGTATTTACTGCAATAAAGATTCCCATGAGGCATAAAATATTACATTTATGCTCGTCTCTCGTTTCTCATGGCTCACCTTCTCCAGGTCAGTTTTTTTGCGGTGCCGTCGTTTTGGGAATTGCCGCCCACGGCATGGAGGGTAAAAGTTGCCCCCCGGGGTGTGATCTCCGCCTCCACCCATCCCACCGGGTCTTCATCTTTAAAATTATAGCCTACCGCCGGCAGGTTGACGAGATGGATATCATCGCGTACATCATACCCGTAAACATGGGAGTGACCATAAATAATGGCTTTGACGTGCCGGTGGGGCCGGATGATTTCAAACAGTCTCTCTGCATCCGCCAGGTCCCCGTCGTTGTCACCGAGGGTATGGTGTTCAAACAGCAGCACCGGTTTATCGGTATGTTTTTCAAGGAAAGCGGCAAGCCACTGCCGCTGGGCTTTGCCCAGCAGGCCCAGGGCGGGCGAATCGTTTGTGAAGATCAGGGAATCGAGAAGGATAAAGCGCACCTCCGGATAATCCAGCAGCAGTACGAGTTTGTTCTTAACGTTCTGCCTTTCGCCGGGTGTTTCCGGAAAGGTTTCCAGAAAATGATCGCGCCGGTCATGGTTGCCCAGCGCCATGGCCACCGGCATTTTCCCGGCCAGGGGTTTCAAAAGGGTTTTTAACTCCGCATAATCGTCCGGCTTTCCTTCCAGCCGGGCCAGGTCGCCCGTGATGATTGCAGAGTGCACCGGACTTTTACTTACACCCGAAACCACCATTTTAAGATTCTCCGTCATGGAAAAACCCCGGTAGGTCTCCGTCACATCCACCGGAATGTGTACATCGGAAAAAAGAGCCACCCGGAGGTTCTTCTCTTCTTCTTTTGTAAAAGAGGAAAAGGCTCCCATCGTGGCTATGGCTCCGGCACCGCCCGCCAGCACCTTAATAAAATGACGGCGGCTGTTTTTTTGGTAAATATAAGGCATGATGATTAGGTTTGATTTTCCTCTAAAAGTACAAACTTTTTTGTATTATCCTGTTATAATTAATATCATATCCGGCAGTAGACCGGATGAAAAAAATCAAAGTCCTCTTTTATGGGAAAAAAAGAAAAAGGAATTACGGAGAGAGCCCCGTCCGGGGCTCGGAGTTAGTAGCCACAGTCCCGCCTGTGGTATCATGATAATGTTTAGTGCCACCCTTAGATGGGGGGGCTCCGATCCCTGTCATTCATTTAACCTGTACCATCCCGTAACGCTTAATATGTGCTCCCCCGGGGGAGCTGGCCGACGAAGGAGGACTGAGGGGGAGATCAGTAAATTTTCATCCGGTCAGAAATAAAATAATTATATTTTTTAGTACCATGTATTGCATAGTATTAGATTTTTTTCACATCTTTGCATCGGATATTAGAGTGTAATAAACAATACCGGAGGTTATAAAATATTATTAAATAAAAATAACAGAAATGAAGAATACATGGATTGATTTTTAACACATAGCAAAATGATTATTGAAAAAAACATTTAATGGTATGACCCCCACCCTACGTTATTCATGAGATAATAAATCGAAGGAAGTGTATCCCTCCCCCTCGCCGAGGGGGAGGGATAAAGGGAGGGGGTTAATCAAAAGGAT
>CAZYPI010000123.1:0-8316 GCA_964649335.1 uncultured Rikenellaceae bacterium | reverse complement strand
AAAAAAAAAACCTTATTTTTGTTTGAATTAATTTTCATATCTTTGTCTGAAGACTCAACTAACTGGTTCAAAAAATTTTGGTTATGCGTTTAAATCTTAAAGTAGCCGTAATACCGGTCATTATCTCGGGATTTGCTATTTTAACTACTTCCTGTGGGTTGTTCAAGAAGGGTAAAGAGGATGTGTCTCCTACCACCGGATGGAATTATAACGATCCTGAAAACGGCGGTTTTGAGGTCAGGTCGGCCTTTGAACAGCCCACCGGGCCGGGTCTTGTTTTCATTGAAGGCGGGACATTTACGATGGGCCGGGTGGAGCAGGATGTTATGTTTGACTGGAACAACATCCCGCGCCGTGTGACGGTCACATCTTTCTACATGGACGAAACGGAAGTCAGGAACGTGGACTACCGGGAGTATCTCTACTGGTTGAGCCGCGTTTATAAGAGTTATCCGGAAGTTTACCGGCAGGCTTTGCCTGATACACTCGTCTGGCGCAGCCCGCTGGCATACAATGAACCCTATGTGAAATATTATTTCCGCTATCCTTCCTATAATGATTATCCTGTGGTGGGGGTAAACTGGTTGCAGGCCAATGATTATTGTTCATGGCGTACCGACAGGGTAAATGAAAAACTGCTGATAGATGAGGGGATCCTCAGTCCCGATCCCAATCAGGAAGATGCCAATAACTTCAATACGGAAGCTTATCTGGCAGGTCAGTATGAAGGGGTGGTAAACCAAAACCTTCCCAGTCTTAACCCGAATGAAGAGACCAGACGTGTAAACCTCGAAGACGGGATTTTATTGCCGGCATACCGTTTGCCCACGGAGGCCGAATGGGAATATGCCGCACTGGCTCTGATAGGCAATACTTATGAGGAAAGGCTTTATGAACGCCGCCTGTATCCCTGGGACGGCCATTATCTCCGGAATGCATCCAGAAAATACAGGGGCCGTTTTATGGCAAACTTTGTCAGAGGCAACGGGGATTATATGGGTATCGCCGGTGACCTGAACGACAATGCCGCCATCACCGCTCCCGTAAAATCTTACTGGCCTAACGACTACGGTTTGTATTGTATGGCCGGCAATGTGAATGAATGGGTAGCCGATGTATATCGTCAACTCAACAGCGTTGAGGTGAGCGATCTGAATCCATATCGCGGAAATATTTTCAAGGTTCTGGAGAAAGACCAGGATGGCAACGTTGCCGAAAAAGACAGCCTCGGGCATCTGAAATACCGGGAGGTCACACCGGAAGAAGTGGCTGACAGGTATAATTTCCAGAAAGCCGATTACCGGAATTACAAAGACGGAGATTTACAGTCCAGTATTTCCACCGACTGGAAAGGCGAAGATATCAAAGGAACACAGCAGATGTATGCCCAGGATGTACAGAATGGCGATTATACCACCCTGGTGAATGACAACGCCCGGGTGTATAAAGGAGGTTCCTGGATGGACCGGGCTTACTGGCTGATCCCTTCCACACGCCGGTTCCTGGATGAGAAGAGCGCACGGGCAGATATCGGTTTCCGTTGTGCCATGACACGCGTGGGCAGTCCCGCAGGTTTCTGATCGGAATGTGAATACAAAAAACTATAAGCCTCATGTTGTATGGGGCTTTTTTTATTCTTATGGATATACAGGAACTATATAAAATATTCAGACAAAACCCGCAGATTACCATTGATTCCAGGCAGTGTCCTGCAGGTGGTATATTTTTTGCCCTGAAAGGGGAGCATGCCGACGGAAACCGTTATGCCGCAGATGCCCTGAAGAACGGTTGTGCCTGGGCGGTGGTGGATGATCCTGCTGTTGTGAAAGGTCCACAATATATTCCCGTCAGCAATACGCTGCAGGCATTGCAGTCTCTTGCTGAAGAGCACAGGAAACATCTTCTATTGCCCGTTATAGCCATTACCGGAACCAATGGCAAAACGACCACGAAAGAATTGCTGATGAATGTCCTTTCCCGGAAATATAAGGTGGCCGGAACGCGGGGAAACCTGAATAATCATATCGGACTGCCTCTGTCGCTGTTGACGGCTACGCCGGAAACGGAAATCCTGGTGTTGGAAATGGGAGCGAACCATCCGGGAGAAATTGCAGACCTTTGCAGGATAGCCCGGCCCACGCATGGTCTCATCACGAATATTGGCAAAGCCCATCTGGAGGGTTTTGGTTCCCTCGAACGGATCATCGAAACAAAAACGGCGTTGTATGGGTCTCTCAGGAGTAATCGCGGCACCATTTTTTACCATCAGGAAGATACGGTTCTGAAGAAAAAGATCAAAGAGGGAGACCGGACGGTTTCTTACGGTACCGGGAAGGCAGACTACCGGTTTGGTGAGCCGGTGGCGGATCCTGTTCTTTCCTTTCTGTGGAAAAGCCCAAACGGCAGCAGGAAGGTTGAAACACAACTTTACGGGAAGTATAATTTCGGGAACGTTATGGCTGCCCTAACCATCGGAGCCTATTTTGGGGTGGAAGAGGACGATATACTGGGTGCGATCAAAGATTATGTCCCTGCGAATATGAGATCCCAGATTCTCAGGACCGGTAAAAACACGGTGATCCTGGATGCTTACAATGCCAACCCTGTCAGCATGAAGTTTGCCATCGGGGAGTTTGCAAAACAACCGGACGAAAAGAAAGCTCTGATCCTGGGGGATATGGCTGAGTTGGGCAGGCAGTCCGGAAAAGAACACCGGAAGATCCTGGAGTTGATCCGACGAAAGGGATTCTCCGGAAAAAACGTATATTTGGCAGGAAAGATTTTTTACCGTCTTTCAAAACATGGTGAATATCCGGCTTTTATCTCCACCGGCGAGCTGATGGATTATTTGAAGAAAAATCCCTTGGAGAATTATCTTATCCTGGTAAAGGGCTCCCGGTTGATGCAAATGGAAGATATTCTTCCGGTGATATAGAATAAAATTAAAACAAAGAAATTATGGCAGACAAATTTATGGAGCCGATAGCCAGACTGATGGGGCTGAGGTTCAAGTCACACCCCTGGCACGGGGTGGATATCGGAAAACAGGCGCCTGAAGTGGTGACTTCGTTTATAGAAATGGTGCCTACCGATACGGTAAAATATGAAGTGGATAAGGAAACGGGTTATCTGAAGATAGACAGGCCGCAGAAGTATTCGAATATTGTTCCGGCGCTGTATGGTTTTCTTCCGCAGACATACAGTGGCCGAAGGGTGGCCGAATATTCCATGCAGCATACGGGACTGAAGGAGCTGACAGGGGATGGGGACCCTATGGATATCTGTATCCTGACGGAGAAAGAGATCACGCACGGCGATATTCTGGTTTTTGCCCGGCCTATAGGAGGATTCCGTATGATAGACGGGACGGATGCGGACGACAAGATCATTGCGGTGCTGAACAATGATGCCGTGTACGGCAATTATCGCAACATAAGCGATTGCCCCCCTCTGGTCATAGACCGGCTAAAACATTATTTTCTGACTTATAAAGACCTTCCCGGCAATAAACGGGAGCGGGAGATCACGCATGTGTATGACATTGATGAGGCACATGATGTGATCCGGCTTTCCATGGAAGATTACCGGGAGAAGTTTGAACAAAGGGTCTGAACAGTATTATTGACTGTCCAGATATTGAGTTTTATAGGTGGGATCGTTGCCTGCCATTTTCAGAAACAGGTCGAGGGGTACCACCTCAAATTGTTTATCCAGGCCGTTGAGGATCCGGATGACTTTGTCTATGTTATTCCACTGGCGTACATGGAGCAGCAAAAAGTAGGGCCTTTTACGGTTCATCACGGCCAGTTCGTTGAGGTCGGCAATGATCTCTTTTTCCGGCCGGGAAGGCGAGAGGTAATAATCGAATGAGATAAACGGCACCTTGTTTTTTACCGAAAAAGTAAAAGCCGGGGCATAGCCGTTGATAAAACCGATGACTCCGGGCATATGAAGGTAGTACTGATTAATGATCTTTTCCGGCAGGTCGGTATTTCCTTCGATGGTAGAGCCTTCCGAGTAGTCCATGATCTCGAATGCGTTCAGGTCCAGGAGGTTCATCAGGGACCAGGCCGAGTCGAGCATGGCCGGCAGTATTTTTTCCGGAACAGCTTTCGGATAGATATACCCCGGACCGGAGAGTGATCCGATAAAGTAATCGTTGGGGGAAGACTGGGAGTAGAAATACTCCAGCATGGCCGGTGCGATCCATGACCAGTTCATGGTCACTTCCCAGGCATAGGGGATCTCCCCGCGTCCGGGCTGGTTCCAGGCACCCAGTCCCAGGCAGTCGGTCTGTACACAGGCGATGTAAACCTTCTTTCTGGGTTTGTAAGAGACCCCTTTTTTGACGGTATGGTTATTCCGGTACCTGAAACCGGGTTCTACAGGGATGTGGTGCATAAAGCTTATATTGGGCAGGGTGTGAAGACCTTCGACCCTCAGACCGCATTGTGAGGCCAGGGTTACATATTCTCTCTCTTTATCTTTGGTATAAGCATGCCAGCCATATACCACCGAGAGAGGTTTCAGAGAAGACATGATCTTCTTCGACACAATGTATTCGTTGGTGTCGGACACTTTTGTGGAGAGGTCCGTGAAAAAGGCCTTGTTCATGACACCCCAGTCGGCGATAGCGGGTTTCCGGATGTCTCCGCCTTCTCCGCCGAGCCACACCACCATCTCCCGGTTACACCTATTCCTTAGCGTGTCAAAAGCTTCGTTATATATCAGGTAGTCTGCCAGAGAATCATATTTTTCCCGCAAGTCTGCCAGCAAAGGCAAACCAAAACCGCGGACAAAACCGACAAGTTCTTCCGATACCACAATGCCATCCCTGAGGCCTGCCAGGGTAAAAGCCAAATCCAGCGTGGCCGGCTTGTCTTTGTCCCAGATAATATATCCTTTCAATTTATCCTTATAAGTATCGAATACTTCCTTAATGCTTTGCAAAGACCGGAACGTGAAATTCTTTTTTTCTTTCAGGTATTCGAAGATATCTTCTGTAAAATGATAATCCCAGTTATCGGGATAAATGAAATACAATTCGGGGCCGGCACGGTTTACCAATCCCTGGATACTTAACAACATGGCGTTGACGTCAAGGTCGCCCTGAATTTTCCAGTTGCCGGAGAGCCGTATTATCCCGGCTTGCCGGTATCCTTTTCTTTTCAGGACGTAGTGGTAGTGGTATTGCTGATCGCGTGATGAATAATCAAGATTTAAATGCAGGATATTTCCGTCCCGGGATAATGTAAAATCTCCGGTTTCCTTCATCAGATATTCTCCCTGGGAGGTGAGGAGGGGATAGCTTCTGGTCAGGGATATTTTGTTATTCACTGTATCAAACCGTACTGTTCCTGATGTTTTTGTTTGGGCCGGCATCCGGATCCCCAGAAAAACATTCGGGGGAAAAACCCTGTCGGGGATGTAAGCGGTAAATCGTTTTCCGGGAATATCCAGATCCAGGGTGTCCGTATGTTGTCTGGTTCCGGAGCCCCAGTTAAAAACGATCAGATAGTGATTTTCTTCCCGGACGATATGAAGTGAGAGGGTATTGTACAGTTCAATGGCGGAGCTTTTATCACGTATCAGGTTCCAACTGCCGGTATAGCGGGGAGGCGGGACTCCCCGGACAGACTGGAACAAAATAAGACAGAGTCCTGATAATGAAAGCAGAAATTTCCCGGTCATGGTTTACCGTTGGTTAATATCTGTTCAGCCAACGGTAACGGCGGGCATTGTCTCCGAATTTGGCTGCGAACATAAATTCATGGGAGCCGAAGCTGAACTTCCGGATGTCGGACATTGTATAGTCAAAAGCATATCCGAAATAGTAATTCTGATACCGGATGCCCAGAAGGATAGATAAAGCATCGCCGGTACGGTAAGCCAGGCCTCCCCAAAACTGGTCTTTGTAATACAGCAATGCTGTCAGGGTTGCCTGAAAGCTCCTTAGGTCATCCGTGGATTTGAGAAGCACGCTGGGATGCAAAGAGAGATCGTATGCAAAATTGAACCGGTAACCGCCCATAATATAATAAGTGCGATAAAGCTGGTATCCGTTGTTTCCCGTTTTCCCGAGCTTAATGGCCGACTTGAACAAGTTAAGTACAGAGAATCCTGCATAGTAATCCCTGGTCATATAATAGGCTCCGAAGTTGGCGTCGGGAATAAAAACCACATTGTCGTAGTTGTCCAGGTAGGTGTCTCCCGGATCGAGGACATATATATTGTCTTTATCCAGTTTGAACTGATAGGCATTTACAGAGAGGCCGAAAGACAACTGTGACACCCTCATGGGTATGTGATATGCGTAAGAGAACTGGAACCCGTTTCTTGCCTGGATGCCGTACCGGTCGTTATAGATATATCCGCCCAGGCCGACCCTTCCTCCCCGAGAAGGATGTCTAACCCTTCGTCTGACAAAGGTGGACTTGGATATATAGCTCCTTTTCAGCAGGCGGGTCTGAAAACTGAGTGCCTGGGTGGAGGGGGAATTTGGTATTCCCACCCACTGTTGCCGGGAGGTCAGGTTCACCGCTGTGTAACCGTCACTCCCTGCCAGTGCCGGGTTCAGCAGAAACCTGTTCATGAAATACTGGCTGTATAAAGGCAATTGTTGTCCGTGCAAAAAGGGCGCCTTCGTCAGGACGGCCAACAGAATAAATAAGATAATTTTTTTATTTCGCATATCTTTAGTTTGAACAAAATTTATCTGATAATTGTTACATTTCCGACGATGGGTTCGGAACCGTCACCCAGTTTAATAATGTAAGTGTAAGAATCCATAGGCATCAGTTTGCCTTTGTAAGTGCCGTCCCACGGGTTTGGATATCCTTTCTGGGAGTGGAAGATGTGTTTACCCCAACGGTCGAAGATGTCTACCTGGGCATTGGGATAGATCTCGATGTTGCCGATCCGCCAGGTATCATTTTTGCCGTCCCCGTTGGGGGTGAGCACTGTGGGGATCCGGAGGCAGGACGATCCGACATAAACCAGATCGATCTCTTTGCTGACGGAACAGAGGTTCGCATCGGTTACGGTAATCGTATAGGTTCCGGCCAGCAGGTTTGTGAGAGACTCCCCTGTCTCGCCGGTGGACCACAGGTAGGAGTAAGGTGTCACCCCTCCGCTCACCGTTATGCTGATGGACCCGTTGGCTTCGTCGGGACAGCTCGGGTTGGTGACCTGTTCCGTGATAACCATGAGATCAGGTTGGGTAACCGTATAGGTGTTTGTGTACTGGCAGTTGTGGCTGTCGGTGATCATCACCGTGTAACTGCCCGCCGTGAGATCGTACTGGTTTTGAGCGTCGGGGGCAAGTCCGCTACCGTCGGATGTGGTCCAGCTGAAAGAGTAAGGTGTTGTCCCTCCGGTCACCTCCAGTTCAATGGAACCGTTGTCTCCGCCGTTGCAGGATACGTTGTTGACCGTTTCGGTTACGGTAAGGGCTTCCGGGGCGTTTACCCGGATACTGTCGGTGGTATGTGTACATCCATTTCCATCTGTCACGGTCAGGACATACGAGCCTGCCGACAAGCCGGAGATATCCTTATCCGTTGAGATCAGTCCGGAGGCTGAATACCATTCATAAGTATATGGAGTGGTTCCTCCGGATACCGTGGTTGTGATTGCTCCGTCTGCTGCTCCGGAGCAACTGACATCGGTGACTGACGTCACCACAGTAATGGCCTCCGGTTCGGTGATTGTGACCGTATCGGAAGCGGCACATCCGTTGGCGTCGGTCACATCGACATAGTAGGTCCCTGCGGCGAGACCGGAAGCAGTTGCGGTGGTCTGGCCGTCGCTCCACAGATAGTTGTATGGAGGCGTGCCGCCGGTTGCCGTCACGGTTGCCGAGCCGTCGGCACTGCCGTTGCAGCTTACATTGACAGAGTCGGTAATGTCAACCACGAGAGTTGTGGGCTCGGTGATGGTGACCGTATCGGAAGCGGCACATCCGTTGGCGTCGGTCACATCGACATAGTAGGTCCCTGCGGCGAGACCGGAAGCAGTTGCAGTGGTCTGGCCGTCATTCCAGAGGAATGTATAAGGTGCTGTTCCACCAGTGACGGTTACGGTGGTAGTTCCGTCAGAAGCACCATTACACGTTACATTTGTAGAATCGGTAATGGTTGCGATGACAGCCGTGGGTTCGCTGACGGTATAGGTAGCGCTGTCCTGACATCCGTGGGCATCTGTGACGATGACCTTGTAGTCGCCTGCGGTGAGTCCGGAGAGATCTTCGGAGGTAGCTCCGTTGCTCCAGAGGAAAGTATAGGAAGGCGTACCGCCTGTGACGGAGAGGTCGATGCT
>CAZYPI010000122.1:0-8337 GCA_964649335.1 uncultured Rikenellaceae bacterium | reverse complement strand
CCGGAACACTTCCTGGTTCAATTGTTTACTGGGAAAACAGCCCTTCCGGGTAAACTCAATCATCATAATCTGATGCTCTTGCCGTGCCATCCTCACCGCATCGTCATAGGTACGGAAAAAACCCCGATGCCTTCCGGCACCAAAAGAGAAAGCCCCGGACAGAATGACCACTGTTAACAGAACAATTAATTTTTTCATAACTCAGAAACGCCTCCTTCAAAGATTAAAATTTCCGGAAAGATTTGTAAAAAAATGTAAAGATAAACATCCGTCAGTAAATTTTCCCAATAAATTTCTTTCCGTTTTCTTCATTGATCAGTTCCGGTGACACACATTTCTTGCGCAACTCCATATCTTGCGTCGTAAAGTCAACTCCCTGCCATTCCCGGATACTCTCCATTATTTCCCAGCTCTCTTTGGCTATTTCGATGCACCCATCCACTCCTTCCAACGTCATCATATCCCTGTTAGCAATAATATGACGTCCCCTAAAGAGAGCTATTAACAGTTTCAGTTTCAGGCCGGCCCGCTGGAAGGTGAGCAACAAGTGGATATGTGCCTCCCGCACAAGCCGTTCCATTTCCTCCGCGCCGGGGTTCTCCACAAGACGTGCTCCCGGCGTCGCCTTTATTTTTCTTACCAGACCCTCCGGCGGATCTTTTCCGGCGATCACCACCGGCATCTCCACCGCCGGCACGATCTTCTCCAGGATAAACCGGGCAGCTTTCAGGTTGTCCGGGACAGCCAGATTCCCGTGAAACAGAATATACTCCCCCCGACCGGGCAGGATATCAACATCATCATAAGGATGAAACCCATAAAGCACCGTCACACTTATCCCCGGAAAACGGTCCCTGAAATATTTCCCGTCAGCATCCGAGATAGGGAAAATTTCGCTGACATGTTCCAGCTGATCCTCCCATCTTTTCAGCTTACGGGCCTCCAGAAAAAAATAGACCTTCCTGAAAAGATTCTTCTCCAGCCGGGCCAGCCCGGCATAATAGTTATGTTCCACATTCGCCGGCCTGAACAGAATCTTCCGTTTCAGAAGAGCTGAGTTGCGCAGGATCCCGCAGGTATGGATACCCTCACACAGAACAGGATGATCATCTTTTAGTAATCTTTCCTCCAACTCACGGGACATGCGGCTCTTGATGATATAAGGCACCGGACTGAAGAAGGAAAACAGTCCGGTTTTACGCTTGTAATAATTCACCTCCGTACAATAACGGTTCAGTTCGGTGTGCGGTTTTCGTTTTCCGTACAGGAAACAATGCAGATGGATATTAATGCCTGCCTTCCACAATGTCTTTATTTTATAAAAAACATCTATGACCCCGCCATAATCCGCAGGATACGGCACATCAAACGCAATAATATGCAGATGCTTCCCTTCCAAAATACCCCTTCTTCTACCACTTTATACTTTAGCCTTTAGCCTTTAACCTTTCATAAGTATTTCCCGTAGATCTCTTTCAGTTTCTCCTCTTCCTTTTCCCATACCAGCTCTTCCGCCGCTTTCCTCAGGTTTTCCTTTTTCATCCGTTTATAGTCTTCCGCCAGCATTTTCCGGATAGCGGCGGCAATGGCCGGCACCGAATACTCTTCCAGTACCATCCCCACATCATAATAACGTACTACCGCCGCCACCTCCGGGAGGTTGGATGCCAGCACCGGCGTACCGCAGCGAATATAGTCAAATATTTTGTTCGGCAGACTGTAACGCATATTCAGGCAGAGATCCTTATCCAGGGAGAGTCCCAGGTCTGCCGCCAGTGTATAGGCATACAAACGCTCTACTCCCTGACGCGGGATAAACCGCACCTTATCTTTCAGTCCCTCTTTTTCCGTCAGCTCTTTCATCGCCGGCAGGGCATCGCCGCCACCCACCACCAGGAGGGTGGCTTTTTCCACCTCTCTCATGGCCAGTACCGCCTCCTCCCCGCCCCGGTCCCGGTTGATGCCGGACCCCTGCAGGATAACCAGTTTATGATCCTCCGGTACCCCCAACTCCCGCCTGGTGACAGGCTCCACCAACGGCATCCTGCCTGCCGGCAGATTTCTTACCACCTGCACGTCCACACCATATTTTTTCTTGTACGCCTCAGCGATCGGATTGCTCACCGTGGTCACATCCCGCAGCTTCGGAAAAATAGCTCGCTCAAATGCCAACCATATCTTCCGGGAAAAACGCCCCTGCAACTCGATCACCTCGGTGAAATATTCATGCGAATCATACACAAGAGGGATCCTCTTCAGGCGGGAAACCAGAAAGTTGGCAGGTAAGGTATCCAAATCATTGGCCGTCAGCAAGTCTGCACGATGAAACAAGAGAAAAAAGAATATGCGAATATTATATGATGCATAAAAGAAAGGGCCCTTCGTAAACAACAAACGTATTCTTTTGGTGACATACGGCCTCTTCCCCACGGGCGGACTGCCGGGCAGGACCCTGCCCACCAGCAGCACCTCAAGGCCCATCTCCGTCAACATCATGCATACTTTATGCACCCGCTGGTCGGTAGCCAGGTCATTGATAACCGATACAATAACTTTTTTCTTTTTCACAAAATCACTTTATCTAAATACCCGGATATAACGTATCTTCCCTCTCCTTCCACCGCAAATAAATACAAGATATTTTTTCAGACATAAAGATAATGGAAATACTATGGTCCCCGGCCTATTTGAAGAGAACGTTTTTCAAAAGATTTTCTTACTTTTACCTTATAAATTTTAATCATAGAAACCATCAAAAAAGCGATTATCTGGTTTTTGATCATATTGGTTCTGGTCTTCACCGTCATCGCCCTGCTGGGCGTCTGGGAGGTCATTGACCTGGACCAGGTTGTCAGAAAACTGTTGTTATCCCTGGTGATCATTTTCGCCTCTGCTGCTGTCATCCTGTTCATATACAATGTAATGGGAAAAGAGATCGAAGGACAGCAGAAGAAGGATGAAGGATAAAAAAAGAAGATTGGTGCTGGGTACTGGATACTGGGTGCTGGGAGGAAGAAGGTTAAAGGTGAAAATGATGCGAGCGTCAGCGAGTTAATTTCATTCTTTTATTTTCCCTCCCGCTTGCCGTATGGCGGCGCGGGCCAGGCAGTTCATGGGATCGGTACACCCGGCGATTAGCACATCCACCCCTTTTTTCTTCAGCTCCTCCACCGGCCCTCCCAGCATCTGTAACGGCTCTTCCCGGTATCCCGCTTTTATTCCCTTCTCTCCATAGATGGATTCCATGGTGATACGGCGGTTTTCTTCCCCGGGAAGGGCCAGCGACAGTCCCTCTTCCCTGAAAATATCCTCATAGATTCCCGTTTTGTATGTCCCGAGGGTGGCAAGCAGTCCGAAGACTGTTCCTGACGGAAAATAATCACGGGCACAGGCAGCCATTTCCCGGATCATATGCAGGAGAGGAACGGACAGGTGCCGGGAGACCACCTCGTGGAAATAATGGGCCGTATTACAGGGCCACAGAATACAGCACACACCGGACTGTTGCAGGAACAGCGATCCTTCCGTCAGGGCGGGCACCGGATCGGGGCCCTGCCCCAGGATAAAGGCAGAACGGTCGGGGATCTTCGGATTGTTGTATATCAAAACCGGAAGATGATCCTGGTCCTTCCCGGCACGGGTATATTTGATGATCCTGCCGAACAGCCCCTCCGTAGCTTCCGGCCCCATACCCCCTAAAATGCCGATGGTGTTTTTCTCCATGATAGGATTATTTTATCGCTTTGTATTTCCGCATGATCTTCAACACCTCTTTCACCGGCAGCGCTTCCACATGATAAAGGGTTTGTGGTTTGTAGCTTTGCCCTCCGTAGCCGGTCCCTGAGTGATCCCGCGAGCGGGATCGTATCGAAGGGCGGCGAAGGAGGGTTTGTAATTTGTAGTTGAATAATACTTGATTCTTGTTTCTTGGTTCTTGACTCTTCTGTTCACCCTTCACCCTTCGCCCTTCACCCTTCCTCTTACCTTCTCATCCCCGGCATATTCATCATACGCGAGAGGTTCTTCTTGCCGCTCATGGCTTTCATCATCTTGCGGGTCTCGTTGAATTGTTTCAGCAGGCGGTTGATCTCGGTGACGGTGGTACCGCTGCCCAGGGCGATCCTTTTCTTGCGGCTGCCGTTGAGCAGCTCCGGATTGGCCCTTTCCTGCGGGGTCATCGAGCGGATAATGGCCTCCACCTCTTTAAAAGCGTCATCGTCCAGGTCCATGTCTTTGACTGCCTTGCCCATGCCCGGGATCATAGCCGCCAGGTCTTTGATATTACCCATCTTTTTGATCTGCTGTATCTGGCTCAGAAAATCATCAAAATTGAACTGGTTTTTGGCTATTTTCTTCTGCAGCCGCCGTGCCTCCGCCTCGTCAAACTGCTCCTGGGCTTTCTCCACCAGCGTCACCACATCGCCCATGCCGAGGATCCGGTCAGCCATACGGTCGGGATGGAACACGTCGAGGGCATCCATTTTCTCGCCCGTGCTGACAAATTTAATCGGTTTATCCACCACCGAGCGGATGGTCAGGGCCGCCCCGCCGCGGGCATCGCCGTCGAGCTTGGTGAGCACCACCCCGTCGAAATCGAGGCGTTCATTGAAAGTTTTGGCGGTATTCACCGCATCCTGGCCGGTCATGGCATCCACAACAAAAAGGATCTCATGGGGACTGACGGCGTCGCGGATGGCGGTAATCTCTTTCATCATATCCTCGTCTATCGCCAGACGGCCGGCGGTATCGATGACCACGGCACTGTATCCTTCTTTTTTGGCATGACGCACCGCATTTTTGGCGATCTTCACGGGGTCCTTGCTGCCCTCTTCGGTATATACCGGCACCTCCACCTGCTCGCCCAGTGTCTGTAACTGTTCAATGGCAGCAGGACGGTAGATGTCGCCCGCCACCAGCAGAGGGCGCTTGCCTCTTTTGTTTTTCAGCAGACGGGCCAGTTTGGCAGCAAAAGTGGTCTTTCCGGAACCCTGCAACCCGGCAATGAGAATCACCGCCGGATTGGCTTTGATATTAATATCCACCGCCTGGCCTCCCATCAGGCCGATCAGCTCGTCATGGACGATCTTCACCATCATCTGCCCGGGCTGCACCGCCGTCAGCACATTCTGCCCCAGCGCTTTCTCCTTCACCCTGTCGGTAAAGGATTTGGCAACTTTGTAATGCACGTCGGCATCCAGCAGCGCACGCCGCACATCCTTCAGCGTCTCCGCCACATTGATCTCGGTGATCCGTCCCTGCCCTTTCAGCAACTTAAATGAACGCTCCAGCCTGTCGGTAAGGTTCTCAAACATATCTCGTCAAATTTTCCCGCAAAGATAATAACAAAAATGGTACAAAGATAAAGTATAGGCGAAGGCTGAGGCTGAGGCTAAGATAGTTTGTAGTTTGTAGTTCTTTCGCGTTATCGCATAATCGCATAATCGCTGCTCTGTGCACTTTGTGCATTCTTTGTGAACTTTGCGGTTAAAGATATTTCTGCGATTATCTGCGATAACTGCAAGAAATCCCATGATCACTCATCCTGTCAGAATCCGGTCACGCCGGCGGGCTGTCATGCCCTGTGCGTGCCGGCCTTTGCCCCTTTCAGCCAGACCACGATCAGGGAGATGGGTTTTTTCATCTCTTCGGGGATATTCGGAAGCTTCTCCACGAGATCTTTCATGAGATTGTCTTCCACAATCCGGGATTCTACGATAGGGTATCTTTCAAAATCTTCCAGCCGCCAGCCCGATTTATGCACTTCCAGATCATTCTCACCCCAGCTTCCCTGCGGCAGAAAACCGTTGGGTGTCGAGAGAATGAGGTCGCCGGTGTGTTCCAAAAGCTTATCAAGGGCTTCATATCCCTTTTCCTTCTCAAAATGCTCAATGACGTCTCCGAAAACCACCAGATCATACTGCCCCAGGTCGTCAATGCAATCAAACAACTCTTTTCTGATAATTCTGTTATAGATATATTCCTGCAGGGGGGTGATATTCTTCGAAAAAGGTTCGATGGCTGTGATGTCGATCGTCCACTCTTCTTTTCTGAAATGCTGAAAGCTCAGCACATCAAAGGAGTCTCTGATCAAAAACCCCCATTTGCCGAATCCGGCACCTACATCCAGAATGCTGAAAGCGGGAGCCGGCAGGGGACCACCCTCAAAAATGGCAGATAATCCGATATCCGACGTATTGATCTTCGAAAAGACGTTTTTTGCAATATACTCCAGCATCACGGGGATATTACAGGGCAGACTTGTGGACATAATGTAGTATTTCGGTTATTGCACGATAAAGATATAATAAATACCGGAAAATCATACTTGCCGTCTGTTCCATAATAAAAAATAGTTTGTTAACTTTGAGGGATGCGGGATTGAGTATTGGAGGGAAGGAATTAAACCGGATAATAACAACGATTTATATAACTCTTTAATACCTGACAGAATTATGAAAAAAAAAACATCCTCATCACGCCGAGCTTTTCTGAAAAAACTTTCCCTGGGCACGGCAGCCGCCACGCTGGCGCCCCTGGCCGGAAAAGCAGCCCGGGAAACAGTCCCTTTTATCATGCGCAAAGCCTATCCGGAACGGAAGATTTCCGCCAATGACAAAATACGCCTGGCTACCATCGGATTCGGCATCCAGGGCATCGGAGACACCATGACAGCCGTCAAAGTGCCCGGTGTAGAATTTGTGGCGGCATGTGATCTTTATACCGGCCGTCTCGAACGGGCCAAAGAACTTTACGGGAAAGACATTTTCACCACACGCGATTACCGGGAGATCCTTTCCCGCAAAGATATTGATGCCGTGATCATCGCTACCCCCGACCACTGGCACATCACCCTTGCTACGGCTGCCCTAGAAGCGGGAAAAGCCGTATATCTGGAAAAACCGATGGTACAATATGTCGAAGAAGGACATAAACTGATCCGTGTATGGGAAAAAACAAAAGGAACCCTGCAGGTGGGCAGCCAGGGAATGTCGTCGCTGGGCAACGCCAAAGCCCGGGAGATGTTCCGTGCCGGCATGATCGGCGACCTGGTGGCCGTCGAGATCTACAACGACCGCTTCTCGTCCGAGGGGGCCTGGCAGTATCCCGTGCCTCCGGATGCCTCACCCCAAACCATTGACTTTGACACCTTCCTCGGCAGAGCACCCCGAGTGCCTTACGATCCGGTTCGTTTCTTCCGCTGGAGAAACTACCGCGATTATGGTACCGGTGTGGCAGGCGACCTGTTTGTCCATTCATTCTCTACACTTCATTTTGTTACGGGATCGACAGGGCCTGCCGCCGCCAGAGCCACCGGCGGCATCCGCTACTGGAAAGACGGCCGGGACGTGCCCGATATTATGATGGCGCTTTATGACTACCCCGAGACCAAAAACCATCCGGCCTTCAATGCCATCCTACGGATCAATTTTGTGGCCGGAAACGGCGGCGGCGGCGGATTCAAACTGATCGGAACGGAAGGAGCCCTCGAAGTCGGGTCCAATAAGGTAACCCTGGTAAACCGGAAACCGGCCATGAAACCTACCGGATACTCCCTGAAAGCCTATACCGAAAAAATGCAGGAGGAGATCCGGAAGGAATATGACAGCAAATACGGTACGGCAGGTCCCGGCGCGCCCAAAGAAACCGTATTTCAGGCCCCTCCCGGATACAAAGGAGCCCACTATGACCATTTCCACCGGTTTTTCGAAACCATGCGGGGCAACGACACCATCGTGGAAAATCCGGTCTATGGATTACGTGCCGCTGGAGCAGCCTTATTGTCCAATCTGAGTTATTTCGGGAAAAAAACAGTACACTGGGATCCGGAAAACATGCAACTCGTCAACAGATAAATTCGCCTGCGACATCTGCGAGAAATCCCATGATCGCTTACCCTGCAGGTATGCCGGAAGACCTTTCACTTAGGGCGCAAAGCTTTGCGCCCTAACGATCTGTTTTCTACAGAATTCACGGCCTGTCACTCATCCATTTTACATTCTTTCCGGCATCTCAATACCCAACAGGTGCATAGCACGGTAAAGCACATCACCCGTCAGTCGGGTCATCACCAGCCGCAGGGTGCCGGCTTCGGCGTTTTCTTCGTTCAGAATGGAGTAGTCGTGATAAAACTGATTGAAGGCCTTGGCTACTTCATATGCAAAGTTAGCCAGCAGGGCCGGGTTGAGGGTCTCTGCCGCGTCGGCCCTGATCTCCGGGAAACGGGCCAGCAAACGGATCAACGCCGTCTCTTTTTCGTTGGGCAGATAGTCTCCGGAGATCTTTTCCGGCACCGTAACGCCCCGCTCCGCCGCTTTGCGGAACACCGACCGGATACGG
>CAZYPI010000121.1:0-8397 GCA_964649335.1 uncultured Rikenellaceae bacterium | reverse complement strand
TGGAATAATGGAATAAAAGTTATTAACAATTGTTAATAACCCCTGTTTGTATTATGTGCATTATAAAACCCGTAAAAATTTGCAGGGAAAGGATGGCTGCTGTATATTTGTTCTACCAAGTGAGAGATAAAAGGCTGGTTCGAGAAGCTTCGGGTTTGAAAGGTAAGCTTCGCAAGAGGCCTACCGGAAGAACCCCGCTCGACAAAGCCGCTCACAGGTCGGTCGGCAGACCGTGGACCTGCTCCCCGAGAGCAAGGGACGCCGGAGAGAAGCCCGCAAGGGTGGACAGCCGGAATACCGGTCCAAGGAAAACCGGCCGGAGGTGACGTTCTTTGGAGAGTTGGGCTTCGAAAGGGGGAAACGGGAAAGCCCTGCCGGCAACGGCAAAGCCAACCCGGGTTCCACCTCATAAGGTCGGGTTAGCAATAACCGGGTGTTATGAGGCCCTTTAAAGAACCGGGGCGGAGAATATAAGGTCTGAAAAGGACCGAAAGTTCAAAGCCCGGAAGCCGAGTGACCCCGACGAAAGAAAGGGTTGCAGAGCGGAAGCCATAATAACTGTAGCTTGGCCCGTCCGACCGGATCTACGGATTCGACGGCGGGAAAATGGGAAGCATTCTTCACCGGATTCTTCCCATTTTTGTTTTAAAAATCTTTTGCCTATGTGTTTCACTGTTGCCGTTGACCTGGCCCGCGACGAACTGGAAAAGCGCTATGATGCCTCTTTCCCGGAAGAGCTGGTCTTTGAACCCGCTTATTTCTTATCGGCATACAGTCATCCGGCCCTGCCGGTGATCACCTCCGAAAAACCCGGAGAAGTGATCCTCTCACAGTGGGGACTGATCCCCGGATGGGTGCGTACACCGGAAGATGCCCGGCAGATCCGCACCAAAACCATCAATGCCCGGGTGGAAACCCTCTTTGAAAAGCCTTCTTACCGCAAAGCCGCTCCGCGGCAGCACTGCCTCGTGCCCGTGACCGGATTTTATGAATGGCATGAACACCATGGGAAAAAGTATCCGTTCTACCTGCACCTGAAAAATGAAAAATCTTTTGCCCTGGCCGGGTTGTATGACAAATGGCTGAATCCGGAAACCGGCGAAAAGCTGCACACCTTTACATTGATCACCGTGCCGGCCGGCCCCCTGCTGTCACGCATACACAATACCCGCAAACGTATGCCCGTGGTGCTAAGGCCCGAAACGGAGAAAGCATGGCTCCATACTACCGTAAATCCCGGAAAGATCCGTGACCTTCTCGTTCCTCCCGGAGATGATACTTTTAATTATTTCCCTGTTTATACCCGGAATGCAGAAAAAAATCCCCGCGATCCATCCGTGATCCGGCCCTATGATTACGGCTTTGACCTTACTGATAACACCCTGTTTTGATGAGGCACGGAAGCATAGCTCCGTAGATTTATTTTTTCAGGAGGATTATTTTTTGCACTTTTACACATCCGGGATTTTCCGGACAAGGGGTAAGTTAAATCTTTGAAATATGAAGCGATTTTATATATTTCTGTCTTTTGTTTTGGTGATTCCCGCTTTTTCTTTTGCGCAAAAGAGCATGTATCTGACCGGCGGGGGAGAAGTATTGTTTCAGTTTTCAAAGACCGAACAGTACGCAGAACCGCTGAATGATATCATGCGTTTTACCGTGTTTCTCAATTACGGCAGTTACTTCCATTATGATTTCTCATCAAAGGTGGGGTTATATACCGGACTGGCTGTCCGGAACATAGGCTATATCCATCAGGAAGTGAATGAAGAGAGTAATATCGTCAAGATTAAACGCAGGTCTTATACCCTCGGGGTGCCCCTGTCGGTGAAATTCGGGAATATGAACCGGACGTTTTTCTTTTTTGGCGGGGAATACGAATGGCTGTTCACATACAAAGAGAAGCAGTTTGTCGGGAATGTGAAATCCAGGTATGTGGATTGGTTTTCCAACCGCACGCCCCATTTTCTCCCATCTCTTTTTGCAGGGATAGAGTTTCCTCTGGGATTCAATGTGAAGGTGAAATATTATCTGAAGAATTTCATGAACAAGAATTACCGGGACACCGACGGGTCCTATCCGTATGCCGGCCAGGAGGTCCGGATCATTTACGTCTCTCTCTCCATGAATATCTACCGTTGGCATCTCGGTCCGTCGGGTGGTTCTGCTAAGAAAATGGAGTTTTTCACCCGCCGGTGAGATAGAATGACATCCTGATTCATACGGGTAACAGCACCTATTGTCCCTGTGCGACAAAGTAAAAGGTTATGGTGCCTTTTTGGGTTTCGGGGGCTGTCATATCAATGTCGAAGCGGCTGGAGCGTGCGGCCCCCCGGGCGGTTTCCTGCATGCAGGTGCCGGGGTCGGACTTGTCGGTATCGACGGTGGCTGAGGTAACATAGCCCTCCCGGTTGACGGTGATATTGACGATCACCACTCCCGAGCCTTCGCATTTATAGATGGGGATGACCAGGTTGCGGGCTATACGCCCCGGCAGATAGTATTTGACCGTTGTGGGGCCGGCATAATGACTGGCCATGATCTCGGCCCTGGTCAGGGAGTCTCCCTCTTCGGCTTCTTCCTTCACCGGAAGCTTTTTCCGCAGCTCCGCATCCGCCGCCGCCAGCTCCTGTTTCTGCTCGTCAATGTAGTTGTCTTTGGATAACTCCCCCTTTTTGATCATTTCCTCCTTCACCTGGTCGATGTACCGGTTGATGTCGAACTCTTCCTTTTTTTTCAGGGCCTCATTGACCGGAATATCGTGGATCCACTGTTTCAACTGTTCGTCCGGCACCAGTTTCTCTTCCTGCTCTTTTTTGATCTGTTCTTCCGGTGTCGGCTCCTGTTCGAAGGTGATCAGTAGAGACTGGCTTTCTTTCTCTTTCAGGGAGGACAGCTTGAAAAGCATAAAAAAGATGGCCAGTACCAGGTGGACAATGACGGTGCCCAGTACACCGTAGATGTGCCGGAGAAACCATCTCTTCAGGAGCATATACTGCTCCGCGATGCGGTTCATGATATATTCAGCAATATCTCTGATCAACTTTCTGTTTTTTGCACCGTGCGAAATTAATAATTATTATGCCGTAAAAATAATATGGGCGGGATTCCTTATCTTCGCCGTGGGAAAAGGCATTTATTCCGTTGAACAGGTTTAGATCATGGCTGAACACATCGTGATATACCAGATCCTGATCCTCGCCATTCTCATTGCTGTGGGGTTTACGGCGGTGAGGGTGCGGTTGATTTCCATCGGCATAAAAGACGGTTTGTCACAGCTGATCTTCAAGCTTACCCTTCCCCTGCTGATATTTACCAAACTCTCCGGGCTCCGTTTCGACCGGGCCTTGCTGGTGAACAGTCTGTGGTATTTTCTCCTGGTGTACCTGGCTTTCCTGCTGATGGGGGTTGTGGCCCTGCTGACGGTGCGTCTGTTTCGTTTCAGGAAAGAAGAAACCGGTGTGTTCATCGCTCACAGTCTGTTCGGGAATATTGTCTTTCTCGGTTTTCCCCTGATGGATGCCCTGTTTCCGGGTGGTAAGGGCATTCTCTATGCCACCTTGTATCATCTGGTGTCCAGCACCCTGCTCTGGACCCTGGGAGTATTCCTCCTGAGCCGGCGGGGAAGTGTCTCGTGGAGAGAGTCGCTGAAAAAACTGTGGAACCCGAACACGGTGGCTTTCCTGGCGGGACTGGTCATGGCTGCCTTTCACTTACGCCTGCCTGCTGTGTTCACGGATACCTTCGGCAAGCTGGGGGATACCACGATCTATCTTTCGATGATCTATATAGGTATCCTCCTGTCGGTGCTTACGCCCCGGGATTTTTTGCGTTATCCCAAGGTGTTGCTGCTCTCTTTCAACCGGTTGCTGCTGGTGCCGCTGTTGCTGATCCTGGCAGTGGGCCTGCTGGTACGTTTCCTGCATATCCCCCTGACGGAAACGGCTTTCTCGGTGCTGGTGCTCGAAACGGCCATGCCCTGCATGGCCAATGTGGTGATCCTGGCACGAGAGTTCGGGAGCGATGATGTGCTGGCCATGAAAAATGTCTTTGTAACCACCCTGCTGAGTATCCTCACCCTGCCGCTCATCCTGTGGCTGATGCAGGTGCTGTAGCATTTATGCTACTGGGTACTGGGTGCTGGGTGCTTGGTGCTGGGTACTGGGTACTGGGTACTGGGTGCTGGGTGCTGGGTGCTTGGTACTTGTATCTTGATTCTTGTTTCTTGATCCTTTATTCATCCTTCGAGCTTCGAGCTTTAACCTTCAACCTTCCCCTGTTGGTATCTTTGTTAATAATTTCCCGGCAGAACCCTCTTTTCTTCCTGAAAAAAATTTTATGTTTGAGAGATTCTTAACAGTTTATAAAGTATTTGGTCATGTACACTTTGATTGACGGCAAAGCCACGGCGGCGGAGATACGCCGGGAGATTAAGGAAGAGGTGGACCGCATGCGGTCGCGCCATGAAAAGATCCCTCATCTGGCGGCCATTCTGGTGGGTCATGACGGTGCCAGCGAGACCTATGTGGCGGCTAAGGAAAGGGCCTGCCGCGAGGTGGGCTTTGATTCTTCGGTGATCCGCCTGGAGGATACCGTCACCGAGGAAGAGCTGCTGGGGAAAGTGCGGGAGATCAATGAGAACGGTTCCGTGGACGGGCTGATTGTTCAGTTGCCTCTTCCCGCTCATATTGACGAGCAGAAAGTCATCGAGACCATTGCCCCCGAAAAAGATGTGGACGGTTTTCATCCGGTCAATGTGGGCCGGCTGGTGATCGGTCTGCCTGCCTATATCTCCGCCACGCCGGCGGGTATCCTCGAGCTGATACGGCGCTATCATATCGAAACCGAAGGAAAGCATTGTGTGGTGATCGGCCGCAGCAACATTGTCGGCAAGCCCATGAGCATCCTGTTGGCCCGCAAGGAGTACCCCGGCAACTGTACGGTGACGGTGTGTCACAGCCGCACGCGTGACCTGGCGGCGATGACGCGGCAGGCGGATATCATCATTGCCGCCCTGGGAAAAGCCCGTTTCCTGACCGGAGAGATGGTGAAAGAAGGGGCTGTGGTCATTGATGTGGGGATAACGCGCCTTCCTTCGGATAAGACCAAATCGGGATGGAAGCTGTGGGGGGATGTGGATTTTGAAACGGTAGCCCCCAAAAGCAGTTTTATCACCCCCGTGCCGGGAGGTGTCGGGCCCATGACCATCGTATCCCTCCTGAAAAACACTTTACTGGCTGCCAAAAAGGAGATTTTCCGGTAATGGACGGAATGGACGAAGTTTTTGAACCATTGCAACGGAAATATTATAACTTTGCAGCAGATTTGTGTGAATTATGAAAGAAGAGTCGGAAGGTTTTTTGTGGAACGAGAGAGGCGACAGTCTGGTCCGCCGTTTTGAGAAGATGCGCAGGGAAGGCACGTTCCGTTTTATGGATGTGTCGGATTATGAGGAGGTCATCAACACTTATATGGACAAAGGCCAGCTGGAAAAAGCCGGTCAGGTGATCCGGCTGGCGCTGCATCAGCATCCGGGGTCTGTCGTTATACGCCTGAAAAAGGCCGACCTGCTGATCTCGCTGGAGAAGTATGAACAGGCCTGGGATATCCTGAACCTGCTGGTACACCTGGACCCCAACAATTATGAGGCGTTCCTGCTGCGGGGGCTGGCCGGTATCCACCTGGGCCGTAAAAAGGAAGCTTTTCAGGACTTTGACACCGCCCTCATCCTGGGTGAGGAGATCACGGGAGACATTGCTTATCAGATAGGCAATGAGCTGGAGATAGCCGGGATGTACGAGGAGGCCCTCATATACATGCAAAGGGCTTACCGGGACAACCCGGAGGATGTGTCTGTATTGTTTGATATGGCTTTCATCTACCAGCAACTGGGCAGGGATGAAGAGGCCCTGGGCGTGTACCGTGATTTTCTGGAAGAAGAGCCTTTTGACGTGACGGCCTGGGGCAACATGGGACGGCTCTGCCTGAAACTGGAAAGGTATGACGAAGCGCTGGATGCTTTCGAATTTCTGTTGGCCATACAGGATGATAACCCGGAGGGTTTGTTCTATAAAGGCCGTACTCTGATGCATATGAGCCGTTTCCGGGAAGCGGTCACAGAATACCGGAGCTATGTCTCCCTGTCGCCCCATGATGTGGAGGGGATGATCAACCTGGGGACTTGTTACCGGGAAACGGGCGAGTATAGCCGTGCCCTGAGCTGGTATAAGCTGGCGGTGGAAGAAAATGCGGACAATGCCTTGCCTTATTTCCTGATCGCCGAATTATATGTCATGCGTGATAACTGGAAAGAGGCGGAGGGCTGGTGCCTCAAGGCGCTGGAACGTGACAGTAAAGACGCCGGGTTCTGGTATTTGCTCTATCATATCTATCAACATACCGGTACCGTAGAAAAAGAGATAGAGGTGCTGGATACCCTCACGGCCCTGGTGCCGGAGAATGTGTCTTACTGGATGGAATACCTGTTGCTGTTGTTGGATCTGGCAGAGGAGAGGCATTTTGAGGTGGTTCTGAAGAGAGCGCTGTCTTATCTTCCTGCTGATCCCGAATTGCTTTATTTGCAGAGTGCCGTGCATTTTCTGGCAGGAAAAAACAAGGAAGGGAAAGAGAGTATCCTCAAAGCCTGGAAGGCAGCCCCGGATAAGCTGGATTCGTTTTTAAAATATTTTCCTTCCCTGGAGGAGGTACCGGCGGTGTATGAAATAATCCAACAATTAAAAACCCGATAAAATGAACTATCAACTGTCCTATTTGCCCGGACGTACGGCCAAACCCCGTGAGAGCGGTCTGACCATGGTTATGGATAAGGGGCTCTCGCTGCGTGAAGCGGAAGATATGGTCCAAATCTCCGGCGATTATATCGACCTGCTGAAGCTGGGTTTCGGAACATCGCTGATCACTCCCGGTCTGAAAGAAAAACTGAAAATATACAAGGATGCCGGATTTAAGGTTAATTTCGGCGGCACCATGTTCGAGGCTTTTGTGATCCGGGGCGCTTTTGATGAATACAGAAAATACCTGGATCTCTTCGGCATGGAGTATGCCGAGGTGTCGGACGGATCGATCGTACTACCTCATGACAAAAAGCTGGAATATATCAGTAAGCTCTCGGAGCAGGTGACGGTGCTCTCGGAGGTGGGAGCCAAGACCACCGATATACCCATCCCCGACTCGGTGTGGGTGGGATATATGAAGTCGGAGCTGGAAGCCGGTTCGTGGAAGGTCATCGGCGAAGCCCGCGAAAGCGGTACTATCGGTCTTTACCACAAAGACGGCTCGGCCAACCGCAGCCTGATAGATGATATCATCCAGCATGTCGATATAAACAATGTGATCTGGGAAGCTCCCAACAAAGCCCAGCAGGCCTGGTTCATTAAACTGCTCGGTGCCAATGTAAACGTGGGAAACATCGCCCCCAATGAGGTGATCTCCCTCGAAGCCCTGCGCCTCGGCCTGAGGGGAGATACCTTCTACCGCTTTCTGCCCGAAGATATGCGGCTGAAATAACTGGGACGGCAGCCGTTTTTTTTTAGGATGTTTGCCCGGAGATGCTGCCCGGGTGAGGTTAAAATTATTTTGTAAAAAAAGAGAGAAACCGTGAGATGGCATGAATATATCGTTTTGTTTCTGAAGGGCATTGCTATGGGTATCGGCAATATTATCCCGGGCGTCTCCGGCGGGACCATTGCCCTGATCACGGGGATCTATGAACGTTTCATTCATGCTTTCCGTTCGTTTGATGTAAAAGCCGTGCGGCTGTTGCTGAAGGGAGACCTGAAAGGGTTCCTGAAGCATACCGATTTCTGGTTTCTGACGGTTGTTTTTGTCGGGGTATTAACCAGCATCATTGTCCTGGCAAAGATACTCGGATATACGTTCAAGTATTATCCGGTTTATACCTGGGCTTATTTTTTCGGTCTGATCCTGGCGTCCATCTATTTTGTAGGAAAAACGGTGGAGAAATGGAATACCGGGGCCATTGTTTCCATGATCATCGGAGTGCTGATCGCGGCAGGTATATCCCTCTTCTCCCCGGCCACGCCCAATGACAACACCTGGTATCTGCTGCTTTGCGGCGTGGTGGCCGTGTGCAGTATGATGCTGCCCGGGCTGTCGGGATCCTTTGTGCTGGTGTTGATGGGTAACTATACCCTGATATTCGTGGATGGTATCAATAATATGGACTTTTCCATCCTTCTTCCGGTAGGTGTAGGTTCGCTGGTGGGTCTGATCGGTTTTTCCCGGTTCCTCTCCTGGATCCTGAAAAACTATCGTAATGCAACCATTGCCCTGCTGACGGGTTTTGTCATCGGCTCTCTGAATCTGTTGTGGCCGTGGCAGCATACACAATACAGTGAGACCGGCGGGACCATCATC
>CAZYPI010000120.1:0-8499 GCA_964649335.1 uncultured Rikenellaceae bacterium | reverse complement strand
AAGTTTTCTTTCTGATCTTTTTCCTGTCGGTCTTATACCCCTATCCAGCCGGATATCCCTCCCCTTAAAACAAAAATCCTTCCGAATCCTTTTTTTGCCAGTAAAAACGCAGCCTGCTCACTGCGGGTATCCGATTCATAATCATTCCATACCCTCTCTTTTTGAAACCTGCAAAGCCGTGTATCAATGGTCGCAGTAATTTCCGAACGACTCCAGTTTTCCCTCCAGCAGATCCCGCACAAGATTTTCCGGATTATCTACGGGAGCCCCGTCAAACACATTGATCCCGGCCTCCAAAAAAATATCAATGGCTTTTTGTCCGATTCCTCCCGTGATGACATCCGTCACCCCTTCTTCTGCCAGCCACCTGGGATAGACCCCGTTATCATGCGGCGGAGGTTTGAGGGTTTTCCTGCCGGTGATTCTGTTGTTTTTTATTTCAAAAAGGTAAAAAAGCTCACTTTTACCGAAATGTTCACAAAGTTTTCCGTTCACTACCGGAACCGCTACTTTTCTTATCTTTTTTTGTTTCATCTTTTCAGAATTTTATTACCCTTTACCGGTTCAAAATAAACTACGGCCGCCGGTTTTTATGCCCGTACCATATGGTTTCCGCAATCCGGACAAATATATGTATTGCAGGGCCTTCCGAATTCATGTTTCACTTTTGTCCCACAGGAGGGACAAACACAATATTCGGCCATCCCGCCCCTCCACCGATCTTTCCCGCGCATGTACTGCCAGTCCCTGACCGATTCATTCAAATTGAAGATGTCTGTAGATCCGCATTCAGGACATTTTTTTTCTTCTCCGTGATCAAGCGAAAAAACGGCATGACAACTCCTGCATCTGTACCACTCCTTTTCAAACCCCACAAATCCTCCTTCAATTTTTATCTCACGCCCCTCGACAAATGCCCGGGCAAGCTTTTTTCTCACCTGATCATATATCCGGGTCAGCGTCGGACGGGAAACATTCATGGCACGGGCAGCCTCCAATTGTGATAAATTATCATAATCCATCAGCTTTAATGCTTCCCACTCTTCAAACAAGATCACCACAGGATCCCGCTTCCCCCAGACTCTCTTTCCAAATGGATAAAAACCCAGAATCCCCGGGGGCCTTCCGATATTTCGGTTCTTTCTTGGCCTTGGTGACATAATAAAAACTTTTTACAAATATAATGAACATATGTTCATTAACAAAGAGAAATTTAATTTAAATTTAGGGGATTTATTTGAAAACAAAAATCTTTTTCTTCTGGAACGGTTGGTTTCATATTTCGGAATGCTTGGCGATCTGCTTTTTCCCCGGGTCTGTCCGTTATGCGGGGAGGTATTGGTGGAAAATGAAAAGATGATCTGCAGCCGTTGTCTGGCCGATCTTCCGGAAACACAATTCAGGGACATGAAGGATAATCCGGTAGCCCGGACGTTTTGGGGGAGGGTTCCTTTTCGTCTGGCCACTTCCTATCTTTTTTTTGAGAGGGGAAACAAAGCACGCAGGCTGATCCACGACATCAAATATCATGACAACAAAGAGCTGGGATACGAAGCCGGGTTGCTGGCAGGGCAATATCTCAAGGATACAGGGGCTTTCGCCGGAATTGATTTCATTGTTCCGGTCCCGTTACACAGACGCAAGCAAAAGATCAGGGGATACAACCAGAGCGAATGGATCGGGAAAGGTATTTCAGCGGTGCTGGAAAAACCCGTGGATCATAATAATCTCTACCGGAAGGTTTTCAATCCTTCCCAGACGCTCAGGAGCAGATACAGCCGCTGGAAAAATGTCGAAGGGATCTTCGGCCTGCGCGACCCTGAAAAATACAGGGACAAACATTTGCTGCTGGTGGATGATGTGATCACCACGGGCTCCACCATAGAAGCATGCAGCATCGCCCTGCTCAGGGCTCCCGGCGCAGAGATCAGTATTTTCACCCTGGCGTTTGCTTATTGATCACTTCAGAACTCCTGACCCATATACCGGTAATGAGTTAGTTAAATTAAAAATGCCTCTATACCGATTGTTGTGAAACAAAGCTCTTTTGCTGTATGTAGATTTAGCCACCAAGGCCCCAAGACCCCAAGGAACACCAAGCAATATTTAACACAGGAAGTATAAATCTTAGTGAATCTTGGTGCCTTTGTGACTTGGTGGCCCAAAAGCAATATCTAAGAACTCATGGCCGAAGGCACAAAGTTTTTATCCCGCTTTCCGCACTCATCCCCGCACCGGTCAATACCACAAGATGTTTCATGCCTATAAATTTCAAGGTTTCTTATAATATGGTATTATATTGATACACTGTATATTATCCTCATCGCCCAGTTTTCCTTTTTTTTCTAACAACAAGATACCAATTGTTTTTTAATAATCCGTCGATATCCGGTAAAATTTCTGTAATTTCGTAGTTGCTTTTCGCGGAGAATTTCCAAAAATGATTGATCCTTCCACCATATCGAGAATCTTTGACACGGCAGACATTGTCGATGTGATCGGGGATTTTGTATCGCTGAAAAAGCGGGGTGTGAACTTTCTCGGCCTGTGTCCTTTTCACAATGAAAAAACTCCTTCTTTCACGGTATCTCCTTCCAAGGGCATTTACAAATGTTTCGGTTGCGGCCGCGGGGGCAATGTGGTGAATTTCATCATGGAATATGAGCACCTCAGTTATCCGGAGGCCTTGCGTTATCTGGCCAAAAAATACAACATTGAGATCGAAGAAAGGGAACTGACGGAAGAGGAGCGGCGTGAACAGCATGAAACGGAGAGTCTCTTTACGGTTACCGAGTTTGCCAAAAATTTTTTCATCGACAATCTCTACAACAACCTGGAAGGGATATCCATCGGGCTCACCTACTTCAAGGAGCGGGGTTTTATACAGGAGATCCTGAAAAAATTTGACATCGGCTATTGTCCGGGAAAAACGGATGAGTTTTCCAGGGCAGCCCTGAAGGCCGGATATAAGAAAGAGTATCTTCTCAAGACGGGTCTTTCCATAGAATACGGTACCCGTTTGCGTGACCGTTTTGCCGGCCGGGTTATTTTCCCCATCCACAGTCTTTCCGGGAGGATCCAGGGTTTTGGCGGCAGGGTATTAAAAAAGGAAGAAAAAACGGCCAAATACGTTAACTCTCCCGAATCGCCCATTTATCACAAGAGCAAAATCGTTTACGGCATATATCAGGCACGCAAATCCATCCTCTCTTCCGACCGGTGTTATCTTGTGGAAGGATATACCGACGTGTTGTCACTGCATCAGAACGGCATAGAAAATGTGGTGGCCTCCTCCGGCACTTCGCTGACACAGGACCAGATCCGGCTGATCAAGAGGTTCACAAAAAATATCACGATCCTGTATGACGGCGACCCGGCCGGTGTGACGGCTTCGTTGCGCGGTATAGACCTGATCCTGGAAGAAGGGATGAATGTCAGGGTGTTGTTGCTTCCCGAAGGAGAAGATCCTGATTCTTTTGCCAAAAAGCACAGTGCTACGGAGCTGGCGGAATACCTGAAAAAAAACGAAGAGGACTTTATTCATTTCAAAACACGCCTGCTGGCACGGGAAGCTCAAAAAGACCCGGTCGCCAGGGCCCGCATGATCCAGAACATTGTCAGTTCCATAGCTGTCATCCCCGATAATATCACCCGCTCGGTATATCTGAAAGAATGCAGCACGCTGCTGGATGTAAATGAGGATATCCTCTATTTTGAGATCAACAAGATCCGCCGCAGGAAAGCCGAAAAAAAACAGCGTTTCCGGCAACCCCGGGAAGATACTGTCAGGCACCCCGTTTCCCGGCCCCGGCAGGAGTATGAAAAAGAAAACACGGAAACAGAATATGAAAAACAACTGATCCGTCTGTTGCTGCGTTACGGTTCAAAAGAGATCACCACAGCCACCAAACCCCGCAGGGAGAGCAAACTCGTGGCAGAATATATCATTGAAGACCTGAAAGAAGACGAACTGCAGTTAGCCGACCCTTTGTTCCGGGAGATCTATGAGGAATATGTCAGGTTGTTTCAGCAAAACCCCATAGTGGATGTTAAAAAACATTTTGTCAATCATCATAAAAAAGAGATCAGTACGGTGGTGGCGGGTCTTATTTCCGACCATTACCAGATCAGCAAGATCTGGAACCGTTACGAAAACTTTCCGGAAACCGAGGAGATGAAGCTTTCCCAGATCATTCCCAAAACCGTTCTTTCCTTCAAAAAATCGAAAATTGAACATATCATGCGTGAGACATCCGAAGAGCTGAAAAAAGCCCAGGAAAACGGAGATCATAATCAGGAAGATGTCCTGATAAAAAAATTCAAGAACCTGAATGACCTGAAAAAGAAAATCTCACTGGCCATCGGTCCCCGGACCATCCAACCGTAAAAGTTTTTTATCTTTGGTCTGTTTTATGCACCGTCACAGTAACAGACATATCAACAGACGCGGTTTTTCTTTGGGGATATCTATCCTCTCCCTGATGATCTTATCGACAGCATGCCGGCACAACGGCCGTGAAGAAAACCTGTTCACCGACACCCTCAGTTTCGATCTCTCCGACACCCTAACCCGGCAGCCGGAAACCTCCCGGGAACCCGACCACCAGACCATTTATTACGGCATTTATTCCCCGGCGGAGGTATCGGATATTTTCAACCGGAAAAACATCTCTTACAACCCGGACATTTTAAGCCCGCTGGATCATCTGCCTGCACTGAACACCACAGCCCAGATTGCCGTTAACCTGGGCATTTACGGTGCCGATTTCAGTTATGCCCATTTGTTCCGTTCGGTCGATGCGGCAAAATACCTCGGCAAGGTATTGCAACTATCCGAAAAACTGGGCATCCCTTCTGAATATATCCGGACACTTACCAAACGCTTGGATCTCAATATTTCCAATCCCGACTCCCTTGTCCAGATCACTCTGGAGGCTTTCAATCATGTCAACCGGTTCCTGCTGAATGAAGACCAGGGCAACCTGGCTTATCTGATTGCTGCCGGGGCTTGGATCGAGGCCATGTACATTGCCGCCCACGACCTGATGGATGATAATGATCCCACCGTCATCAAAAAGATCATTGAACAAAAATATTCACTGGATTATCTGCTTTCCACCATGAAAAACTATTACGGGGATACCAGTGTAGCTTACCTCTACCGGCGTTTATTCGTATTGAATAAATACCTCAACAAAACAAAGATTTCTTTCAAAACGGATCATTTCGAGATAGACAAAGAAAAGAAAACCATCTCTTCTTCCGGTGATGAAATTTATTATTCGAAGGAAGATATTGAAAAAATAAAAGAAATTATTTTTTCTTTGCGTAATCTTGCATTAAATAAATAGTTATTAATATTACGAACGTTTAAACAACCAAAAAATGAAAACAAGAAGTTTCCTGACCCTGTTAATTCCGGCTCTCTTAACGATCATTATTTCTTTTACGGGCTGTAAAAACCGCAAAACCCAAACCAACGCGGTCAATACGACGGAGGAAGTACAGAAAACACGTATTAAAACAGAGGTCAAATCTTTTATTTATCCTCTTCCCACCTCGTACGAAGTGGTACAAATGCTCCAGGATATCGGGATCAGCTATATTATCGGCATCAGCAATCCTCCGGAAAACATAAATCAGTACCTGTCTCTGAAAAGCAAGGCACTTGCGTTGGGCATATACGGAGCTGATCTGGGCTATGCCAGTATTTACAACATGCGTCAGGATATCATAAACTATCTGGATGTCATCAAAAAACTCGGTGAAGACCTCGATCTTAAGTCCGTTTACAATGAGAGTTTGTTCAAACGCATCAGTAACAACCTCGACAATAAGGATACGCTTGTCAATATTTTGTCGGGGGCTTTGTTTAAGAGCTACAACCAGCTCAACACGGATGGAAGGGGAAACCTTGCCCTGCTTATGGTTGCCGGCGGATGGATTGAGGCTCTTTATCTTACCACCCATGTCTCCGACAATGCTTTCAACAATTATAAACTGGTGAAAATCATCTTTGATCAGAAAAAATCCCTTTCTAAGCTAATGGATGTTCTGGAAGAAAATAAAAACAATTCCGACATCAATGGTCTGATCCGCATCCTCACACCTCTTCAGCAAAAATATGATGCCATACAGGGCAGCATGACAGAAAAACAACTTCGGGATATTTCTACCGAAGTGGAAAATATCAGAAACAAGCTGCTAAAATAATTCGCTATAATTCTATCTGTTATGGAACCAAACAAAACAAATACACCAATAACCGGAGTCAGGGAAGAAAAACCCAAAAAGGGCGGTATCATCGTTCTGACTATTTTAATTGTTCTTCTGGCTGCCGCTTTAAGTGGCCTGATATACAAGTATTACCACCAGAAATCCGCCATGGCAGAGATGGAGGAGGTTTTAACGGCTGAAAAAGATTCACTGACCCATCAGTTGGAAAACATGATGTATCAATACGATACCCTGAAGACCTCCAATGATACGCTGTACAAACAGATCCAGCTGGAGAAAAACCGCATCAAATACCTGTTGCGGCTTCAGGCCTCCAATGCACAAAAGATCAAGCTTTATAAAAAGGAGATAGGCACGTTGCGCGAGATCATGAAAAGCTATATCCGTCAGATCGACTCGCTGAACACACGCAACAAAATGCTGAAAGAAGAGAACCTGCAGATCAGTACCCGTTTACAGACTGTTGAAAAGAACAAACAAAAGCTGGAAAAAGAAAAAGAAGAACTGAGCGGCAAGGTGAAGATCGCATCGGTGATCCCGGCCAAGAATATTGTGGTGACACCCCTGAACAAACGGGGAAAAGAAAAAAATAAGATCGGGAAGATTTTTAAGCTCAGGACTTGTTTTACGTTGCGTGAAAATCCTATTGCCGAAGCCGGCGAAAAGACCGTGTATTTGCGGATACAGCGCCCCGACAGCATTGTCCTGGCCGGACCGGACACGACGAATGTCATCGAAGTGGAAGGACAGCCCCTTGCCTATTCCGCCAAACGAAGTGTGGAATACCTCAACAAGGATATAGACATGTGCATTTACTGGGACAACGACGGTTCTCTGATCCCGGGACAATATACGGTGATATTGTTCCTGGAGGGCCATAAAATCGGATCTTCCACGTTTATCTTAAAATAAACAAAACAAAGAACTATGCGTATTGGGATTATTATCGGCCGCATCGGGGGCGTGGATGGGGTAGCCCTGGAAACTGAAAAATGGATCGAAGTACTGAAACGTATGGGTCATGAAGTTTTCATTATCTCAGGCCAGTTTCAGAACTGGAATTTTGATCCCGAACACGACACTTTGGTGGTGGAAATGTCCTTTTTCTCCCCCGAGAGCTACTGGGGACAGAAAAAAGCTTTTTTTCATCCCGATGCCAACATCGACGAGTTGCTGGAACATATCAATCTTTACTCCAATATCATCGCCGATAAGATCATAGAGTGGGTACATGATAAACAGATCGATGTGGTGATTTCCGAGAATGCTTCGGCCCTGCCCGCCCATTTGGAAATGGGACGCGGCATAGCCATTGCCATTGAAAAACTGGGTATCCCCACCATCACCCACGACCATGATTTTGCCTGGGAAAGGGGGAACCGGTATGTTTCGCCTCATGAAGCCATCAATAAAATCGTCGAACAAACCTTTCCCCTGCGTCTGCCCAATTCTTTCCACGCCGTGATCAACACCCCGGCCAAGGAAACCCTTAAGAAAAAATACAACCGGGATTCCATCGTTGTTCCCAATGTTATGGATTTCAACATGAAGTTCGGGGTGCCGGACGATCATAACAAAAACCTGCCCCGTGATCTCGGGCTGAGTGCCGATAATAAACTGTTGTTCCAGGTGACCCGGATCGTCCGCCGGAAAGGAATAGAAGTAGCCATCGAACTGGTGCACCGTCTCGGCGATAAGAATATCAAGCTGGTCATCACGGGGGATTACAAAGATGATGCCGGCAGCATTTATTACAACGAACTGATCAATCTGATACATCAATTAAAGGTAAGTGACCAGGTCGTTTTTGCCTCCCACCTGATCCATAACAAGGGTTTGACCGGCAGCAGCGGCGAAGGAAAATACTCCCTTTCGGATGCTTATGCCAACGCCACCGCCTGCACCTATTTCAGCACTTACGAGGGCTTCGGCAACGCTTTTGTGGAAGCGGTCCTGGCAAAACGTCCGATATTTGTAAACAATTACAAACCCGTTTTCTGGCCCGATATCGGCAGCAAAGGATTTAAAGTTGTCATGCTCGAAGACAATAACCTTACGGACGAGAAAGTGGAGCAAATGCGAGAAGTCATTTATGACGAAAAGTTGAACCGCGAGATCGCCGAGTTTAATTTCCACTTGGGTAAAAAATATTTCTCCTATGAGGTGCTGGAAGAAAAGCTGAATGAACTGCTGGATATAGTAACCAAACTGGGACGTTCCGGACAGGATCAATAGGTCATATCATACATTCCGCAAGAATGG
>CAZYPI010000119.1:0-8521 GCA_964649335.1 uncultured Rikenellaceae bacterium | reverse complement strand
TCCGGTACACCCCGTTCAGCAGCAGCAGGTCGTCAGAGAGACTCTCGGCAAAAGAGGCGAACCACAGGCCGAAAGAGGAGGGCATGGCCACCTGCAGATGGGTATAGCCGGGCATCAGAAAATCCCGGTACTTCTCTGCCGACAGCAGCAAACGGTCAAACAGCGCAAGCATCTCCCTGCGTATTGCCGCCAGCCTGTCGCGGGTGAAGAGACGTATATCCAGCAGGATCTGGTCGTTTCTCGAACGGGCCGTATGCACTTTCTTACCGGTCTCTCCGAGCCGCTCCGTCAGGATCTTTTCCACCTGCGAATGCACATCTTCCACACCTGCCCCGATGACAAAGTCGCCCGAGAGCGCCTTCCGGTAGAGAAACTGCAGTTCGGTAACCAGCTTATCGCCGTCGCCGGCCGTAATCAGTCCTGTTTTCTTCAGCATCTTCACATGGGCGATGGAGCCGAGGATATCATAGGATGCCAGCCGGAGGTCGAGCAGGGCGTCGTTGCCTATGGTAAACTGTTCGACAGCCCGGTCGAGCGGCACATTTTTATCCCAGATTTTCTGCATTATTTCAGTTTTTCTATTTCTTTGAAAGAGGCGACAATGCCGTGGATCAGCGCCGAGCTCAGTCCGTGGTGTTCCATCTCGTTGAGCCCGGCGATGGTCACGCCACGCGGGGTGGTCACCTTATCTATCTCCTCCTCGGGGTGGATACCCGAGTCGAGCAACAGTTCGGCGGCGCCCCGGGCCACCTGCGAGGCGATGAGCTGGGCCTCCGTGGCATGAAAGCCGATCTGTATGCCTCCCTGCGACACGGCCCGGATGACCCGCAGAAAATAAGCGATGCTGCAGGCGTTGAGGATGGTGGCGGCCGACATCAGGTTTTCGTCGATGACATAGGTGCGGCCGATGCTGTCGAACAGCTCTTTCACGCCGGCCAGACGCTCCAGTCCGTGGTGGTTGCCGGCCAGGCCGGTCATCGACTCGCCGACGGCCACCGCCGTATTGGGCATGGCGCGCACCACGGGCACCTCGCTGCCCGTCACGGTTTCTATCTCGTGGATGGAGATACCTGTCACCACCGACACCAGGATATGCCTGGAGGCCTCCAGCACGGGAACGATCTCTTCGAGCAGGGGTTTCAGTTGCCGCGGCCGCACCGCCAGGATGATAATGTCCGACCGTCCGGCCGCCTCTTTATTGTCGGAGGTGACGGCCACCCCCCTGGCTGCCAGAGCATCCAGCAAATGGACTCTTCGCCGTGTCACGGTGAGTTGTGCAGGGGTCAGTGCCTCTTTTCCGAGAAGCCCTTCGGCCATGGCACTGCCTATGTTCCCGCCGCCCAGAATCGCTATTTTGTATTCCATACGTTTTTATTAATGTCCGATATAAATTAAGTTTTAAGTAACTCCGGCAGTTATGTTTTATCATATACTATAGATATGATTTTTGTACTGTCTGCTGACGATGGCATGGTGGGCCATCAGGCGGATGGCATTGATCTTGATAAAGCCCTCGCTGTCTTTCTGGTCGAACCCTCCTTCGATGTCCATGCTGGAAAGATCCTGGTTGTAGAGTGAGCTGGGTGACTCCCGGCCGTCGATCAGCACGTTTCCTTTGTATAAGGTAAGGTACACCTTTCCGTCGATCAGCTCCTGGCTTTTTTTGATAGCCGCCATCAGGAAGTCCATCTCGGGGCTGAACCAGAAGCCGTAATAGACCAGCTCGGCGAATTTGGGTGTCAGCATGTTGCGCAGCCGCATCACCTCGCGGTCCATGGCGATCCCTTCGATATCCTGGTGGGCTTTGAAGAGGATCTCCGCGCCGGGGGTCTCGTAAATACCCCGGGATTTGATCCCCACAAAACGGTTCTCCACCATATCCAGCAGGCCGATCCCATGTTTTGACCCCAGGCTGTTCATGTACATATACAATTCCAGCGGGTCGGTTTTTTCGGTACCGTCTTCTTTATTGAGTACGGATACAGGAGTCCCGTCCTTAAACTCCACCACGATGCTCTCCGGTTCGTCAGGCGCATGAAAAGGATGGGTGATCTTGGAAAAGACCTTCATGTCCGCTTTCAGGGCCGGGTCTTCCAGGATGCCTGCTTCGTGGCTGATGTGCATCAGGTTATCGTCTTCACTGTAAGGCCGTTCGCGGGTCGCCTTAACCGGGATGCCTGCCTTCTCAGCATATCTGATCAAGTCGGGACGGCCGCGGAAATTTTTCAGGAACTCGGCGTCTTTCCAGGGTGAGAAAATGCGTATCTTCGGGTTCAGCGCATAAAAAGAGAGCTCGAAACGCACCTGGTCGTTGCCCTTGCCGGTGGCGCCGTGGGAGACCACGCCGGCCTCCATTTTGTTGGCAGCCTCAATCATCCTCTTGGCTATCAGGGGCCGTGCCAGGGCCGTACCCAGCAGATAACGGCTCTCATAAATGGCATTGGCACGTATCGCCGGAAAAATGAAATCGGTCACAAACTCCCTCTTCAGGTCATCCACGATCACCTCACTGGCCCCGATGCCCAGGGCTTTTTTCCGTACTTCATCAAAATCATCTTCCTGTCCCACATCCGCAACGTAAGCGATCACTTCATTCTTACGGTCTATGAGCCATTTCAGTATCACGGATGTGTCCAGACCTCCACTGTACGCCAGTACAATTCTCTGTTTCTTCATGTTGATAAAAAATTATAAATGTTAGGATTTAATAAATATTCATAATCGGGTACCTGTCAGGAGCGGGCAATCTTGTCGGCAACATCCGGAAAGATCCACTGCAGCGCTTTCCTCACCGCCTCATGGCTCACCCCGTCTCGGGGGATGACCAGGATGGTGTCGTCACCGGCGATCGTCCCGGCCAGCTCATAACGCCTGGCCCGGTCAATGGCAATGGCCAGCATGTTGGCATAACCGGGCAGCGTTTTGATCAACACCAGCTGCTGGGCAAACTCCAGCGAGATAAAACCCTGCCCCGACGAGGGCCGGTTGTCTGCCTCCGGATCCAAACGGGCCGTCTCATCCAAAACATACTTGTACCGCCCGTCACGGAACGGAATCTTACCCGCCCTCAGAAACTTCAGATCCCTCGACAGGGTCGCCTGCGTAACATGATAGCCTTTCTCTTCCAGCATCTCCAGCAACTGCTCCTGCGTGAAGATCTCCTGATCCCTGATCATCTGCCGGATCAGATATAAACGGGTGTTCTTATCATTCATAATGCATAAATATGTAATTTCGATGCAAATTTATACAATTTTATTTTAACAAAACAAATTTTTGCATTATTTTTCGCCCGGTTTTTTTCTGCCCTGCGTATCTTTGCCGGGAAAAGAAGAAGAAAGTGTGGCTGCAGAGGCAGCAGGGCAACGGAAAACAACGGAAAAGAATTAAACGGGAAAAACAACTCACGTGGGAAAAACATCATTAAAGAAGGTACTTTTACTGGGGTCGGGGGCCCTGAAGATCGGTGAGGCGGGTGAATTCGACTATTCAGGGTCGCAGGCCTTGAAAGCTTTGCGCGAAGAGGGGATCCGCACCATCCTGATCAATCCGAACATTGCGACGGTACAGACATCGGAAAAAATTGCCGACCGCATTTATTTTCTTCCGGTCACACCTTTTTTTGTGGAGCGGGTGATCCAAAAGGAACAGCCGGACGGCATCCTGCTCTCTTTCGGCGGGCAGACGGCCCTGAACTGCGGCATTGAATTATTTAAACAGGGTACTCTGGAAAAATACGGTGTTCAGGTGCTGGGCACGCCCATCCGGGCGATCATGGACACCGAGGACCGGGAGTTTTTTGTGAACAAGTTGCAGGAGATCGATGTGAAGACGCCGCGCAGTATTGCCGTCACCGGACTGGAGGATGCTCTGGCCGCGGGCCGGCAACTGGGTTATCCGGTGATCATACGGGCGGCGTTCACCCTGGGCGGCCAGGGCAGTGCTTTTTGCAACAGCGAGGAGGAGTTGCGGGAACAGGCATCCAAAGCTTTTTCCTACACCGGCCAGATCCTGGTGGAAGAGTCGCTGAAAGGATGGAAAGAGGTGGAGTATGAGGTGGTACGCGACCGTTTTGACAACTGCATCACGGTCTGTAACATGGAGAACTTCGACCCGCTGGGCATCCACACGGGGGAGAGCATTGTCGTGGCTCCGTCGCAGACGCTCACCAACAGTGAATATCACAAGCTGCGGGCTCTTTCCATACAGGTGATCCGCCATATCGGCATCGTCGGCGAGTGCAACATCCAGTATGCGCTGGATCCCGACTCGGAGGACTACCGGGTCATCGAGGTGAACGCCCGTCTGTCGCGGTCCAGTGCGCTGGCCTCGAAAGCCACCGGTTATCCTCTGGCTTTTGTGGCGGCCAAACTGGCTGTGGGCTACGGCCTGCACCAGTTGAAAAATGCCGTCACCAAAACCACCACCGCCTTTTTTGAGCCGGCCCTCGACTATATCGTCTGCAAGATCCCGCGCTGGGACCTCAACAAGTTCGAAGGGGTCTCCCACCATATCGGCAGCAGCATGAAGAGTGTGGGGGAGGTGATGTCCATAGGGCGCACTTTCGAGGAAGCCATCCAGAAAGGACTGCGCATGATCGGCCAGGGGATGCACGGTTTTGTGGGCAACCACCTCCGCTTTGACGATGTGGAAAAGGAGCTGGCCGAGCCCACCGACATGCGTATCTTCGTCATCGCCGAAGCTTTTGAGCAGGGGCTCTCCGTAGATCGCATCCACGATCTCACCAAAATAGACAAATGGTTTCTCTATAAGCTGGAAAACATCATCCGCCTGAAAAAGGAGCTGGAGGAGGTCTCTTCGCCGGACAGGCTGGATGACGACAAGCTGCGCGAAGCCAAGATCCAGGGCTTTTCCGACTTTCAGATCGCCCGTTTTGTCCTGGATCCCCCATCGGAAAAGATGGAGGAGGCGCTTCTGCAGATACGTGACCACCGCAAAAAGCGCAACATTGTCCCGTATGTCAAACAGATAGACACCCTGGCCGCCGAATATCCGGCCATGACCAACTATCTTTATCTCACGTACAGTGCCCGCGAACATGACATCACCTTTTATGACGACCGGAAATCGGTGATCGTCCTGGGGTCGGGTGCCTACCGCATCGGCAGCAGTGTCGAGTTCGACTGGTGCGGTGTCAGCGCCCTGCACACCGTCGAAGAGAAGGGATACCGTTCGGTCATCATCAACTACAACCCCGAGACGGTGAGCACCGACTATGACATCTCCGACCGTCTTTACTTTGACGAGCTATCGCTGGAGCGCACCCTGGACATCATCGACCTGGAGCAGCCCTATGGGGTCATCGTCTCCACCGGCGGCCAGATCCCCAACAACCTGGCCATGCGCCTGCACCATCGCAACGTTCATGTGCTGGGCACCTCCCCCGTCTCTATCGACCGGGCCGAGAACAGGCATAAGTTCTCCTCCATGCTCGACACCCTCGGCGTGGACCAGCCGCAGTGGCAGGAGCTCACCAGCATGAGCGACATCCATGAGTTCGTGGACAGGATCGGTTTCCCCGTGCTGATACGGCCTTCTTATGTGCTCTCGGGCGCGGCGATGAACGTAGTGTCCAACCGGGAGGAGCTGGAGCATTTTCTCAAGCTGGCCGCCGAGGTGTCGAAACAGTATCCGGTGGTGGTCACCGAGTTCATCCAGGAGGCCAAAGAGATAGAGATCGACGCCGTGGCACGCGAGGGGGTGCTGCTCGCCTATGCCATCTCCGAGCATGTGGAGTTTGCCGGGGTCCACTCCGGCGATGCCACCATGGTCTTCCCTCCGCAGAAGATCTATCTGGAGACCATCCGCCGCATCAAGCACATCACCCGCCAGATCGCAAGTGAGCTGCAAATCACCGGGCCGTTCAACATACAGTTCCTGGCCCGCGACAACCAGATCAAAGTGATCGAATGCAACCTGCGGGCCTCCAGGAGCATGCCTTTTGTCTCCAAAGTCCTCAAGGTCAACCTCATCGACCTGGCCACGCGCGTGATGCTGGGCGAAGAGGCAGAGCCCCTCTCCAAATCTATCTTCGACCTGGAATATGTGGGCGTCAAAGCGCCCCAGTTTTCTTTCTCGCGTCTGCAACTGGCCGACCCCGTGCTGGGGGTGGATATGTCCTCCACGGGCGAAGTGGGCTGCATCGGCGACGATTTCTACGAGGGCATCCTGAAAGCCATGCTGTCGGTGGGATACCACATCCCGCAGAAGAAAATCCTCCTCTCTACCGGCCCGGCCCGTTCGAAAGTGGAGATGATCAACAGTGCCCGGGCCCTGATCGAAAAAGGTTACACCCTCTATGCCACCCGCGGCACAAAGAAATTTTACGACCAGTACGGCATCAAGACAAAACTGGCCCACTGGCCCGACGAGGACAAGCATCCCAACACCCTCGACCTGATCCGCAGCAGAGAGGTGGACCTGGTGGTCAACATCCCGAAGAACCTCACCAAAGGGGAGCTCGACAACGATTACATGATCCGCCGCAGTGCCGTGGACTTCAACATCCCCCTCATCACCAACGCCCGGCTGGCCAGTGCTTTTATCCTGGCTTTCTGTAAATACGAGCCCAAAGAAATCAGTATCCTGGCCTGGGACGAATACTAAACCCGTTATATCATGATCACCGTCAGACCTGCCGACCCGCTGGATTTTGAGACCATCGCCGTTTTCCAGATGGCCATGGCCCGCGAAACCGAGAACCTGCAGCTCGACAAAACCACCGTGGTGGCCGGCGTAAAACGCGTCTTCGCCAAACCGGCACTGGGGAAATATTTTGTGGCCGAAATGGACGGGGAGGTGGTGGCTTCGCTGCTGATCACCTATGAGTGGAGCGACTGGCGCAACGCCACCGTGTACTGGATCCAGTCGGTGTATGTGAAACCCCAAGTAAGGAGGCAGGGCGTTTTCAAAACCATGTATCTGCACATCAAGGCGATGGTGGAGGCTGACGATACCGTGACGGGAATCCGTTTGTATGTGGACAAGACCAATATGCGTGCCCGCCGGGTATATGAGAAGCTTCAGATGAACGGCGACCACTATGCCCTGTACGAATGGATGAAATAATCCGTATCTTCTCCTGCCACTCCCTGCCGGCTGCATTCACCCTGTCGATCGCTCTGTTTTATGCCGGCATGATCCTGCTGTTTCTGGCAGGATGGAGGCGCCTGCCTTCTTGTGAAGAGGAGTGTAAGGATCCTCAGGAAAAAGTGGCTGTCATCGTCGCCTGTCACAACGAGGAGAAAAACCTGCCGGCGCTGATCGATGCCCTGTGCCGGCAGCGCTATCCGGCGGCCCTGACGGAGATCATCCTGGTAGATGATCACTCCACCGACCGTACCGGTGAGCTCATCCGGCAGGCAACGGAACAGGACCGCCGGATAAAGGCCCTCCGCAGCCGGGGCCGGGGCAAGAAAGAAGCGCTCCTCACGGCAGCCGGGGCCGCCACGGCTCCTCTCCTTTTCACCACCGACGCCGATGCCCGGCCGGCGCCGGACTGGATCAGCGTGATGATGGCCTGCCGCCGGCGCACCGGTGCCCGCCTGCTGGCCGGGCCGGTAACGGCCCCCCCGGGAAAAGGAGTGTTCTCAATGCTGCGCGAGCTGGAGATGTACAGTCTGACGGGCGCCGGCGCCGGCGCTGCCGGCACAGGGCACCCCCTCTATTGCAGCGGCGCCAGCATGGCATACGAAAAAGAACTGCTCACCGTCAACCCCGACCCGTTGCGTAAAGAGATACAAAGCGGCGACGATGTCTTCCTGCTGCATGCGGTAAAGCAAGCCGATCCCGGAGCCGTCACCTTCGTGAAGTCGCGCCGGGCCACCGTGACCGTCACGGACAGGGGCGGCGTGGCCGCCTTCTTCCGGCAGCGCAGCCGCTGGGCCTCCAAAGGCCCCGCCTACCGCGACCGCGACACCCTGCTGGCCGCCGCAACGGTCTTTCTTATCAACCTTTCCCTCACCGCTTCCGTCGTGGCAGGATTCTTTGTGGCGGCATGGTGGCTGTGGACACTGATGCTATATATTTTAAAAAGTATTCCCGATTTTCTGCTGCTGCACAGCGTCACCTCCTTCTACCGGAGAAGAAAACTGTTGTGGCTTTTCCCGTTCGCCCAGCTTTTTTATCCTTTTTACATCACGGGAACAGCCCTGGCAGGCATCTTCAGTTATCCTTTCAGGGGAAAGGGGTGGGAACGAGGTTTGTAAGACAAAAGATAAAAGTAAAAAGACAAAAGGAGGGATTGGCTGAGCGATGGGACAACCTGTCAGTGTGGCGGCGAAGCCGGTTCCTGACAGCGTTACGCGGGGGTGGGATTGGTTGATTGGTTGATTGGGTGATTGGGTGATTGGATGAGCAGAGGGCAAAGGGCATAGAGCAAAGGGCAAAGAGCCATAATCAAGTGATGAGCGATGATGAAACCTGTCAGCGTGCCGGCGAAGCCGGTTCCTGACAGCGTTATACGGAGGAGGGATTGGAGGATTGGTTGATTGGTTGATTG
>CAZYPI010000118.1:0-8533 GCA_964649335.1 uncultured Rikenellaceae bacterium | reverse complement strand
CCTGTCCCGTCTTGCCTCCTCCTATGCCGCCAGGATCCTGGTCTCGGCTCCCCGCAACGGATTGGAAAACGAACAGGCCGACTGGCAGCGTATATACGATTATGCTTCGGGCGGCATCACCGCCGACCTTGCACCGGTAACGGACAATGACAAATGGAAAGACGAATACCGTGAATATGCCGCTTCCACCTTCTGGGGCAGGGTGGACCTGCGCATTATCAACATGATGGACAACCATTTTCCGGCCCGCTGGCCTGCCGACAACAGCTCGTGGGACACGCCGGACGGCCAGGCCCCCGACAGCTCCCTGCTGCAGAGTGACGATGCCAGGGCACACAGCTATTTTGCCTGGGATCCGCCCAAAACCATACAACCCCCTTTTTATCTTAACTCTTTTTACCGCAACAAGCTGTATGATGACTGGATCACCGACCTGACGGGCAGTGTACCCGAGTTCACCGCCACCGAGAACGAACTGATCATGGCAGAGGCCCTGGTGCATCTGAACCGCACCGCCGAGGCCATCCCTCTCATCAATGACGGAACCCGCACCTCCCGGGGCCACCTCCCCCCGCTGGATGCCCTCACCCCCGCCGCGGATGTTCTCAGAGCCATCTTTTACGAAAGAGACCTCGAACTCATGCTTACCGGCGCCGGTATCGCCTTCTTCGACATGCGGCGCAGGGACATGCTGCAGAAAGGCACTCCCCTGCATTTTCCCGTCCCGGCCACCGACCTGGATATCCTGGGACGCCACCTCTACACCTTCGGCGGCGTGGACCATGCCGACGGCATCAACACCTCCAACGGAGGATGGGGAGGAGAGTAAGCTCGAAGGATGATGGATGAAGGGGGAAGAAAGCCCTATCATGACAAAACGTCAATAAGCATTCATGGAACGGATTTTGCCGTCATCAACAGGTAATCAGGAAGATCAAATTTTTATACGAACAATATGAACACGCAGGAAATCAACCGGAGATACCGAAGGATCAACAAACTGGTGGCCGGGCAGCGCCTGAAAAAGGCGCTGGAAGAACTGCGGGAAATGGTCATGGAAACCCGCCTGGGCGAGATGGTTACCACCCTCGAGAACCTGAACACTACTTATGAGAGCATGTTGAAATACACCATGGAAGGGATCAACGATCCGGAAAGGATGAAGATATACAATCACCTGCGCCGTTCCATTCTGCAACTGAACAACAGCACACGCGGGAAGATCCTCGAGAAAGACACCACCCGCCAGACCTCCGTGCTGAAACAAGACTTTGTCATGCGGCAGCGCCTCAGCGGCAGCGAATACATCAACACCCTGGAGGACCTCTGGTTTTATCAGGACCTGCAGGAGCTGCTGGCCGGAGATTACGGGCTGAACTCGCCCCTTCCCGGCGAGTACAGGAAACACCATGAGGTCATCAGGAATATCTTCCATTACCTCTGGCTCACAGACGAATACAATGAGGCAGCCCGCGAGCTGGTGAGCCTCACCCTTGACCACCGGAAGTTTGCCTGGCACGAACGGTCGCTCTTCGTCAGCGCCATCACCCTCTCACTGCTCAGGTATTTCGATCCGGCAAAGATCGTCATGCTGCACCGCTATTTCCTCGACCAGGAAGAGGAGGTGCGTGAACGCAGCCTCACCGGCATGGTGCTGGCTTTTTACCTGTATGACGACATCCTGCCCATCTACCCGGAACTCGAAGAGATACTGGCCGGACTGGGAGAACAGAAAAATATGGAACAGGATATCGAGGCCATCACCCTGCAGATCATCCGCTCGAAAGAAACGGAACAGCTCACCAAAAAACTAAAAGAAGAGATCATCCCGGAAATAACCAAACTGGGACCCAACCTGCAGGAAAAACTAAAACTGGACGAACTGATCCCGGACGATTTTCTGGAAGATAAAAACCCGGATTGGTCTAAGGTTTTCAAAGGGTCGGAAAGCCTGTATGAGAAAATGGAGGAATTCTCAAAGTTGCAGATGGAAGGAGCCGATGTATTCATGTCCGCTTTTGCCCACCTGAAAAATTTCAGTTTTTTTGAAGAGCTGATGAACTGGTTCATGCCGTTTCATCCCGACAATCCGGTCATTGACGAATCGCTGGCAGGGGAAGAAAATGAGTTCGACAGGAACGCCTTTGTCGAAGGACTGTATCAAACCCCCTTTATCTGCAATTCCGACAAATACTCATTCTGCATGAACCTGCGCATCATGCCGGCGGCACAGAAAAAAATCATCGTCAATCTGTTCAACGCCGAGCTGGAGGGTATGAAAGAGATGAACGAAGAGGACGGCATGCTGAAACCGGGCCAGAAAACAAAGATTATCTACACAAGATATATCCAGGATCTGTACCGTTTTTTCAAACTGTACCCGTTCCGCCGGGAGTTCGACGATCTGTTCAGCAGGCCTCTGGACCTGTACAACTGCCGGTTTTTCGGAAAACTGGTCCATGGAAATAATATGAAAGAGATCATCGGGGCATACTTCTTCGACCACGACCGCTATGAGGAAGCCCTGGATATCTTCCGGTCCCTGTCCGAAAAACAGGAAACTCCTTCCTATGAGATCCTGGAAAAAATGGGGTATGCCTGCCAGAAACTGCGGCGTTTTGACGAAGCGCTGGAACATTACAAACAGGCCGAGCTCTATGATGCCAACAAAAAATGGCTCACCAAAAAGATCGCTTATTGCTACCGGGCACTGAAAAAACCGGAAGAAGCCCTGAAGTACTACCGACGGGCCGAAAAAAACGACCCTGAAAACATGTATATCCAGGCATCCATAGGCCATTGTTACCTGGATATGGAAAACTTCAACCAGGCACTGAAATATTATTTCAAGGTGGAATACCATCAGCCCGACTCTATAAAAATATGGCGGCCCATCGCATGGTGTTATTTTGCCCTGGGCCGGACGGAAGATGCCCGGAAATATTACCGGAAGATCCTGGAAAAAGAACCTACACGGCATGATTACCTGAATGCCGGCCATGTGGAATGGGCCCTGGACAACCGCCCCGAAGCCATCCGCCTGTATGAAGCCGCCATCAAAAAAGGGTTCGAATCGTTCCGTAACTTCCTCACTTCTTTCGAGGCCGACAAACCCTGGCTCCTGAAAAACGGTATCGACCCCGACGAGATCCCCCTGCTGCTGGATTATCTGGATTATACCACCGGCACATGAAAAGAGGAATAGAGTTCCTGTTGTTCCTATAGTTCCTATGGTTCGACAATCGAGCTTCCAGTTTCATCTTTCCTCATGTTTCTGCGTTCATCTGCGGGATTTGCGGGAAAACCTTCCCCAGCCGAAGCCCGGAATCACAGACGGGACATGGCAACCGGATACATCAAATCCTTACCTACGTAGGGAGCTACGTAGATGATTTTTTTACGGACGGGAAAGGATTTGTCCTTGAATTTCCGGCGGAAATTTCGTACTTTCAAAAAATCATTTTTCAGCTACCGTTTAAAGGATCTGATCATGCTGTCATTCTTAAAAAAATGGTTTGAGAACAGAAGCAAAAGGGGAAAATCTTCTGTTCCAACCGATCCGGTGCTGGATCTAGGTCCTGCCGCCGCACCGGTCAAAACCCCGAAGAAAATCCCGCATGCCGATGTGCATCAACTGATGATCCGGGCCACCGCCATACGGCGCAACAAAGGGTACCATGAGGCGGTGTTGTTTCTGCAGGAACTGGCGGAACATTATCTCAACGAGAAGAACACGGCGCTGGTAACCTGTGTGTATAAGCTGGTCCCTTACATGAAAAAGGACCCGGAGCTGTCTTACGAACAGTCTTATGCATGGTTTCAGGATCTGATCCGCCGCCTGCCGCAAACCGACCCCTATTTTCTGAATGTCCACATCACCATGGCCGAGCTGCTGGAGGTGGAAGGCACCGGCAAGGCCATAGAATACCTGGAAAAATTTCTGCAGGACCATCCCTCTTCAGGAGATACTTATTACCATCTCATCCGCCTGGCCGATTTCTACCGTGAGCAGGACGACCGCCGCCAGGCCGCCAACTATCTGGAGCAGGCACGGCAATGGTGGGACCCCGCCCGCGAACGGTACCGCCTGATCAAAATGCAACGGCGCTGGCACCACAGCGCCGCCCTCCTGGCTTACGAGGGCAACGGCAGCAAAGACCTGACCGACTATCTCTTTCATCGTTTCATGGAGTTTGCCCTCGACATGGCACGCGTACTCGACCCGGTACAGATCGAGGAGTTTCACAAACGTAAAGACCAGTACTACAAGGGAGAACGCGGCTTTGCCGGGTCCACACAGTTCGAAAAAGCCATTGAGACCCTGGGAATGACAGATCACCGCGATACACTGATCCGCTACATATACGGTTTTGTCTTCGAGGAGATGCCCCTGATGCTCGGAGTGCCCGACAAGCAACTCCACTTCCGCCCCGGCGACGCAGAAAGCCTCGAAGAGGTAAGACAGAAAAAACTTTTCGCCTCACTACCCTTCACCCAGCATGATGAACTGGAGAAAAGGATCAGGAAAGTTATGGAGATGTAGTTTCTGTTATTTCTGTTGTTTCTATTGTTTCTATTGTTCAACAATCAACCTTCATCCTTCAACCTTCCTTTCATCTCTTCTTCCACGCTCCGGAATATCTCTTCTTCCAGGTTATCCAGATTTCCTTTTTCAAAGCGTTCTCCGGTGATCTTCTCAAACAGTTCGATATAGCGCTGCGACACCTGCTCCACAAATTCGGGTGTCATCTCCGGCACCTGCTGGCCTTCTTTTCCCCGGAAGCCCATTTCTATCAGCCACTCCCTGACAAACTCCTTCGACAGTTGCCGTTGCGGTTCGCCTTTGGCCAGGCGCTCCTCGTAGCCGTCGGCATAAAAATAGCGCGATGAGTCGGGGGTATGTATCTCGTCAATGAGGATGATCTCCCCGTCCCGTTTTCCAAACTCATATTTGGTATCCACCAGGATCAGTCCTTTTTCGGCCGCCATCTCCGTCCCCCGCCGAAAGAGGGCCAGCGAAAGGCGTTCCAGCTCTTCATATTCTTCGGCCGGCACCAGGCCGCTGCGAATGATCTCTTCTTTGGATATATCCTCATCGTGACCGGTCTCGGCCTTGGTGGTGGGCGTGATGATGGGCTCTGGGAAGCGCTGGTGTTCTTTCATCCTTTCCGGCAGCGACACCCCGCAGAGCTCTCGCTTTCCGGCCCTGTACTCCCGCCAGGCATGGCCGGTCAGGTATCCGCGCACCACCATCTCCACCATATACGGCTCGGCCCTGTAGCCCAGCGTGACGTTGGGATGGGGGGAGGAGATTTTCCAGTTCGGGACAATATCCGCCGTGGCATCCAGGAACTTCACGGCAATCCGGTTCAGCACCTGTCCTTTATACGGGATCCCTTCGGGCAGGATCACATCAAAAGCCGAAATGCGGTCGGTGACCACCATCACCAGGTATTTATCCCGGATAGTATATACATCCCTCACTTTCCCGAAATAGCGCGAGGTCATCCCCTCAAAAGAAAAATTCGTTTTCAGCAAAGCATTGTTTTTTACCATACTCAAAATATTTGGGTTAATCATCCATATCCGTTTCTCTCGCCTCCCCGTCTTCCGCATCCTTCTCCTGTTTGTTCTCCTTGTCATAGGCATCCACGATATCCTTCACCAGGGGATGGCGGACGATGTCTTCCTGTCCGAACTGCACAATGGATATTCCTGCAATCCCTTCCAGGATATTCATGGCCTGCAGCAGTCCGGAGTTTCTTTTCCGGGGGAGGTCTATCTGGGTCACGTCGCCGGTGACGATGAATTTGGAGTTCATGCCCATGCGTGTGAGGAACATCTTCAGCTGGTTGACGGTGGCGTTCTGGCCCTCGTCGAGGATCACGAAGGCGTTTTCGAGGGTACGTCCCCGCATGAAGGCCAGCGGAGCGATCTGTATGGTCTCATCCTCGAGATAGGTGCTCAGCTTTTTGAAAGGCACCATATCCCGCAGGGCATCATAGAGGGGTTGCAGGTACGGGTCCAGCTTGTCGCGCACATCGCCGGGCAGGAAGCCCAGGTGCTCGCCTGCCTCCACCGCCGGGCGTGTCAGTACGATGCGGCGCACCTGTTTGTTTTTCAGGGCGCGCACCGCCAGGGCAATGGCCGTATAGGTTTTGCCCGTGCCGGCGGGGCCGATGGCCAGGATCAGGTCGTTGCGGGAAGCCTCCTTCACCAGGCGCGCCTGGTTGACCGTGCGGGCTTTGATGGGCTGGCCGTCCACACCGTAGATGATCGTATCCTCCGGATCCTGCCTGCCCTTACCGGCGGCATAGGTCGTATCCAGCAGATCACTCAGCTCTTCTCCGCTGATCGTATTGTGATGATGTATGAAATCCAGTATCTCCCGTATCTTCGCCTCAAAGGCCTCTATCTCCCGGGGCTCTCCCACCACCCTGATCTCATTGCCGCGGGGGATGATCTTGAGCTTGGGAAAGGCACGGCTGATCTGCTCCATAGCGATGTTATGGACCCCGTAAAACATCACAGGATCGATCCCTTCCAAATATATCGTCTTTTCTTTCATACAGGTTTCAGAGAATTATTACTTTTGCTTTGCAAAATAAGGGTATTTTTTCAGGAAGTTACTATATTTTTGTTACTTTTTGCAGGGATGAGCATCATTACACTGACTACCGACTGGCACCAAACGGATTACTATGCCGGCGCCGTAAAGGGCAAGATCCTTTCCCTGTGTCCCCAGGCGCTCATTGTCGATATAGCCCACAACATCCCGCCGTTTCATCAGCAAAGGGCTGCTTTCATCCTGCGCAATACCTGGGATCATTTCCCGAAGGGCACGGTTCATATTATCAGCATCCAGGCCGAACACAAAGAGGGTTTTCTGATCATCCGCCATGGCGGGCATTATTTCCTCCTCGCCGACTCCGGCCTTGCCGGGCTGCTTTTCCCCGACGGGCCGGAAGAGGTGTTCCGCGTAACTGCGGAAGAGGAAAGCCTTTTTCCCGTGCTCGACCGTTTTGTGCCGGTGGCCTGTGCCCTGGCTTCGGGGAAAAAACCCAAAGAGTTTGGCCGGTCCGCCGGAGAGCTGAAAACGACCCATCCGGTGCGGGCCGCCATCGAAGAAGATATCATCACCGGCCTGGTCATCCACATCGACTCTTACGGCAATGCCATCACCAACATCACCCGCGAGACCTTCGACCGGGTCGGCAACGGCCGCCCTTTCGAGATACTGCCCGGCACGGGCAGCAGCCTCTACCGCATCACCCGCCTCAACCGGCACTATTACGAGACCCCCTCCGGAGATATCCTGGCCCTGTTCAACTCGCTCAACCTGCTCGAGATAGCCATCTACCACGGCAACGCAGGCGAATTGCTGGGACTGGACATCAACTCGTCCATACGTGTAAAATTCAATAAATAACGACATCCACATCCATGAACAACAATCAGAACCTCCCCGATTATCTGCAGGCCTTTGACCGGCTGGTACATATTATGGACGACCTGCGGGAAAAATGCCCGTGGGACCGCGAACAGACCTTCGAGAGCCTGCGCAAACTGACCATCGAAGAAGTGTATGAGCTGGCCGAAGCCATCGTCAAGAAAGATATGGAGGAGATCAAAATCGAAACCGGCGACCTGCTGCTGCACATCGTTTTCTACGCCAAACTGGGACAGGAGGAGAATGCCTTTACCCTGGCAGAGCTCATCAACACCCTCTGTGAAAAACTGATCTACCGGCATCCGCACGTGTATGGCGAGGTACAGGCCGACACCGCCGCCCAGGTGCTCGAAAACTGGGAACACCTAAAACTGAAAGAGAAAAACAATAAAAACCATTCCGTACTGTCCGGCGTGCCCTCCTCGCTGCCTGCCATGATCAAAGCTCTGCGCATACAGGAAAAAGTGAGTGGCATCGGCTTCGACTGGGAAAAACGGGAAGAGGTGTGGAAAAAAATTGATGAAGAGATCGAAGAGGTGAAGGAACAGGCGGCAGACAACAAAAACCCGCAGGACAAAGAAAAACTGGAAACGGAGTTCGGGGATCTGCTTTTCTCAGTGATCAATGCCGCGCGCTTGTACGGTGTGGACCCGGAGATCGCCCTGGAACGCAGCAATGCCAAGTTCGTCAGACGTTTCACCGAAGTGGAAAACCGGGCACGGGAAGCCGGGAGAAAACTGCCTGACATGTCCCTGCCGGAGATGGAAGCCCTGTGGGACAAAGCAAAGAAAAACGAAGAAGAGTGATGAGAAATGAGAGATGAGAGGGGAGAGAGATTGAATGATTGAATGATTGAATGATTGAATGATTGAATGAAAGAGAAACCGGGTAAGAGGTGAAAGAGTAAACTACAGCCCCGAAGGGGCGGAAGCAGTCACTCCCGGGGCTCTGCCCCGGACCCCGGTTACTTTCCTTTGTCTTGATACAAAGAAAGCCCGCCCGGATGAACAGGTCATCTGTTCGGACGGGTAACCAAAGAAAAATCAAGGGCCGCAACTGGATCCCGGAAAAACTACGCTCCGG
>CAZYPI010000117.1:0-8618 GCA_964649335.1 uncultured Rikenellaceae bacterium | reverse complement strand
CAGTGCAAAGGTAAGATTTTTTGGTAGAATGATAAGGCAAAAGTTTGAAGGCAAAAGGCAAAAGTATGGGAACTCGCAATGACCTTCTCTCTCATAATTCTCCTCCCAGCACCCAGCACCCACTGTGTCCACCGAAGCTGGTCCCTGATTGATCCCGCGCAGCGGGATTGTATCGAAGGGCAGCGAAGGTGGAGCACCCAGTACCAATATTTTTTATAGTTTTGCAAAAAATTAATTTCACACTTATGGAAACGGTAGTCAGCGGAATACGATCTACGGGAAACCTGCATCTGGGCAATTACTTCGGGGCGGTGGCCAATTATCTGAAAATGCAGCATGAGTACAACTGTTACTTTTTCATTGCCGACTATCATTCCCTGACGACCCATCCCACGCCGAAGAACCTGCACGACAGCGTCAGGCAGATCCTCTCCGAGTACCTGGCCTGCGGCATCGACCCGGAGGTGGCCACGGTCTTCCTGCAAAGCGACGTGCCGGAGGTCACCGAGCTGTATCTCCTGCTCAACATGAATGCTTACATCGGCGAGCTGACACGCACCACCACCTTCAAGGAAAAGGTACGCAGCCAGCCCGACAATGTGAACGCCGGCCTGCTCACCTATCCCGTGCTGATGGCCGCCGACATCATCATCCACAAAGCCACCAAGGTGCCGGTGGGCAAAGACCAGGAACAGAACCTCGAGATGACCCGGCGCTTTGCGCGGCGTTTCAACACCATGTACGGCGTGGATTATTTTCCCGAGCCCGTCGCTTTCAACTTCGGCAAACAGCTCATCAAGATCCCCGGCCTCGACGGCAGCGGCAAGATGGGCAAAAGCGAAGGCAACGCCATCTACCTGAAAGACGACCCCGCCGTGATCCGCAAAAAGGTGATGCGCGCCGTCACCGACAGCGGCCCCACCCAGGAGAACCAGGAGATGAGCGAGCCGGTTCGCAATCTCTTCACCCTCATGGAGGTGGTCTCCGACCCCTCCACCGTACAACATTTCCGGAAGCTGTACAACCGCTGTGAGATACGCTACGGCGACATGAAAAAACAACTGGCCGAAGACATCATCGCCTTCACCGGCCCCATACGCGAAAGAGTGGAGGAGATATATCACGACAACGAATACCTCCGTAAGGTGGTAAACACAGGCGCCGAAAAAGCCCGCGCCAGCGCCTCAAAAACCATCCGCGAGGTGCGTGAGATCATCGGGTTCAAACCATTTTGAACGTTGATCGGCGAATGTTGATCGGCGAACAAACTTCATCCTTCAACATTCAACCTTCAACCTTCTTCCCAGTCACCGTTTTCTTTGATCAGCCGGATCAGCTCCTCCACGGCATCCCGTGCCGGCACGTTGCGTTTCACGATTTCCCGGTTCCGGTAGAGGGTGATACGGTCTTTCCCCGACCCTACATAGCCGTAGTCGGCGTCGGCCATCTCGCCCGGGCCGTTGACGATACATCCCATTACGGCAATCTTAATGCCTTTCAGGTGGAGCGTACGGCGGCGTATCTCCGCCGTCACCTTTTGTATGTCGAAGAGGGTGCGTCCGCAGGAGGGACAGGAGATATACTCGGGGCGGAACGATCGCACCCGCGCCGCCTGCAAAATGCCGAAGGCTGTTTCCACCGCCATTTCTGCATCCAACTCTTCTCCGTTTTTGCATTCTGCCTTATATTCCAGCCACAGACCGTTGCCGAAACCCTCCAGAAACACCGGACCCATGTCAGCAGCCGCCTCGATCCAGAACTGCTCCTTCGTTCTGCTGCGGTATGTTTTTTTCAGGATTACCGGCAGACGAATCCCTTGTTGATGCAAACGGAAAAAAAAGTCTCGCAACTGCACGGCAGAGTCACTCCCGCCGGCTTCGGCCACCACGACGGCATTCTCCTCCTTTTCTTTATGGCTCAATAACTTCCGCACCCCTTCCTCACCTGCCGGAACCATAATGAAAGGGAAGGTCTCCCCCTCCCGGGTCACCAGCAACGGCTCCGGCCTTTCCCCGGCCACCAGATCGGGTGACGGTGCCTGCCCGAAAGCCTCCCCGTCCCCGGCTACCACCACGGTCTCTTTTGGAAAACCGGCCACCCCCGGATCTTTTTCCAGGGGCCTGTAAGCAAACGGGTCAAAAGAGTCCGGGACCTCCTGCACTGCCTTCTCTTTATCTTTTGGCAAACAGTACGACACCAGATGCCGTGCCACGGGGATCTCCTGCTCGGAGGGTTCCGTCAGTGACACGCGGATGGTGTCGCCCAGGCCGTCGGCCAGCAACGCGCCGATGCCTGTGGCCGACCGGATGCGTCCGTCTTCGCCCTCGCCCGCCTCGGTGACCCCCAGATGCAGGGGATACAGATCGCCTTCCGCAGCCATAGCAGCCGCCAGCAAACGGTAAGCATGCACCATCACGCGGGTGTTGCTGGACTTCATCGAGAGGACCACCTCATGAAAACCCTCCGCACGACAGACACGCAGGTACTCCATCGCCGACACCACCATGCCCCGGGGCGTGTCGCCGTACTTCTCCAGGATCCTCCGCGCAAGAGAGCCGTGGTTCACTCCCAGCCGCAAAGCCGTACCGTGCTTTTTGCATATATTCAGCAGCGGCACCAGCCGCTCCCGGATCTGATCCTGATAAAAAGCCGCCGTCTTTTTTTCATCCCACCCTTCACCTGCCGGCAGGAAACGGGTAAAGTTGCCCGGGTTGATACGCACTTTTTCTACAATGCGGGCGGCTGTTTCCGCAACCTTCGGGTTGAAATGCACATCCGCAATAACGGGAGTGTCATACCCTTTTTGCCGCAGCCGCTCCCTTATGTTGGCCAGGTTCTCCGCTTCGGCAGTGCTCTGCGCCGTATAACGGAGATAATCGGCGCCGGCACGTATGATCCGTATGCCCTCCTCCACACACGCCTCCGTATCCGTGGTGGGACTGGTTGCCATCGACTGTATCCGCACGGGATAACCGCCGCCCAGCGGCACCCCGCCGACATGCACCGTCCGCGTCTTCTTACGGCCCGGCCTCCGCATCATGTTGATAAATATCTTCCTTAAATTTTGTTCTTCCATAAAAAGGAAATAAATTGCTACATCTTTTGCAAAGATACTTTGAAAAACGGGAAAAAGAATCAAATAATGCAACACATCGCCAACTTCCTGAGGAAAACCATATCCTTTTTTCATCCTTTCAGGTCTGTCTCTCTTCTGATCCCCTTGTCCGTGCTGCTCCTTGCCCTGCCCGGCCTGCATGCCTCCGCACGTACCCTGGAGGAGATCAAACGCAGCGGCAAGCTGTACGTGGCCTTCGAACATACCGACGTCAACACCATCAACTACCCCCTGGCTTATGAGTTCGCCCGTTTTCTGAACCTGGATCTGGTGGAGGTGATCATCGACTGGGACGAGCTGTTCAGCCATGACGGCGTCCGTCCTCCCGACCTGGAGACCAACCCGGAGTATCATTTCACGCCCGATGTCTTCCGCAAAGCCGACATCGTCTGCAGCACCATCTCAGTCCTCGACTGGCGCAAACGGCTGTTTGACTTTGCCGAGACCCTCCAGTCGGCCGAGCTGCTGGTGGTACGAAAAAACGACAAGGTGCCCCGCGACCTCGACGGGCTGAAAGGCATGAAGATAGCCCTCATGGACGGCACCAGCTTCGTCACCCACCTGACGGCCGTCAACGACAAGATCGGCGGAGGGATCATCATGCTCAAAACCGCCACCACCGACGACTCGAAGAACATGGTGCTGGACGGCCGGGCCGACGGTGCCATCCTCGACGCCGACGACGCCCTCCTCTTCCACAAGGAACACCCCGACATGGTGGAGATCGTCTTCCCCATCAGTAAGATCACCAACTCGGCCTGGGCCGTGGAAAAAGGAAACAAGCTGAAAGACGAGGTGGAGAATTTCTTCCGCGCCATCACCAACAACGGCGTTCTCAACCGCATCTTCTACGACAAGTTCGGCGAGAAATATTCGGTCTTCGTGGAGAACATCAACCCCCACACCCCCATACAGCCCTACCACCGCGACCTGGAGGAGATCCTGAAATCAAAAAAGATCGTCGTGGCCCTGCGCGACCGCGATTTTATCTACCACAAAGGCAACACCAAACAGTTCATGCAGGCGCTGGCCGAAGAGTTCGCCGACTACCTGGGCGTGCAGATGGAGTTCGTGCTGGTGCCCACCTTCGCCAAATACTGGGAGGACAGCCGCGGCCGCATCGTCAAAGACAGCGCTTATACCCCCGAGATATTCCACTACTTCGACATCGCCTGCGATATGATGGCCCCTTTGCCGTGGCGCAAGACAAAGGTGGATCTTATCCCCGTATATGCCACCGAAGATGTGGTGCTGACACGCCCCGAAACAGAGGTGCACAGCATGGCCGACCTGAAAAAACTGCGCGGGGTGACCGGCCGCGGCACCAGCTACGAAGAGTGGCTGCTGAACCACGGCGTGGACAGTTTCTACTACGCCGGCTCCACCGGAAAATTCATTCGCGATGTGGTTAGCAAAAAAGCCGACTACACCATCATAGACAACGCTTTTCTTTATCCGCAGCTGACACCCCGCCTCACCGTAGGCCGCAACGACGTGTGCTGGGCCCTGCGCAAAGACCAGCCGGCACTGGAAGAGGAGGTGCGTAAGTTCCTGGCCGAATCGAAGACCAAAGGCCTGCTCAATGTGCTCAGCAGGGTGCAGCGGGGAAACACCTTCGTCAACCCGCAGGACTTCCTGCAGAGCTACTACGAACGCTTTCAGACCGGCAAGCTGCCCTATATCCTTTTCAGTGTGGAAAACGGCCTGCCCCAGGAGGACGTCACGGCCATCCTGCAGGACCGGAAAGGATACATGTGGTTCGCCACCAACTCGGGCGCCGTACGTTACAACGGCCGCGAGATGGAAGTCTTCGACGTGAGAAAAGGGCTTAGCGACAACACCATCTCGGACATCCGGCAGGACCGCGACGGCTTCATCTACCTGGCCACCTCCAAAGGGGTGTCCGTGATCTACGAAGACTCCGTGGTGTCACGGATCATGAAGGATGTCTCGTTCAACAAAATATATATCGACAGGGATAACGGCAAATGGCTGCTGAGCAACGAAGGGATCTATAAACTGAACAGCGACGGCTCCGTGCAGCGGATACAGGAGCTTTACCCCTCCCTGCCCGCCAACATCAACGCCATGACGGAGGACACCTCCCGCAGCCGTTATTTCTTCGCCTCCCCCGCCGGCCTCTACCTGCTGACCAAAGAAGGAAAAGTGTCCCGCCTGCTGAAAGACCACTGCTATGCCGTCTTTGCGGATGACCACAACCGCATGTGGCTCTCCACCCCCGAAGGGCTTTTCAGCAAACCGGAGTCCATGATTCTGAAAGGCATCAAAGGATCCCCCCTCAACAAACAGTTCGCCATCCCCGTGACGGTCATCAAAGCCATCAGCCAGAGCCCGTCGGGGTCGATATGGTTCATGAACGACTCACATCTCTACCAGCTCATCTCCATGGACCAGAAAGCCGTCACCTACAAGGCCGGCGGCGAGCTGATCAACAACACCCTGCTCTCTTACTGCGAAGACAACGAAGGCAACCTGTGGATCGGCTTCTCCGGCGGACTGCAGCGGATCATCAACACCAAGAACCTGCGTAATTTCTTCCCGGAGAAGATCAACAATTACATCTATTCCATCACCCAGGACAAAGCCGGCAGGATATGGATCGGCACCAACGACGGGGTGTACTACTACCGCGAGAAGCTGGTCAACTTCACCTCCCACCTCCCCGTCACACCAGGCAAGGTGATCACCGCCCTGCTGCCCGGCAGCCACAACATCCTGCTGGCCACCACCGAGGGCATCTTCGAGATCGATGTCAACACGCTGCAGATCATACGCCAGAACAAAAAACAACTGCTCATAGGCCTGGAAAATATTTTCGTCACCCCCGACAACCGGATCTTCCTGCTCACCGGCAAGAAAGGGATTATCTATTATTTCCCGTCATTCGGAGCCACCCCGGTGACGCTGCGCGGCAAAGAGACCGCCAACGTCTATCAGCTTACCGAATATCAGGGGAAGATCATTGGCGGCAGCAACCTGGGACTGATCGCCTTCGACGGAAAACGTTTTATCCCTTACGTGCCGATGAACTCCTCCGTATGGTCGCTCTGCGTAGATGAAGATGCCCTGTGGGTGGGGACGGAGAAAGGACTGGAGCTGTTCAGCGACGGACGCTTCCGGGACATCCCCCTGGCCGAGGAACATGTAATCGTCAAAGACATCATCCCGGCCAAAAACCGCAACTACCTTTGGATAGGCAGTAACATCGGATTCATGTATTTCAACAAAGAGACCCTCAAAGAAGAGTTCCTCATCAACTCCAAGGAAGGCCTCTCCGGCGACGAGATCACCAGCAACGGCCTCTTTGTGGATGCCAACGGCCTGCTGTGGGTAGGCACCTACCACGGCGTGTCCAACTTCAACATCAAAGTGAAAAGAGAAGCGGGCTACTCCCCGCGGTGCTACCTGGAGAAGATCACCGTCAACGGCAAAGAGATCGAACGCACCCCCGGCATGCGGCTAAAATACAACGAGAACAACCTGGTGTTCGAGGTCTCCGGCCTCTTTTACTCCGACGAACGCTCCATCGAATACGAGTATTACCTGCGTGTGGACGGGGGAAACTTCGACATCATCCGGCGGGGTAAGGATTACAAGGCCTATTATACCAACCTCAAGCCCGGAGAATACAAATTTGTGTACCGCGCCAGGGGCAAAGACAACATCTGGAGCTACACCGGCAGCTTCCCCTTCGAGATACGCAAACCTTTCTGGCAGACCTGGTGGTTCCGTCTTATCTCGATGCTCTTTATCCTGCTGGTCATCTTTCTTCTCTACAAATGGCGCGTAAAAAGCATCGAGCGCCAGAAGAAGATCCTCGAGCAGCAGGTGCGTGAGCGTACCCGCGAGCTGGAAGAAGCCAACCGCCAGATACAGGCCCAGCGCGACCTGGCCGAAGCCCAGCGCGACCAGATAGCCATACAGAAAAAAGAGATCACCGACAGCATCCTCTATGCCGAACGCATACAACGTTCCCTGCTGCCCGGCCGCGAGAAGATGCAGCAACAGATGAAAGACCATTTCATCCTTTTCAAACCGCGTGATATCGTCAGCGGCGACTTCTACTGGGCCGCCCAGGTAAAAGACCGGCTCATCGTCGTGGCGGCCGACTGCACGGGCCACGGCGTCCCCGGCGCTTTCATGAGCATGCTGGGGATCGCTTTCCTCAATGAGGTGGTGCGGGAAAACAGGGTACTCAAAGCCGACTTGATCCTCAATGAACTGCGCAACCACGTCATCGAAGCCCTCCAGCAAAAAGGAGAACCCGGTGAGGCCCGCGACGGCATGGATATGGCCCTGTGCGTCATAGACAGAAAAAGAAACGTCCTCCACTTCGCCGGTGCCAACAACCCCCTCTATTATATCCGCAACGGCGAGCTGTTCGAAATCAAAGGAGACAAAATGCCCGTGGCCATCCATGTGCGCATGGACCCCTTCACCAACCACCGGGTGGAGATCATGCCCGGCGATGTCTTTTACATCTTCTCAGACGGCTATGCCGACCAGTTCGGCGGCCCCCGCGGGAAAAAATTCAAATACAAAGCCCTGCAGGAACTGCTCCTGCAGATCCATCACAAGCCCATGGCAGAACAAAAGAGCATCCTCGACGAGACCTTCGAAAAATGGAAAGGCGATATGGATCAGATCGATGACGTGGTGATCGTGGGATTCAGAACAGAGGGATGAAGCGATAAAGCGAAAGAACTACAAACTACAAACGCGCCGCAGGCGCAACAAACCACAAACAAATCACTCTGCGCTCCTCTGCGCCTCGCTGCGTTCCTCTGCGTGATAGCTATCCTTTTCTTCCGTACCGGGATCCCCTTCTGTTTCCTGTTTAAAGAACCGCCGGTAAAAGATCAGTATCACAGCCACCCCCACAGTGATAGAGGTGTCGGACAGGTTGAACACCGGCCGGAAGAAGACAAACTCCTCTCCCCCCCAGAAAGGCATCCATCGTGGGAAATAGCTCTTTATCACGGGAAAATAGAGCATGTCCACCACCTTGCCGTGCAGGAAGGGCGCATATCCTCCATCTTTGGGAAAGAGGTGGGCCACATGGAAATAACTGTCGTCGAAGATAAGACCGTAAAAAGCACTGTCAATGATGTTGCCCAGCGCACCGGCCAGCACCAGCGAAACGGCCACCACCAGCCCTGCCGGAGCTTTGTGGAGGATCAGATAACGGATATACCAGCCGATGGCCACCACGGCGATGATGCGGAACACACTCAGGACGATCTTGCCCGTCCTGCCGGCCAGCTCCATGCCGAAGGCCATGCCGTTGTTCTCGATGAAATGCAAAAGAAACCAGTGGTCGAACACCGGGATCTCCTGACCGATGACCATGTGCGTCTTGACCCACAACTTCAGCACCTGGTCGGCCAGCAGCACAAGGAATATTACCAGAAAGGATTTTTTTGCCAAAGACATAATGATTTTTTTATCCCGGCCCCACCGGCGCGGGAAGCAGGTATTATTG
>CAZYPI010000116.1:0-8673 GCA_964649335.1 uncultured Rikenellaceae bacterium | reverse complement strand
ACCGTTCTTTTCCCATTACCGCCAACATCACCGCTCCTGCCGACGGCATCACCTATTTCGTGCAGGGCTTTCACGTAGACCCCGTGTGGCGTGACAGCCAGGCAGGATACCAGGCACTTTCTTTCTCCAACCTGTTACAGTACCTGCGCGCTGCCCGCGGCGACAGCGGCTATGACTTCGTTATGAGCGAAATACCTTATCTGAAACCTTATTACGACCTCTTCCCCGCCGACAGGCCTTTGATACGCCGGCTCGTGCAAGAGGGACGCACAGAAACCTGCGGCAGCTACAACCAACCCAACGAAACCACCATCGCCGGAGAAGCACTGATAAGAAATATATTATACGGCCGGCTCTTTCATGAGAACGTCCTCGGCGACCATCCCCGGGTGTACCAGCCGTGGGATGTCTTCGGCCATATCCTTCAGCTGCCGCAGATACTGCATAAAAGCGGTTTCACCGGCACGGTGTGGACACGCTCCAACTATCGCTCTCCCGCCGTACGTGTGCCGGATATCCCCGACCTGTACTTCGCCCAGTCACCCGACGGCACCCTCCTGCCCACCCGCAAGGTGAAATACGGCTTCCCCGAAACCAGGGGAGATGCCGGAGAACGGGAGATGCAAACACGCAGGATCCTCGCCGAAGACATGAAAGAACAACAGCAGCAGATTGCCGGTATCAGGAGTGACCTGCGCCTCAATGCCGTCGACGAGAAAGCCCCCACCGCCTGGATGGTGGGACGATCACCCCTTTTTAACACCTTCGTTCCCCGGGTAAAATTAGATGCCGACGGAGCAGAACAATACTTCCGCGACGTACAACGCTACCGCCGCGAAGGTCTGGACATACCGGTCATGACGCGTGATGTATCACAGTACAACGAAGGATGCGGCCTCTCGCGCCTGGATCTGAAGATGGGCAACCGCATGGGTGAAAACGCTCTCTTCTCCGCGGAAAAGTTTTCCGTCTTTGCTTCCGTCCTGGGCATGCCTTACCCCGCCACAGCCCTCGACGAGGCATGGCGTCTTCTGCTCTTCGGCCAGCATCACGACGGCATCACCGGCTGTGGCGCCGACGTGCCGTACCTCGACCTGGCGCTGGGATACCACAAAGCCCTCGCTTTGGCCGACAGCAGTCTTTATGCCGGCCTGCATTTCATAGAGCAAAAGATAAACACCCGTCACCACGATCCTCACGCCATCCCCGTTACCGTCTTCAATCCCCTCAACTGGCAACGCAGCGATGTTGTTACGGTGACGGTACATTTCAAGAAACCCGTAAAAGGTTTCCGTCTCACCGGCACCCATGGCAGGACCGTAGCCACCCGTCTCGACAACATACAACGAAAGAGGCATCTGGTCACCGCAGCGACCTTCACCTTCATCGCCGACAGTGTCCCCTCGATGGGATACCGTACCTGGTGGGTCGTCCCCGGCCGTAGCATTCCTCCCACGGAACAGAAGACGGAAAGGGAAAAACAGCAAATAGAAAACGGTTACTACCGCATCACCGCCGACGCCCGCACCGGCGGAGGGATCACGAGCTTATGGGACAAACGCTACCTCAGGGAGTACCTCTCCACGAAGAAGGGCCTCCTCGGCAATGAGATCATCCTGCTGAAAGAGGGCGACGGTTTCGAACCGGCATGGCGCTATCTCACTACCGGAAAAAAGATATTCTCCGCCGACCACCCCGCCACCATAGAAATATACCGCTCTCCCGTAAGCGAACGCATGGTCATCACCGGCGACATGCCCCGCATGAAAAAACTCGTACAGGAGATCATCCTGTGGAAAGATATCGACCGCATTGACTTCCGCACACAGCTGGTGGATTACCGGGGGCTGGAAGGCCGTACCGTCATCGAAGGCGACACCACCGCGCTGCGCAATGAGCGGGATCTCTTTGTCGTAGTTTTCCCTCCTTCGATCACCGGCGGCGTGCCTGTACTGGAAGACCGCTTTGCCACGAAGGTCTATTTCCGCGGCAAGGAAGCTTTCAATTATAACAGCACCTCTACGGAATGGACCTCACACCACTCCATGAACAGCTGTTACCAGTGGTTCGATCGCAGCTGGTCGGTAAAGATCAACTTCGGCGGACGCTATAACGTGACGCCGGGGCCGGCGGAGATCGTCACTCCCCGTGACACCCTGCTGCAGCACGCCGGTTTCCGGCTGCAAAGGGCACTGGCCCGGAGAGGTGTTACCGCCACCCCCGCCCACCCGGACGTGCAGAGAAGCTACGACATTCAATACCGCCGTTTTTGCTTCTCCGCAGGCCCTCTCGGCGGCAACAGTTATAACGACACGTTGATGCGCCGCATGAATGCTGCCGGCCGTGATGTGATAAGAAGACAACTGCAGAAAAAGGGCTATGCTTACGCTTTTGTTTACGACAAACACCTCGCCGGCGCCTGGTTTCCCTATCCCGTGCTGATGATCGTGGGCCGTGACAAGCGCACCACGCGTCTGGCCCTGGACAACCTCACCCGCCAACTGACAAAAAGCCGGGAGCTGCATCTGCCCGTAGAGGCATACCTCGCCGGCGGTCATCCCTGGACGGAAGACTACGGGCTGGCCCTGCTCAACCGCGGAACCATATCGGTGGGCACCGAACCCGACGGCACCATGACGATGGCACTGATGCACACCATCCCCTGGCAGTCGCCTCTCCTCAACTGGACCCATGATTTCCCGGAGCGCAAGACCCATATTTTCGAGTATGCCCTGAAACCCCATAAAGGCAACTGGCAGGACGGCGGGATCGTTTACAGCGGTTATGAGTACAACAATCCCCTGGTAGCCCTCCAGGGCACCCAACATGAGGGTCTGCTGCCGCCGGCCCGTTCTTTCCTGCATACCGGCGGGGGCCGCGCCGTCGTCAGCGCCGTCAAGGCCGCTGCCATCGGGCGTGAGGCGTTCTCTGGCAAGAAGAAGACATCCCCCGCCGGCGGCATCATCGTACGTCTTTACGAGCCCGAAGGCAGGAGACAACAGGTGCGCGTGACCAGCGCTTTTCCCATAAAATCGTTGCATCGTACCGATCTGATGGAACAGGAGACCGCCCCGGCGCCACACGACAGCAACACCTTCACCTGTGTGCTCTCCCCTTACGACATAGAGACCTACCGTTTCACCACCGCCGTGGCTCCCCCGCAAGAGGGCGGTTATGAGCCCGCCGGCAGGAAAGCCGTCTATTGCCGTTACTGGGAGCATAACGACGGCGCGGCCCCCGCCGGATACATGCCCGTCAACGTGCGGCTGGCGGCAGCCCCCGGTTACGACTCCGGCGAAAGCCGCAAAGACATACGCCAGGTGACGGTGTGGGTATCCAATGACCTTACCGACACGCCGGCACAGGGCACGGTCACCCTCACTACACCACCGGGAGTACGTGCCGTCCCCGCCACCTTCAGCTATCATGTGGAAGCCAACGGCGAACAGGCCTACCCTGTCACCCTTGTCCTCGAAGGCACCGCCGTCAGCGGTTTTATCCGCGCCGACATCACCTGGAACGGAGGTACATTCTTCGACGTGATACCCTTCCGTCTGCCGGAAAAAAAGTTCGGTCATGCCGACAACATGCACGAAGAGAAATACCGTCTGCGGTGGAATGTAGTGAGCGACAGCAACAGCGTAACGGTGACGCTCACCAACCCTTTCGCCCAGGCCGTGGACGGGGAGGTAAGCCTTGCCGGTCCTGCCGAGACGTGGGGCGACTGCCCCACCAACAGCATAGCCCGGATAACGGTGACACCATGGCACCGTTCCTTCCATTTGCCGGCCGGAGGCACCGCAACATTGCACTTCTCTGTCTCCCACACACCGGGCGAAAAAGACCGCCATTACTGGCTCGCCGCACGCCTCTCCTGGTACGGCTATGTTGACTACAAACCCGCCGTGGGACAACTGGAAATAAAAAAACAATAAAACTCTTATGAAAACACAAACATTCATCATGACAGCCCTTGCAGTCACCACCGTTTTTTTCTCCTGTGGCACGAATAAAAAAGACAACCATCCCATCCTCCTCCCCATGCAAGAAAAACAACTCACCTTCACCGCCAAAAACCATGCGCTCGACAACAACGACAATTTCTCCGCCGACGGGCAATTTCTGTGTTACGACACCCGCGGCACGGTCTATAATGAAGATATAGGCAATTCCAAAACCATCGAAAAAGTAAATATAAACACCGGCAGGGAGACCGTCCTGTGGGATCCGCCCTCCATTACGGGCGAACAGGCCGCCCCGGGAGTAGGGGCCGCTTCTTTCCATCCGCGACAGAATAAAGTGATCTTTATCATGGGACCGCCCGTCGACGAAGTAAAAAAGCGTGGGTACTACGGCCACCGGAACCGCACGGCTTACGTTGTCGCTGCCGACGGCAGCCGGCATTACGAGCGTGCCGACATGCGCGACGTCACACTCAACCCCACCACGCCGGGCGCCCACCGCGGCGGTACCCACCGGCACGAATACTGCCGCGACGGCAGCCGTATCGGTTTTACTTACGACGATTTTTTGGTACGCAATATAGACCGCACCATCGGTTTCATGCAACCCGATGAAAAGGTGCCGGAGGGATATACCCATTATTTTGCCGTTATTCTGAAACCCGCTGTCAAAGGCAAATCCAAACCGGGAGAGATCGAAAAGGCTTACGGTGACTCGTGGGTGGACAGCGCCGGCACCATGCGCGCCTTCATCGGCAAAGTCCGGCAGGATGACGGCCACGGTTACGACTACGACCTGTTTGTTGCCGGCATCCCCAAAGATATTGATATCACCACGGCTTTCCCCGGCACAAGAACCGAATATCCCCGTCCGCCAAAGGGCATCACCCTGCGCCGCCTTACCCGCGGCATGCACGTCAACGGCATCGTTCGCGGGTCGTACGACGGTACCCGCGTCGCCTTCGCTGCCCGGGACAGTGCCGGTGTGGACCAGCTCTTTATCATCCGTGCCGACGGGTCTGAAAAAAAACCCCGGCAGGTCACCCGGCTGAAAAAGCCGGTGGAGGCCATCCGCTGGCATCCCTCCGGAGCATGGGTCTTTTTCCTCAACGACGGCCATGTGATGGCGGCCTATGCCGGAAATAAATATCCTTTCGGCACCATGATAAGATTGACCCGTGAAAAAAGAAAACGGGAACAACTGGTGCTTTCTCCGGATGGGAACAAGGCCGCCTATGACATCGAAACCCCCACCCAAGACGACCACGGCCGTATCGTAAAAGATGCTGCTGGCCACGACTTCAGACAAATATGGCTGTTGGATATCAACCCGGATAAAATGGAAAAAGCACTTCGCAAATAACACCCTTCTCTGCTCCGGCAGAGAAGAAAATTAAAACATACAACACCATGAGAAAGTTTTTGTTTTTTCTGCCCATCCTGCCGGTTTTGATCTTTTCTTCGTGTCAACGCAACCCCACCACCGATCCGGCTTCCTATGCCGATCCGATGATAGGCACCGGCTTTCACGGCCACACCTTCCCGGGGGCATTATGGCCTTACGGGATGGTGCAGGTAAGTCCCGACACCCGGCTCAAAGAGTGGGATAACTGCTCGGGATATCACTATTCCAACCCCACCATCATGGGTTTCACCCACACCCATTACAGCGGCACCGGCGGTGCCGGCGGCTCGGACATCCTCTTCATGCCCGACACGGGCAGCGTAAAATGGAAGGCAGGCCCCGAAGACGATCCGCTCGCCGGTTACCGCTCGGCGTTCAGTCATGATCACGAGGAGGCCTCGCCGGGTTATTACAAAGTGTTGCTTGACGACAACGGCATCACCGTCGAGCTCACCGCCACGCCCCGTTGTGCCTTTCATCGTTATACCTTCCCCGCAGGGAGCCATGCCCTTGTCATCCTCGACCTGGACCACGGCAATGCCGACGTTACCGACAGCGTACAGTTGCATTACGACGGGGAGAGCGGGATCTTTACCGGCTACCGTGCCGCCGCAGGAGGCCTCGACGGCCCCAAAACGTGGTTTTTTGCCGCCCGTTTCAACAAACTCCCCGAAAAGATTACCACCCTGAAAGAAAAAAGAAAAGACAACGGCAAGAACAGTCTGAAGGCTGCCTTTTTTTTCGGCCGTGCCGACGACACGCCGCTGCTGCTGAAAGTAGCCCTCTCCGCCGTGGACACTGCAGGAGCCATAAAAAACCTGGAACAGGAGCTTCCGGACTGGGATTTCGACGCCGTGCGCCGCAAAGCCCGCAAAGCATGGAACAAAGAACTGGGAAAGATAACCATTGAAGGAGCTTCCGAAAAAGAAAAACGCATCTTCTACACCGCCATGTACCATAGCTTCATCCATCCTAGTCTTTATATGGACACGGACGGCCGCTACCTCAGCTCCAACGGCAAAATCTACACAGCTGAAAACTTCGTCAACTACACCACTTTCTCTTTGTGGGATACCTGGCGTGCCCTGCATCCGTTGCAGACCATCATCAACAGGAAAAGAACCCTGGATTTCATACGCACCTTCCTGGAGCGGTACGTACATTCGGGCAACATGCCCATCATGGAGTTCTCCGGCAACGAAAGATATGCCATGATCGGTTATCATTCCCTGCCCGTGGTAGCGGATGCCTGGGCCAAAGGGATCCGCGGCTTCAACCGCGACACGGCCCTGCAAGCCATGATACACCTGGCCGACAGCTACCGCGAAGGAAAGAAATATTATCTCTCTTACGGATTCATCCCCTACGACCTGGCCCCCCAATCGGTCTCCCGCACCCTGGAATATGCTTACGACGACTGGTGTGTCACCCGTCTGGCCGAAGATGTTGATAAGGAAGCGTTCACCCTCTTCAACCAACGGGGCCAGTTCTACCGCAATCTTTTCGATAAAAAGGCGGGTTTCATGGTGCCCAAAAGCAGCGAATACACCTGGCTGGAAGATTTCAACCCCGCCGAAAGTTCCTCCAACTACACCGAGGCCAATGCCTGGCAATACACGCCGAGTGTCTTTCAGGATATCTACGGCCTTATCGCCCTGATGGGCGGGGACACCTCTTTCACCGGTTGGCTGGACCGGCTTTTTACCACGCCCGTGGATACGCTGGTGATGAAAGTGATCGATGCCTCGGGACAGATCGGCCAGTATGCCCACGGCAACGAACCCAGCCACCACATCGCTTACCTGTACGACTATGCCGGCGCCCCCTGGAAGACACAGGCACGGGTGCGTCAGATCCTCACCACCCTCTACGATGACACCCCCGCAGGGATATGCGGCAACGACGATGCCGGCCAGATGTCGGCATGGTACGTCATCAGCAGCATGGGCCTTTATGCCGTCACCCCCGGCATGCCCTACTTTACGATCGGCGCTCCTCTCTTCGACAAAGCCGTCATCCGTCTGGAAAACGGAAAGAAATTCACCATCCGCGCAGAAAACAACAAACGCAACCATCCCTATATACAAAAGGTATTGCTTAACGGAAAAGAATATACCAAAACCTGGCTTCCTTACGAAGCAATCCTTCAGGGGGGCGAAATGGTATTTTTTATGGACAGTGTCCCCAACAAAAGATGGGGCACGGGCAAGGACGACCGTCCTCCCCTGCCCTCTTTCAGGTCCGCCCCATTGCCCCGGATCTCCTTCCCGCGCCGTATATTCCTCGATCACACGTCCGTGACCCTCTCCTGTCCCTCTCCCGGCGCCGTAATACGTTACACCCTCGACGGCACCACCCCTTCGGAAACCTCTCCCCAATACCGGAAGCCGATCCCCGTAAAACGCAGCGTCACCCTGCGGGCCCGTTGTTATGTCCCGAGGCTGCCGCCGGGTTATCCCATAACGCAGACTTTCCGCAAAGCCTCTCTCCGCCCTGCTCTTCACCCGGCAAACATAAAACCCGGCTTGAAATACATCTACCGGGAAGGGCTCTGTGAATCCACCGCCGATATCGAAAAGTATATGGTCAAAAACAAAGGAATCATCGCTACGTTTAATGTTGACTCCATCCGCGATCAGCGTCCTTTCAGCTATCAGTTCTCCGGCTATCTGAAGGCCCCTGCCGACGGCCTGTACTCGTTTTATCTGGAATCAAACGACGGCGCCATCCTCTTTATAGACGGAGAGAAAGTCATTGACAATGACGGGGGACATCCCGCCCAGGCATTGCTCACCTATGTGGGACTGAAAAAGGGATTTCATTCCGTCCGGTTAAACTATTTCCAGATGGGACGGGCCAAGAAACTGGTATTGAAATGGAAAATACCCGGAAAAGAACTGACTCCGGTACCTGCCGGGGCATTATACCACGAGTAGTTTATCCAGTTTATTATGAAGATAATACTCGCATTTTTTGCATTTCTGATCTTTCCGTCAACCGGACTGTTCGCCCAGGCAGCCGTCCCTGACGACCCCTTCCTGCAGGAATACGCTGTTGCCTTTCCTCTGGGCTCGCAGGCTGCCAATGATGTACATACTATCCTGGTTGACAGCAACAACCGGATATGGGCAGGCAGCCGTGCCGGGCTTTTTGTGCTAAACCGGGACAACGGCTTCTGGCAACCGGCACTCTCCCTGCAGGATCAGGGACCTGTTTTCGATCTTTTATCTGATAAGAAAGGTTCTGTCTGGGCCGCCGCCTGGAACGGCCTTTACCATTTTGCAGGGGATAAGACAGAAAAGATTG
>CAZYPI010000115.1:0-8686 GCA_964649335.1 uncultured Rikenellaceae bacterium | reverse complement strand
GTCTCTACGAGACTTGCATGCAGCACAAGAATTGGGTATGTTCTCAGTAATATTCTGAAAAATTGAACAAAGACTATTGTTTTGCCAACTCATCTCCCTATTGTCTGAAGGTCCAACCAAACCATCTGCATCCCGTAGGGATAGAATGGTTTTTGAGAAAATACAGATTGAGATATGGTAATTATTATTAATTTGGTGGGTAGTTTTTGAATGATTATCGAAGTCAATTTTTTAAAAAAATTCAGGTTATGAAAAAAACGATTTTCTTTTTGGGGTTTGTTGTTACGGGGATATTTTTATTGTCGGGATGTAAGAGCGGAAAAAAGACAAAGGTGGATACCCGTCCCAACATCATCTACATCATGAGTGATGATCATGGGTACCAGGCGGTCAGTGCGTACGGGTACGGTATCAACCGCACGCCGAACATAGACCGTCTGGCAAAAGAGGGGGCTTTGTTCATGAACAGTTTCGTGGCCAACTCGCTGTGTGCCCCCAGCCGGGCCACCCTCCTGACCGGCAAGTTCAGTCACATGAACGGCAAGGTGGACAATGTGGTGACGTTCAACGGAGACCAGGAGACCTTCCCCAAGCTGTTGCAGCAGGCGGGCTACCAGACGGCCATTGTGGGGAAATGGCATCTGCGCAGCGATCCGCAGGGGTTTGACTACTGGAATGTGCTGCCGGGACAGGGGCAGTACTACAATCCCGATTTCATCGAGATGGGGAAGAAAAAACGTTATGAAGGCTATGTTACCTCGCTCATCACGCAGTTTGCCTTTCACTGGCTGGATTCGTTGCGCGACCCCTCCAAGCCGTTCTGCCTGATGATCCACGAGAAAGCTCCGCACCGCAACTGGCTGCCCGATTTAAAGTATCTGTACCTGTATGATGACAAGACTTTTCCTTTTCCGGATAATTTCTTTGACGATTATTCGGGCCGGGGGACGCCGGCGCACACCCAACAGATGGAGGTGGTGCGGGATATGATGTGGGGGCATGACATGAAGTTTGAGAACGATCCCTATACGGGCGAGCCGACCAACTTCATGCCGAACATCCGCAGGTTCACCGACCGGCAGCGCGAGACCTGGCGCAAAGCCTATACCCCCCGCAACGAGGCGTTCATCAAAAACAAACCGGAGGGGAAGGAACTGGCACGGTGGAAGTTCAACCGTTATATCAAAGATTACCTGCGATGCATCCGGTCGGTGGATGATGCCGTGGGAGAGGTGCTGGATTATCTGGATAAACATAATCTGACGGAGAACACGGTGGTGATCTATACCTCCGATCAGGGTTTTTACCTGGGCGAGCACGGCTGGTTTGACAAAAGATGGATGTATGAGCAGTCTCTGAAGATGCCGCTGCTGATGCGTTATCCGAAAGAGATCAAACCGGGGACGGTGGTGAACGCCATGGTGCAGAACATTGATTTTGCGCCGACATTCCTGGACTATGCCGGGGTGACGGTACCCGAAGATATGCAGGGGATGTCATTCCGGAAGCTGGTGAAAGGGGAGCAGGTACCCTGGCGGGATGCCATCTATTATCATTATTATGAGTATCCGGCCGTACATATGGTCAAAAGGCATTACGGCATCCGGACGGAGCGTTATAAGCTGATCCATTTTTATTATGATGTGGATGAATGGGAACTGTATGACCTTCAGAAAGATCCGGAAGAGATGCAGAGTGTGTATGACGATCCGGCCTATGCGGATGTACGGGCGGTGATGCAGAAAAAACTGCAGGAGATCAGAAGCAAATATCATGATTCCGATTCCCTGACGCAGAGGTATCTGGAGAATTATCTCAAAGCCCGTGAAGAAGCAATGAAGAAAAGGAAGAAGAAATGAGTTTTAGCCACGAATTAGCACGAATTATTGGTTATTATTAATAATGCCGGCGTGATTTTTTTCCGCCGTTGACTTTGTCGGCGTCGAGGGCCCACATGCCGCGGCCATGGGTGGCTATGACGATGATATTGTCGCGCGGGTGGATGATGAGTCCGTGAACATAAACGAAGGGCAGGTCGCCCAGGACCTCCCATTTTTTACCTCCGTCTTTGGTGACGAAGACGCCCCCGTCTGTACCTACATAGAGGATGTTTTTATTCACAGGGTCTTCCCGGATGATGTTCACCGGACCCAGTGGAATATTGCCCGAAATATCGGTCCAGCTCTTGCCGAAGTCGGTGGATTTCCAGACATAGGCGGCAAAGTCGTCATCTCTTTTGCCGTTCTGGGTGAGATAGACGGTGCCGATGTCGTATTTGGATGCTTCCACGCAGGATATCCACCGGTTTTTTGCCAGTCCTGCGGTGATCTCCGTCCAGGTCTTGCCGTAGTCCCGGGTCACGTGTATGCGGCCGTCGTCGGTGCCGGCATAGATCAGTCCGCCTTTCACCGGTGATTCGGAGAGGGTGAAGAGGGTATGGTAAGGAATATCTCCCATGGTTTTTTTGTCGTTCCGGGTCAGGTCGGGGCTGATTCTTTCCCAGGTATCTCCCCGGTCGCGTGACATAAAGAGATATTGCAGTCCCAGATAGACGATATGGGGATTATGGGGTGAAAGGATAAAGGGTGCCAACCACTGTCCCCGCAGGGGCGGTTCATCCGGATACGCCACCGGATAGATGGACCGGGTGTTGCCGGGCCACGTTTTGCTGATGTCGGTGCGGGTGACGTGTCCGTAAAAGCCGGCGGAATAGACGATATCCGGGTTCTCCGGGTCGATGGCGTGGTTGCTGCCTTCGCCTCCCGGGGCCCTGTCGAATTTCTGTGCCGGGATCTTGTCGCGACCCCTGCTCAGGTCGACAGTCCCTTTGAAGCTGCCGTGGTCCTGCATGGATCCATACACATGAAACGGCGTGGCCATATCATAAGCCACGTTGAAGAACTGTGATACGGGCAACCTGTCCCGAAAAGAACGCCAGTTTTCTCCCCGGTCATAGGAGATGAATATCCCGCCGTCATTGACGTTGACCAGGTAGTTGCTGTTCGCCGGGTCTATCCACAGTCCGTGGTGGTCGCCGTGTTGCACGCGCAGGCGGCGGAACGTTTTCCCTCCGTCGGTGGAGATATTCAATGCCAGTCCCATGGTATAGATGGTGTTTTCGTCGTTGGGGTCCACGCGTATCTGTCCGAAGACCCATCCGTAGGTGGCCGAGTGGCGTTCCATATATTTCTTCATCTCTTCGGTCTGTCCGCTCACCTGATGCCAGCTTTCCCCTTTGTTGTCCGTGCGGAAGACGGTAGCTCCTTTGATGACGCCTCCTTTGGGCCGGCCATAGGCATCCAGCGACCCTTCCGGATGAGCGTGAGCGATCTCGTAATTGTCCACGAAAGCGTACAGCACATTGGGGTTGGAGGCGGCGACGGCGATGCCGATGCGTCCGCGGTATTTTGCTTCAGGCAGTCCGTTGTTGACGGCTTTCCATGTCTTCCCCCCGTCGGTGGTCTTGTAAATGCCGCTGTTGGAGAAACCGGGTTCTATGCGCGGGTCGTTCCATTTGCGCCGTATGCGTTGCCACATGGCGGCGTAGAGGGTGTTGGGGTCGGAGGGGTCCATCGCCAGGTCGATGGCGCCGGTCATATCATCTATGTAAAAGACTTTTTTCCAGGATTTGCCGCCGTCGGTGGTTTTGAAGATGCCCCGTTCTTTGTTGGGGGTCCATTCGTGGCCGGAGGCGGCCACCCATACCACATCTGAGTTTTTGGGGTCCACAAGGATGCGGGCGATGGTAAAGGTGTTGGCCAGGCCGGCGGGCTGCCATGTTTTGCCGCCGTCGGTGGTTTTAAACAGTCCGGCGCCGGTTTGTGAGCTGCGGAAGATATTGGCCTCGCCGGTGCCCACCCAGAGGATATTGGGGTCGGAGGGGTCGAGGGCGATATCCCCGATGGAGGAGGGCAGACTATTGAAGAGGGGCTGCCAGGTGGTGCCTTCGTTCACGGTCTTCCAGACGCCGCCCGAGGCGGTGGCCACATAGATGGTGTAGTTTTTTCCTTTGGGCCGCACCACTTCGACGTCGGTGCAGCGGCCGCTGACATTGAGCGGCCCGAGGAACTGCCAGTGCAGGCTGCCGAAAGAGGATTGTCCTTTCATTGTCTGAAACTGCTGAAACAGTTGCAGTCGTTTTTCGCCGTCCGTGACGGCTTTTTTCTGGGCGAAAAGGGACGGGATCAGTGTGAAAGCGGTGAGGAAAAGGACCATTTTGGGGAGGAAGACAGAGGTTTTCATAGTTGGGGTGTTTTTGTGAGATTTTATATGCCTCGAAAATTAGAGAAAAATCCGATCATTCAAGCAATATGTCCTGAAAAATGTTTCACGCAAAGAGTGCAGGGTGGTTTGAGGTTTGATGCCGTAGCGCAGCGGAGGCCCTGACATCCGGAGGATCGTCAGGGTTTGTGGTTTGGGGTTCACCGGTTAACGTTCAACAATCATCCTTCACCGTTCAAAATAAATTCCAATATTTCAATCTCCAAATTCCAATAACCAACTTTCAAACTTATTTTCTCAGGTTTGGACATTGGGATTTGGTGATTGGATATTATTTGTTATTTGGGTTTTGTGATTTGGAATTTCTGTCTTGTTCTGTATTCCGGTATAAGTCGGAGATTCCGGATCCTCTCCTTTTGCTTTTTCCTCACGCTGACATAGGTTTTTCTAAATAAAAAATTTTTGCGTTTAATATCCCCCTCAGTCCGGCCGCTCATTGATGCAGTTCCTGCTGGCGGAATTTCCGGAGCAGCCGGACAGCTCCCCGGGGGGAGCACATTATCTTCTTCGACAGAATTGCTCTGAGCCTGTCTAAGGGATCAGGAGCACTCTCCCTGTTGGCTCCGATAGCGATAGTGTTTAGGAAGGAATAGGTAGTGAGGGATAAAACAAGGAAAAGGGGTAAGCATTTTAGGGAACTTAAAAGCATTGCAAAATAATTACTCAAAAATTTATTGTATATTTAAAAAAATAATGATTTATCAGAAGAAGGCAAAGTGACAATATTTTTTAGATTTGTTTTTTAGACTGATAACCGGTTAAGAAATAAAATAATAAGAAGCTATGAAGTACAAGAAAAATGAGACCATTTCAAAAATAAAAAGAAAGATTCTGGAAGTGGATAACAATGTTGAGGTGATCTTATTTGGTTCAAGGGCCAGGGGTGAAGAACGTGAAGATTCGGATTGGGATATTATTATCCTTACCCGCTATCCGGTTGATTTAAGAAAAGAACAAATCTTCAGACATAAACTGTTTGAACTTGAACTTGAACTAGGAATTGCGTTATCAACTTTTGTTTTTTCAAAATCCGAATGGGAAAACAAAATGCGTATAACGCCTCTTTATCGTAATGTAATGGAGGAGGGAATAAGTATATGAAGGATTATGTTGTTTACCGGCTGGATAAAGCGAAAGACACGTTGGAAGTTGCTGAGTTGCTGATTAAAAATTCAAAATGGAATGCAGCTGTCAACCGTCTTTATTATGCTTGTTTTTATGCGGTAAATGCATTGCTTGCAAAGCATAACATAAAAGTAAAGTCTCATTCCGGAGTAAAAACAAATTTTTATTTACATTTTATAAAGACAGGAAAAATAAGTGATGAATACGGGAAATTGTTTTCCGACTTGTTTGATTGGCGTTTAAAGGGGGATTATGGTGATTTTTTTGAATTTACAGGTAGTGAAATAATTCCTCTGATAGACCCTGTTAAGGATTTTATAAGAGTAATTGAGCAAATTGCTTTAGACGATGATTGAATATGCAAATTAACGGGATCATGTTTTCATACGATCCAGTTAATTTTGGGCTGTATGTTTTCTCCCTTTGCTTTTTCCTCACGGTGTCGCTGAAGCTTTAGCGCAGACTTTCATTGTTCACCGGTCATCCTTCACCGTTCAACCTTCTTCATGGCCACGGGGATATTGAAGGTGTATGTATATTTTACGACGAAGGTGCGGGTGTTGGAGAGGGGGAGGGTCGGGATCTCGCGGCCGAGGTTGGTGTTGAGGTCGTCGTTATAGACGATATAGAGGTCGTTGCCTTCGCGGGGGTTGTATCTGAAGCGGATGTTGCCGAGGAGGGCGGAGGTGAAGCTGTTGTACTGGATAAACGCGTTGAGGGAGAGTTTGGTGTTGAACATCAGCAGCACTTTTACGCCCACCAGCTGGGAGATATAGTTTTGGTTGCGCTCGGGAAACCAGACGCGGTTGATCTGGTAGCTGCCCCCCACATTGAGGCTGGCCGAGGCGTTCCAGGTAGGCATAACGGTCCAGGAGACCCTGCTGCCGTCGTAGAATTCTCCTGCATTAATCATATTCATGACATAAAACAACCGGTTTTGGGGTGTGGAAAACCGTATCTGGCTGCTGAAAAAGCGATATGTTCCAACCGGGACAAAGGCTTCTTCCGAGAGGTAAAAGGGTTCGCGCAGGCTTTCATAATAATACTGCAGAGCAAAGTTGCCCGACAGGGAGGATTTGGACTGGAAGCCCCATTCCAGGTTTTCCTGGAGGGTCTCGGGTGAGCCGTCGAGGCGGAAGAAGTTCATGCTCCGGAGGGCTATCTTGTGGGAGAAGAGTTTGGAGTTTTCTCCGGGCAGCCATCCGTAGAACAGTTGTCCGTAGATCATGGAAAACTGTTCTTTCATCTCAAAGCCGATACCGGGGTTATAGCTTTTGCCGGCGTAGGAATAAGAGAGGCGATACCCGGGGCCTTTGATTGAGCGGCGTTCCCACTGGAAGCGCAGGCGTGTAGGTGCCAGTGAGAGAGGATTGTTCATGCTGTCTTTGATAAAGGACTGAGCTATTTTTACGGACATATAGTCTTCGCCGAACATTCTGATCACGCCGTCCAGTCCGTAAGCAATATTATAATTCCCGTTTGTGCCCAGGCGGCTGGTGAACATTCCTCCCATAAAACTGTTGGGATTGATCACCTGTCTTTTCATGCGGAAGACCCCGAAATTTTCGGAGGGCAGGTTTTCGTTGTTTACCGTTTGCATATCGAGGAGTCCCATATCCCATTGTCCCAGCCGGCCCACGAGGCGCAGTCCGCCGTAGATATTAACGGGATTGCCTCTGTCGATGCCTATGCGCCGGCTGTAAAAAAGATTATTGGGGCCTCCCAGACTGAAGCTGAAGAGGCTGGCTCTTTCCTGGAAAAAGAGTCTTTTTTCGGGGAAGAAGAGGGAGAAGCGGGTGAGGTTGACTTTCTGGTCGTCGGCTTCCACCTGGGCAAAATCGGGGTTGATGGTCAGGTCCATGGTGAGTTTTTCGGAAAAGCCGTACTTAATGTCGAGGCCGCCGGTGATTTTCGGGTCGTTCTCATGTATGTATGCCGTGCCCTCGTCGTTCAGGATATGGTTTTGCGTGATACCTCCCAGTGCATAGGGTGCGATATAGAGGGGCCGGGCAGGTTGCAGGTCGTCAAAGACCACCTCGCGCGAGAGGGAGGGTTTCATCAGGGCGAACTCGCCGTATTTCGGATCGATCTCCGGGGAGCAGTCGGTTTCGTTGTTGTGGGGGATCCTGCGCCATACGGTGATGCCCATCCTGGTTTTCCCGTCGATGATCTGAAAGCGCAGGCTGGATACGGGGATACGTATCTCGGCAAACCATCCCTCGCCGGTGATCTTTGTTTTCACGTCCCAGAAAGTGTTCCAGCTCATGTTGAAAGGCATGTGTCGCATGCTTCCCACCCCGTCGTTGAAGATGGTGAAGTCGGTGCGGTTGCCGGCGGGGGTGATCATAAAGGCCAGGGCGTTCTGCCGGTCCAGGAAGTTGTCGAACAGGATGCCCATGCCGTCGCTGCTGGGAGAGTATTCGTCCCTCTTTTTTGTGGTGGTCTGTATCAGGGAGGGATTCCGGTCGTACATCCTGCCCGAGATGTATATGTAGTGATCGTCATAGGCCACCCGTATCTCTGTTTCTTCAGAGGGTTTGTTGCCGAAAACGGGTTTCTGCATGTACATGGGGAAAGGAGTTACCTCCTCCCAGGCTTTCTCGAAAGGCATGCCGTCGAAAACAATTTTCCCCGTCAGTTTAGGAATCACCCACCGATCCTGTGAAAAGCCGGCAGCCGGCCAGAACATAAACAGCAACAAAAAGATTTTTTGCCACGTAATGTCTGTTGTAAATGGAGGATGAGTAATCATACAGATCCGGTTAAAGAATCGTTAAAAATAATAATTATTTTCAGCCTGCTTTTCGGGAAATAGTGTTTATTTTGTGATAACAGCCGGAGAAAGACAGTTTAAGTTTGTCCGCCTGGCGTAACCTAATTGAAAACAGGTACGGGGATGGATGAAAAACAAATCCGGTACCTACGTAGGTATCTACGTAGATGAAAATTGGTCATATATTGAAAATACTGGCAAAATGGCAATAATTAAATTGGAACCGATGAAAACTTTTCGGAATTTACTGATCGTATTCGTTTTTTTTCCTGTTTTGTTGTTTTCTTCCTGTTCCGGAGATAAGAAAGCCCCGGGGTTGCCCAATATTGTGTATATCCTGACGGATGACATGGGGTACGGGGAGGTATCGGTGCTGAATGAGCAGGCGTATGTAAAGACGGAAAAATGGCCGGGTCTGGACTGGATGAAGGAAAGAAATGATTGATGAAGTCTGATGCTCGAAGCTCGAATGTTGAATGGGGCTGGGTCTTTTTTTGAAATCACGGA
>CAZYPI010000114.1:0-8703 GCA_964649335.1 uncultured Rikenellaceae bacterium | reverse complement strand
GAGCTGGTACTTGAACAGTATCCCCCCGGCAAATAAAAAAACCACCGTCAGAAGAAAAAAGATGGTTTTGAAGACAGTTTTCAGGATCCGTGACATATATCGGGACGGTGTTCTTACCACAGCCATAAGTAGATCATTATTGTGATGATCGTCAGGACACTCCACTGCAGGCGCCAGTCTTTCAGCCCCCTGAACTGCTCCCACCGTTTGGCATAGTTGATGGTGGTTTTTGCCAGTTTGGCCGGGTCGGTTTTGGGGGTGACGGCCGAGACGGCGAAGAGCACGCCGGTGTCGCGACCCGCCTCATCGAAATGGGTGGGGTACCCCCCCGTTCCCGGTCCATCATCCGGGAGGTACAGAAAGGCAACAACTCCTGCGTGAGATGATGTGTTGCCTCCCGCAGACAATCCTGAACCGTTTCTTTCTTTCTTTATCATTTTTTCTTATTTCTTATATACTCTCACATAATCGACCACAAAGACATCGGGCAGGACGGCCCGGGCCAGCGACTCGCGGGTGCGTGCCGGTTCCATGCTCAGGATGATATACTCCGGGATATGCGAAACGGCCTGCCGTACTTCGTGGTATTTGATACCGTCGATGTAAAAAGCATATTTCTCCGGTGTCCACTCCACGGCAAAGGTGTGGAACCCTTCGCCGATACCGGGGACCCTGCTCAGGAAAGCCCCTGTTGTCTGCTGGTGGGGGCCGTAGGCCCAGTGCAGGTTGTGGGAGACGAAATCGCCTCCCTGGTCTTTGAAGTATTCGAAAATGTCTATCTCGGTACCGTACTTTGCCGGATCTTCCCCCTGCGAGATCAGCGGGGACTGGATCCAGAAAGCCGCCCAGTTGCCCGTCGAACGTTGCAGCCGGCAGCGGCATTCGAAATAGCCGAAAGCCGTCTCATAATGCCCCTGGGTGCCGATCATCCCCACTTTGAGCGTGTCATGTTTCCTGAGAGCGTAGAGTTTCAGGAAACCCTCTTCCACTTTCACTGCGACGGGAGATACAACCCCCACGCCGCGAGGTCCCACACCGCGTACCGACCATTTGGAGGTGTCCAGGGTGTTCCCGTCGAACTCATCCGACCAGGCCAGTGTGTATCCCTCTTTTTCCGGGATAAAAGGTTTGACGGTAAGCGGTTTGAAGAGCTCCGTCTCCTTTTTGTCGGTGGTCAGGATCACCGGCAGGCGCCACAGGCCTCCGCTGTTGCCCCAGTCGTTGACCCGCACGGCGATGACGTTATGTCCTCCGTAATGAAGATAGCGGCTGATCTCGGCAAAAGAGGGCTTGCCGGAAAAAGAGATATGGGCCGTCCCGAAAGAGGCGGCACGGACACCGTTGACATAAAGATCATAGGCGTCGTTGACGGCACCGAATTTGATCCATACTTTCTTCTTTTTCCAGGAGGCGGGGACCTTCACATCCTTCCGGTACCAGGCGATGCCGTCAAGATCGGGAAATCCCTGATCCTCCCAGCGGCTGCCTGCCTGAAGGAGTTTCCATTTGCTGTCGTCATAATTTGCGGCAAACCATTTCTGCCTGACTCCCACATCGCCGGTGTCGGGAGAGAACTTCCAGTCGCGGTGAATGTCCAGTGTCATCGGCGCCTGGCGTGTATGGCAGCCCGTGAAAAATAAAACCGTCCCCAGAAACATAAAAAATCCGTATCTCCGGAATTGTCTTTTTTTCATTTTCCCGTGATTAATTCGCCCGATAAAGATAAAAAAAACAACAGTTAATCCTACGCTGTTAGCAAACACAGGCTTTGTCCGCCATAGCCGCTCCCTGAGTGATCTCGCGAAAAGCGGGATTGTACCGAAGGGCGGCGAAGGCGGACTTTGTTCACTGTAGCCTTGGCGAAGGAAGACTGCGCTCCGGCCTTATTACTTTATTTCTCCGGCTCCGTAACCCGGCCGATAAACAGGATGGCGTTGGTGTATTTTTCTTTGATAACAAACAGAAAGGGTCTGTCGAGGATGAAAGCTGCTTCAGGGCCTGCCGAGGTGAGCCTGATCTCCACCGAGGTGACGGCAGCCGCCTCCGTCCCTTCTTCATCCACTTTGATGAAGGTCTTGTGCCTTACCTCCGAAATGTAGAGGCTTGCATCCGGGTTGATGCCGGAAAAATCGGCCTGCCCGGAGAAGGCGATCCCCAGCCCCAGGGTTATCAGGGCATCGTTCAGTTTTTTCTTGTAATCAAAGGTAAATTTGGGTACGTAAATATTCAGATCATTCATGGTCTGAAATGCGTTGAGCCATTCTTCCCAGTTCTCCGGGGTTAGTTGTTGTGCGATGTCTTTCACACTTTTTCCCGGTTTGGGCAGGAGAAAGACCATGCTGAAGTTACCCCGGCCGTAAGGCAGTTCCACCGCACTGAACAGGTCGTTGTTCGTAAACGGAAAATCGCCTTTCCGGTTCATCATATCCACCTGCACGGTTTTGTCCGGTGTGACATGAAAGTCCATGGGATGGGTGTTTTCTTTTTCAAACCGGTATTTCCATGTGCCGTTGAAATAGATGGCATTGATCAGGAACATCACCGAGGAGGGATCGATATCGTCAATGATCTCCGGAATCTTTTCATGGGTTTTCCGGTCCACCCAGCCGTTGATGATGTCCTTGCTCTCCGGGTCGGAAAAATCGAGTGCCTGCACTTCGGCATCGAAGTATTTTCTGTTGACGTCCAGGAAAGCTTCTTCGGCATGGAAATCATTGCGGTACCATATGGAATTGGCGATCTCCATGGTCACTTTGGGATCAACGGTGGTGAGAGCTTCGCGCAGCTCCAGCATGGACCGGTTCAGGTCGCCCAGGGGCAGCTCATCCACGTGCAGCACCTTTTCGAAGGCTTTTTTCGTATCCCCGCCGGCGCCGTTATAGGTCATGGACAGTGCCATCTCAATGCTCAGCGGTGAGATCATCAGGTTTTTGTCTTCCTCTTCTTTATTGATGATTTCACGGAAGATATCAAAGCCGAAACGGTTGCCTGCCGAAATCACTTGTTTGGATTTTTCACTGACAGCGATGGGCTTGGGCTCCTTATCGCCGGGAGCCGGTACCTTTTCGCAGGAAAAAGCAAAAAGGAGGATTAAGCCCGGGATGATCAGAAGTTTTGTTTTCATGGTATGGTTCGGTTTAATTTTCCTGCCTGTAAGTATAATAAACCCACTCTTAAAGGGCCGGATAATCAATTACAAATTCAGTGCCAAACAAAAAAAATGAATATCATTAAATTTTTACATAATGATCCTAAAAGTACGATTATAAAAGAATTACGACTGTTCGTCAAAAAATTCGTCATGCCGGTATAATAAAAACAGTGCTTTGTCACGCAACCATTCCAGCCATACATTCATCAAAAAGTTAGGTTCTTTGGAAAAGTTTTTTGGTTTGCCCTCCGGATCATGTTTTTTTTTAGTATTAATTTTTGCAATTTGCGGAATTAATACTGAAGATTCGTGAGCGGGGATTTTAAGGAGGTCATACGGGAAAGCATCAGAGGCGAGCGTTCCGCACAGAAAGTTCTTTATGAAACGCTGGCGGGGAAAATGTACGGTCTCTGTTTGCGCTATGCCTGCGATGAGACGGAAGCCAGGGACATCCTGCAGGATGGTTTTGTGAAGGTTTTTCAGAACCTGAAGCAATTCCGTTTTCAGGGGTCTTTCGAAGGGTGGGTGCGCCGCATCATGGTGAATACGGCCCTCGAGCGCTTCAGAAAAGAAGATCATCTCACCGCCTCCATCGAAGAAGTGGACTTTCAGGATCCCCCCGGGTATGAAGATGTTTTCTCGGAACTGTCGGCACAGGATCTCCTGCAAATGATCAGGGATCTCTCGCCGCAGTACCGCGTGGTCTTCAACCTGTACGCCATCGAAGGTTATTCCCATAAGGAAATCAGCCAGATGCTCAATATATCGGAAGGCACCTCCAAATCAAACTTGTCCAGAGCCCGTAGCATATTACAGGAAAGGATTAAACGACTGAATAAAACCGGTTGATTGGTCAGAATGGAAGAGAAGGGAAAACATATTGATGAGGTTTTCAGGGAAGGATTAAGTGATCTTAATGTTACCCCGCCGTCCGATGCCTGGAGTGAAATCGAAAACAGAGTTCACCGGAGGAAGGTTATACCTTTCTACATCCCCGGGCTCGTGGCTGCATCCCTCCTGCTTTTTGTTCTTACCGGCTCTCTATGGCTGATCTTCCTGAGGAAACCTTCCGAAAAGGGTCTGGCTGATCATCCGGTTTTTTCAATAAAACCCGAAAAAAAACTATCTGCAGCCAAAAAGGAAAAATCAAAAAAGATCACCCCGCCGCCTGTGGAAAAACAGGGGACGGCAACAGAAAAAACATCCCGGGAAAGACCTTCTGTGACCGTGGCCGCAACAACTGCTCCGGCGAAGAAGAAGGGGACAGAGCCTTTGTTCACATCCACCCCTGTTTCGTCCGTCTCTGCTGAAGACATTTCACGTCCTGAAAAAGTGCCTTTGGCTCTCCCTCCCACACAACTGGCTTTTTTATCTCCTCTGGGGGCTGCAGGCCTTTACGGTAAAGAGGATGAGGCCGTTCCCCTTGACAACAGCAGGATGGATGATTATCTCAGGGCCGAAGCACTGCCCGTGTCGCCGGTGCTGAAAAACCAGCCGCAGAAAAAAGGCACCTGGGGGATTGGCGGGGATTTCGGGCCTGTGTATGCCTACCGGCATATCACCGAAGGAAACCCCATGATGATGTCCTACCTGAACAGCTCGGAAAACGGGATCATCTCATTTGCCGGAAACTTCTCCTTCTTTTATGAGGGCAGCAAAAGATTTTCCGTACAAAGCGGCATAGGTTATTACCGCATGGGCCAGGAAGTGAATGATGTGGTGGCCTTCCGCATGATAAAAAGCGGCGATCTGGCCCTGCTCGAATCCAAAGGCAATGATTTTATCGTCGCCTCGGAAGGAAAACCCGGTTACAGCGGAACGCCCGTATTCGTTGCCAACAGAAAAGGTGCCAGCGGGAACGAACAGGTCGATTTTTTGCTCACGCGTCTCGGGTCCGACCTGTACGAGCCGGTGGATGTACAACTGAAACAGGAACTGGAGTTTGTGGAGATACCGCTGCTGCTCAGATATAAGATTGTGGACAGAACCGTGGGCCTGAACTTCATCGGCGGGGTCGGCACCAGCTTCCTCGTGAAAGGACAGACCTCCGTGATCTCCGACCAGGGAACAACCGTCATCGGGGATATGTATGACCTGCAAAAAACAAACTTTAACGGAACCCTCGGACTGGGGCTCTCTTACAAGGTGTCCGCCGCCCTGCGCCTGCGCCTCGAACCTACCCTGAAATATTATCTCAACCCGGTGTACCAAAGCTTGGAAATATCAACTCATCCCTATTCTATCGGATTATACACAGGTATGAGTTTTTACTTTTAAACACCCTGTATTAACCTAACCTGCTCTGAAGAAGCAGAGGGAATCTTTCCTCTGCTTTTTTTTATTATTGCTCTCCGGGAGAGAAAACCATAAAAAAACTTTGTAACTATTTAGCTATATTTCTAATTTCCTAAATGATTCTCTTTACTCCTTTATCTAATGCCCCACCCCCTCCCTTTATCCCTCCCCCTCGCCGAGGGGGAGGGATACTCTTCCTTCGATTTATTATCTCATGAATAACGCAGGGTGGGGGTCATACCATTAAATATTTTTTTCTTTCAATAATCATTCTCCTGTGTTCTTCAAATCAATCATGAATGTTTCATCTTGAAATCATCTTTTTAAAATACGCGAGTAATAGCCCCTCTCCCGGGAGGGGTTGGGGAGGGATACCGAAAAAACTTTATTGACAAACAGATTTGTCATAAGAACGTTTCTTAATATTTACCCTGCTAAATAATTAAAAAACTTTTATGAACCTTTTATGCCCTTTTATGCCTTTTATGGTTCAAAGAAAAAAGGAAACCATAAAAGAAATTCCTTCTATGAACCTTTTATGGTTAGTAAAGAGAAAGCCAAAAAAAGAATACAGGAAACTCCTATTCACAGCCGGCAGTTTTTTTACGAATGATAAGAATCAGGGGATTAAATATCTTTTCTGATTGCAAAAATTGAATTAATTTTACCGTTTTATCCGTTTATGAAAAATGGAATTACAACGGTGAAGAGAGGGGCCGGGAAGCCTTTGTCCGGCAGAGTATCCGGGGGGAGATCTTCTTATATTGAAGTGTATGGGGCCCGTGTCCACAACCTGAAAAACATAGACGTCTCCATCCCCCGCAACCGGCTGGTGGTGATCACCGGACTGAGCGGCTCGGGCAAGTCGTCCCTGGCCTTTGACACCATCCATGCCGAAGGCCAGCGAAGATACCTGGAGACCTTCTCGGCCTATGCCCGTCATTATCTGGGATCGATGGAGAGGCCCGATGTGGACAAGATCACCGGTCTCTCGCCGGTGATCGCCATCGAACAGAAAACAACGGGCAGAAATCCACGCTCCACCGTCGGCACCATCACCGAGATCTACGACTTCCTGCGGTTGTTGTTTGCCCGCATAGGAACGGCCTATTCTTACAAGACGGGTGAAAAAATGGTGCGTTATACCGACGAGCAGATCGTTACGCTGATAAAGGAATCTTTTCAGGGCAGGCAGGTGATGATCCTGGCCCCGCTGGTGAAAGGCAGGAAAGGCCATTACCGCGAACTTTTCCTGCAGATGATGCGCAAAGGATTCCTGTATATGCGGATCGACGGCAAGTTGACGGAGCTGGTGCCTGATATGAAGCTGGATCGCTACAAGACGCATCACATCGAGCTGGTCGTGGACAGGCTGGTGATGGGGGAGGTGGACGATAAAAGGATCTCCCGGTCGGTGGCCTCGGCCATGAAATACGGCGACGGCGTGATACAGATATGGGATACGGAGAGGGATGAACTGCGCTATTTCAGCCGCAAGCTGATGTGCCCTTCTACGGGCATATCCTACAACGAGCCGGCACCCCACACTTTCTCTTTCAACTCACCACAGGGTGCCTGCCCGGTGTGCAACGGACTGGGAACGGTGCCCGAAGCGGATGTGGAGAAGATCATTCCCGATCCCGCCAAAAGCATACGCAAAGGAGCCATAGAACCGCTGGGACCCTATAAAAGCTCGTTGATATTCTGGCAGCTGGAGGCCATCGCCCAGAAATATTCCTTTACGCTGGACACGCCGGTGAAGGATATCCCTGCAGAGGCCATGGAGGTGATCCTCTACGGTTCCGAAGAGTCCTTCCGGCTGGTGAACACCAATCTCGGGATCTCCACCAACTATTTCCTCAGTTTCGACGGCATCATCAGTTTTATTATGGGGATGAACGAGGAGGAGAATGCCCGCGGCCGGAAGAAATCCAGGGTGAAGAATTTTGTTAAATATGTTCCCTGTCCCGAATGCGGGGGAACAAGGCTGAAAAAGGAGGCTTTGTATTTCCGCATTCATGACAGGAATATTGCCCAACTGGCGGCCATGGATATCTCTTCCCTGTATCGATGGATAGAAGACCTTCCGGAGCACCTGAATGTGCGGGAGCGGAAGATCGCTGCGGAGGTGCTGAAAGAGATCAGGGCCCGGCTGAAGTTTTTGCTGGATGTGGGTGTGGACTACCTCTCGCTGGACCGGAGTGCCCGGACGCTCTCCGGCGGAGAAAGCCAGCGCATACGGTTGGCCACACAGATAGGCTCCAAACTGGTCAACGTGCTGTATATCCTCGATGAGCCCAGCATCGGTTTGCATCAGCGCGACAACCGCAGACTGATACGTTCGCTGCAACAGCTCAGGGATGCCGGCAACTCGGTGATCGTGGTCGAACATGACCGCGAGATGATCCTCTCGGCAGATCATGTTCTGGACATGGGCCCGCTGGCCGGCAGGAAAGGAGGAGAGGTGGTTGCCGAAGGACCACCGCAGGTGGTGGCCCGCTCGGACGGACTGACGGGGAAATATCTGCGTCGGGAGAAAGAGATCCCGGTGCCGGCAGCGAGAAGAAAGGCAGGCGGGAAGGTGATACGCCTTACCGGCGCCCGCGGCAACAACCTCCGCAATATAGACGTTACTGTTCCGCTGGGCCTGCTGATATGCATTACCGGTGTGTCGGGATCCGGGAAATCCACCCTGGTGCATATGACCCTGCAGCGGATCATCAGGAAACGCCTCTACAGGGCGCTGGAGGACCCCCTGCCTTATGACAGTGTCAGCGGACTGGAAAATATTGACAAGGTGATCGAAGTGGACCAGTCCCCCCTGGGAAGGACACCCCGCTCGAATCCGGCTACCTATACCGGTGTTTTTTCAGATATTCGCAACCTGTTTGCCCAGACCCCGGAGGCCAAAATAAGAGGATATAAACCCGGCCGGTTCTCTTTCAATGTGAAGGGAGGCCGGTGCGAGGTCTGTCAGGGTGCCGGCGTGAAAACCATCGAGATGAATTTCCTGCCCGATGTGTATGTACATTGCGACGTATGTAACGGTAAATGATACAACCGGGAGACACTCCAGGTGAAATACAAGGGCAAAAGCATCAGCGATGTGCTGAACATGACCATCAATGAGGCGGTGGAGTTTTTTGAGAATATCCCTTCCATCTATCAGAAACTGAAAACACTGCAGGATGTGGGGCTGGGGTATGTCTTTCTGGGACAGCCTTCCACAACCCTCTCGGGAGGTGAGTCCCAGCGGG
>CAZYPI010000113.1:0-8789 GCA_964649335.1 uncultured Rikenellaceae bacterium | reverse complement strand
TTCAACGATCAACCTTCATCAATAAAAAAACGGTACCTTCCGGCACCGTTTTCTCTTAAAGAAAATCCCGTCCTAATATTCACGTGGCCTTGCCTGGCTCACTTTGATATTTCGACCTTTGATGTCAGCTCCGTTTAACTCGTCAATACTTTTGAGAGCTTCGTTGTCATTTTTCATTTCAACGAATCCAAAGCCTTTGCTTCGTCCCGAATACTTGTCCGTGATCACTTTGGCGGTTTCCACTTCCCCGTATTCTTCAAAAATTTCTTTAAGATCTTCTCCCGTAACGTCGTAATGGAGATTTCCTACATAAATGTTCATAGCAATTAAAATTAAAATAAGAAATTAGTTAACATGGTAAAGATAAGGGTATTTTTTGACAATAACGGAAAAACGCTATAAAAATGCTTCTCCGAACTGGTTTTTTCTGAAAACCAGCTCTTTTTATTCTTTATTTACGTATTTCAACTTCCTCCGGGATGTCATAGTGGTAGTATTCCAAAAACTTTCCGAGGCGTTCCCTGATTTTTTCTATGGTTGTCCGGTCAATCACATATTTGTTTTTAATGTAACTTTCTAAAGATTCCCGGTAGGTATGAAAACGTTCTTTTACGTCACTGAAATCTTCGTGCAACAGATCATGATATACATTATCAAGGGTATCAACCGGGTTGGCGATGAAATCTTCGTACCTGATCTCCAGAAGGTGGCCTGCCGGGATCAGGTCTTTTTGTTCAAAATAGTCGTTCAGCAAACGGTTGTATGTGACATATACTATCTCTTCTATTGCCTCGTTGCTATACTTTTCCAGGGTGACGGCAGGCAACAGGTGTTGAAGAAAAAGCCGGGTGGATAAAAAGACACTTACCGGATTGCGGTAGATATAAAGAAACCGCGCATCCGGGTACATTTTCAGGATATGCCGGATGCGGGCGGTGTTCACCGGATTTTTGACGATCAGTCGTTCCCCGCCGGTGTTGATAAGGGCTTTTTTCAGCAATTTGTCATAGAGACGGTACCAGGTGTCTTTCTCTTTAAGGGTGAGTCCTTTGTGGTAGACCGATTTATCATATAAGACCTTGTATTTTGACGGGAAGTAAAAAAAAACATAAAAAGCATAAGGCTGACAATTGGCAAAAGCCAGCTCTTCTTCCTGGGGCATGTCCGGGCCCAGCGGCATATTGTCGGAAGGACGGTGGCTCGGGATCTTCATTTTCATGAAGGTCTTGAACAACCATTTGCTTGCCAGGTTGTTGGGGAGGATAGACTGATAGGTGGTAACATATCCCGCCCGCGGGTCCAGGCACAGCATGTTATGTAGCAGGGTAGTGCCGCTGCGCCAGTGACCCAGGATGAAAAGAGGAGGCTTGTCGAACCTGAAACGGCGGAGCTTGCGCCGGAATGACAGCTCTTCCCACCAGTGAAAAGGCGTCGCGATGAGGATAATGAGTAACGTAAATGTGATCTTGTGATAATACTTCGGGGAAATATGCCCTTTCTTCAAAACCCTGAAAAAATTCGTAAGCGTCGAGCCCAGAAGGGTGGAGACAGGTGGTATTTTGAATTGCCCCATATTGTAAGAAATGACATACGTGAAAGATATTGCTAAATTATGAAAAATAACGAAAACTATGATTTCCGGAGCAGGAACTGATGTATCGCACGGGCGGTTTGTTGTCCCGATTCAATGGCTTTGACCACCAGCGAAGGGCCCATGGTGGCGTCGCCGGCGACGAAGAGAGGGGCTCCTTTTTTAGCTCCGCGGATATTTCCTTTTTCATCAAAAGTGAGAGGTAATTCTTTTAACAACTTGTCTTTGACAGGGTGCAGGAAGCCCATGGCCAGGATCACCATGTCGGCCTCCAGGGTGAGCTTTTCTCCGGTCTCCACGGGGGTCATCCGGCCGTTTTCCTCTTTCCACTGCAGCTTGCTCATTTCCAGTTTTTCCACCTGCCCGTTGCGGCCCAGTATTTTGTTTGTTTTCATGCTCCACAGTCGCACACATCCCTCTTCGTGCGAGGAGGAGGTGCGCAGCACCCTCGGCCAGTAAGGCCAGGGGTTGTCTTCCGTGCGTTCGGCGGGAGGCTCGGGCAGGATCTCCACCTGGGTCACCGTCCGGGCCCGCTGCCGTATGGCGGTGCCTACACAGTCCGACCCCGTATCTCCGCCGCCGATCACGACCACATGTTTTCCTTTGGCTGATATACGCTTCCGCCCCGTGATGTTGTCGCCGGCAGTAATCCTGTTTTGCTGGGTGAGAAAGTCCATGGCAAAATATATCCCTCCGAGGTCCCTGCCCGGCACCTTCAGGTCGCGGGGCTCACGTGCTCCCGTGGCTACACACAGGGCGTCGAAGGTCTTCAGCAGCTCAGCGGCGGGGATATCTTTCCCGGCCTCCGTGCCGGTGCGGAAGATCACCCCCTCTTTTTTGTAAAGATCAATACGCCGGTCTATAACAGCCTTAGAGAGCTTGAAATCGGGTATGCCGTAGCGCAGCAGCCCTCCGGGCTCGTCGTCTTTTTCAAAAACAGTCACCTCGTGGCCGGCGCGGTTCAGACGGCTGGCCACGGTCAGGCCTGCCGGACCCGAGCCGATGACCGCCACTTTTTTCCCGCTGCGCCGTGTAGGATGATAAGGCCTGATCAGCCCCCTGTTGAAAGCCATTTCTGCCACGGCCACCTCGTTCTCACGGATGGTCACCGCCTCTTCATGGATGGCCAAAACACACGATTTCTCACAGAGTGCCGGACAGATCCTCCCGGTGATCTCCGGCAGATCGTTGGTCAGATGCAGCAGATCGATGGCTTTCTGCCACTGCTCCCGGTAGAGGGCATCCTGCCACTCCGGAATACGGCTGTGGGTACTGCACGCCCAGTGACAAAAAGGAACACCGCAATCCATACAGCGTGAAGCCTGCAGAATACGGTCACGTGTGTTGAGCACCTGTTCTACCTCCGAGAAATCGGCTATGCGCTCGTTGACAGGACGGTAGCCCGCCTCTTTTCTCGGTATTTCTATAAAGCCTTTCGGATTTCCCATGATTTGCTTTTTGTAAAGTTATGATGTTTATTCTGCAAAATCGGGATCAAACTCTGCCCGTTTGAGTTTCATGTTTATCTCCCTGAGTTTTTGCTCATTCAGTATCTTTTTGTATTCCAGTGGTGTTACCTTGACGAATTTTGAAAAATAAGCTTCCCAGTTCGAAAGCACCTCCTCGGCCAGCTTGCTGCCGGTATTGTGCCAGTGCTCCGCGATCAGCTCCTGCAGCTCCGACACCTCGTCGTAATCCTGCAGCTGCGTCAGTTCCACCAGTTCCTGGTTGCAGTAATAAGAAAAATCTCCTTCCGTATCCAGTACATAGGCGATGCCGCCGCTCATACCTGCCGCAAAGTTTCTGCCTGTTTTTCCCAGCACCACCACACGGCCTCCGGTCATATATTCACAGCCGTGATCGCCCACACCTTCCACTACGGCGTGGGCTCCGGAGTTTCTGACGGCGAAACGCTCGCCAGCAACGCCGTTAACGAAAAGATGCCCGGAGGTGGCACCGTAAAGCACGGTGTTGCCGATGATGATATTTTCTTCGGGCTTGTAAGGCACCCCTTGCGGGGGTGCTACGATGATCTTTCCTCCGGAAAGGCCTTTGCCGAGATAATCATTGGTATCCCCCTCGATGCGGAAGGTTACGCCCCGGCACAGGAAAGCCCCGAAACTTTGTCCTGCCGAACCGTAAAAAGTACATTCGATCGTGTCCGGCGGCAGTCCTTTCCCGCCGTGCAGTCGTATGATCTCGCCCGAAAGGGTGGCTCCGGTGGCTCTGTCGGTGTTGTGGATCTCGTGTGATATCCATACCCTTTCTTTCCGCTGCAGCGCCCGCGCCGAGAGGCGTATCAGCTCTTTGTCCAGCTCATTCTCTTGCGGCTTATGTTGACCGGCGAGAAAGTGTGTCGGAAAGTTCCCGGGGTTTTCGGGGTGATACAATAATCTCTCCAGATCGACGGTACGGGCTTTTTCATGGCTGATATCTTTGCGCCGGATCAGCCGGTCGCTGCGTCCCACCATCTCTTCGAAAGTCCTGAACCCCAGGATGGCCATATACTCCCGCACTTCCCGTGCCAGAAAACGAAAGTAATTTTCCAGATGTTCCGGTTTGCCGCGGAAGCGTTTGCGCAGCTTTTTGTCCTGGGTGGCGATGCCGGCGGGGCAGGTGTTCATATGGCATTTGCGCATCATCACGCATCCCAGGGTGATCAGAGGCAGGGTGGCGAAGCCGAATTCTTCGGCTCCCAGCAGGGCGGCGGTGACCACATCCCTGCCCGTCTTCAGCTGGCCGTCGGCCTGCAGGCGCACACGCCCCCGCAGGTTGTTACGCACGAGCGTCTGGTGGGTCTCGGCCAGGCCCGTCTCCAGAGGTGCACCGGCATACTTTATGCTGCTGGCGGGGCTGGCGCCCGTGCCTCCTTCCGTGCCGCTGATGACGATCAGGTCGGCATGCGCCTTGGTGACGCCGGCAGCTACCGTGCCCACACCGTTCTCCGACACCAGCTTGACACTGACGGCGGCACGGGGATTGGCACTCTTCAGATCATAGATGAGTTGTGCAAGGTCTTCGATAGAATAGATGTCGTGATGGGGGGGAGGGGAGATGAGCGTGATGCCCGGCACGGAATGGCGTACCCGGGCAATGACCTTGTTGACCTTGTATCCGGGCAGCTGCCCCCCCTCGCCAGGCTTGGCCCCCTGGGCGATCTTGATCTGAATCTCATCGGCATTGATGAGATAATGGGTCGTTACGCCGAAACGCCCCGAAGCCACCTGTTTGATGGCACTGCGCTTGTTCTCCCGGGGGTCGGTGATGACGAAACGGGCCGGATCTTCGCCCCCCTCGCCCGTGTTGCTACGCCCGCCGATGCGGTTGACCGCTATGGCTATCGCCTCATGGGCTTCCTTGCTGATGGATCCGTAGGACATGGCTCCGGTAACAAAACGTTTCATGATCGCTTCTTCCGGCTCCACCTCCTCCAGGGGTATGGGGTTTTCCCTGAAATCGAGCAGTCCCCGTATGAACAACGGCGTGCGGGTAAGACTGTCGGCAGTGGCGGAGAACTGTTTATACCGTTCATAGCTGCCTGTCCTCACTGCCCATTGTAACAAAGCAATGGTGTCGGGGTTCCAGGCATGCTTTTCCCCCTCCCAGCGGTAGCTGTATATCCCTTTGTGAGGAAGGTATCCGGCGCCGTTGCCGGGGAAGAAAGTCTCCTGGTGGGTCTGCATGATCTCCCGGGCCAGCTCGGGAATGCCGATGCCGCCGATCTGGGAAGGTGTACCCGAAAAATAACGGTCGATCATCTCTTCGTTTAAACCTATGGCTTCGAAGATCTGTGCTCCGAAATAGCTGCGAAGGGTGGAAATACCCATTTTCGACATGATCTTCAGAAGTCCCTTGTCTATGGCTTTGATATAGTTTCTGCGGGCCTGCGAATAACGCATTTCTATCTCTCCGCGTTTGACCAGATCATCGAGGATGGCGAAAGGCACATACGGATTGATGATGCTGGCGCCATAAGCCAGCAGCTGGGCGAAGTGAGTTACTTCACGGGCCTCGCCCGTCTCTACGATCAGTCCTACCTGCAACCTTTTTTTCTGGCGGATCAGATGGTGGTGAACGGCCGACACAGCCAGCAGGGAGGGGATGGGGGCCATCTCTTCCGAAATATCACGGTCGGAAAGAATGATAAAATTGGTCTCCCGGTCCACAGCCTCCTCCGCTTTTTTGCAGAGGGTGTCCAGGGCCTGCTGCAGGCCTTTGGCGCCGGCATTTACCGGATATACCAGAGGCAGGGTCACATGACTGAACATTTTGTGCCTCAGGTCTTTGATTTTCCCCAGGTCGGTGTTGGTGATGATGGGCGACCGGAACTTGATCAGCCGCGCATGTTCCGGACTTTCCTCGAGGATGTTTTTCTGAATCGATCCGATGTAATTGGTCAGGGACATGACCAGTCCCTCCCGGATCGGGTCGATGGGAGGGTTGGTGACCTGGGCAAATAATTGCCGGAAATAGCTGAAGAGCCGCTGGGGTTTTTTTGAGAAAACGGCCATGGGCGTGTCGTTGCCCATGGAATGGATGGGCTCTTTGCCCTGTTCGGCCATGGGCCTGATCAGCATATCGATGTCTTCTTTGCTGTAACCAAAGGATTTCAGATAAACAGGCAGTTTGTCTCCCAGGCTGGAGGGCTTGCGGTTGATCACTTCTATTTGTTCCATCTCCAGGCGGTTTTCCTGCAGCCAGTTGCCGTAAGGATAGCGGCGCGCCAAACCTGCCTTCACTTCTTCATCCGGTATGATGATCCCCAGACGGGTATCCACCAGCAGCAGTTTGCCGGGTTTGAGACGGCCTTTTTCGCGTATCTCCCCGGCAGGGAATTCCTGCACACCCGTCTCCGATCCCATAATGATCAGATCGTTGCTGGTGATCAGATAACGCGACGGCCGCAGGCCGTTGCGGTCGAGCGTACCGCCCACATAACGGCCATCGGAGAAAAGAATGGCTGCAGGGCCGTCCCACGGCTCCATGAAGGTGGAGTGGTACTCATAAAAAGCTTTCAGGCTTTTGGGAATGGGGTTTTTGTCATTCCACGACTCGGGTATGAGCATGCTCAGGGCATGAGGTATGCTGCGGCCTGTCCTCACAAGAAACTCCAGGGCGTTGTCCAGCGAGGCGGAGTCGCTCTTGCCCGGCTCGATGATGGGAAAGACTTTGGGGAGGTCATCCCGGAAAAGCGGCGACCGCAACAGCGACTCACGGGCGTGCATCCACAAACGGTTGCCGCGGATGGTGTTGATCTCGCCGTTGTGGGCGATGAAACGGAACGGCTGGGCCAGATCCCACGAGGGAAAAGTGTTGGTGCTGAAACGCGAATGCACCAGGGCTATGGCACTCCGGTAATCGGGGTGTTGCAGGTCGGGGTAATAGGCCCGCAGCTGATCAGGCGTGAAAAGACCTTTATAGATAATGGTACGGACAGAGAGACTGGGGATGTAAAAAAGATCTTTGCCGGCCAGGTCCGACTGCCGCACTTTCGTCTCGATGCGTTTACGTACCACATACAGTTTTCGTTCCAGTTCGTCTTCTTCTTCGTCACTGCCGATGAATACCTGCTCGATGCGGGGCTCGGAGGCCAGCGCGATCTCGCCGAGGATGGTGTTGTTCACCGGCACTTCGCGGAAGGTGATCAGGTGCAGTTGCTCCTCTGCAATGATCTCTTCCAGCCAGCTCTTGCATTGCGTGGCCTGTTGCTCCTCCCGGGGGAGAAAAAGCAGACCGGTGCCGTAGCTGCCGGGGGCGGGCAGGGAAATACCCTGGCTGATAAAGAAATCGTGAGGCACCTGTGTGAGGATGCCGGCGCCGTCGCCGGTTTTGTTGTCGGCACTCTCGGCACCCCGGTGGCTCAGGTTCACCAGGATCTGCAATCCCCTTTCCACGATGTCATGGTGTTTTTTCCCGTGAATATGGGCTACAAAACCGATCCCGCAGTTGTCATGTTCATTCTCCGGTCTGTATAATGACTTTTCTTTCATCTCATTGTTTTATTTAATTTCGTTTTCTCATGTTAACCCCCTCCCCTTCGTCGAGAGGGATGGGGTTGGTTTTTTAAACCAAATCTGCTAATATGTGTTCATTTCCTTTCATTATACAAATAACTCCTTCAGGCAGCCCTTGCCGGTTGTCTGCTCCGGAACAAACCGGCAAAGCTTTCTCTCTCCTGTTACGGTAATGAATACGGTTAAGAAAACAGGTTACTTTTTCCTGATGTAATCAACGATCCATTGACCGACTTCCGATGTGTGCCTGGCGTTTGTCGCATCAATGTCTTCGGTCACATAACCCTCTTCCAGCGATCTGCTGACGGCTTCACGTACCAACGCCGCTTCTTCCTTCAGTTCGAGGCCTGTCTCCAGCATCATGGCTGCCGACAGGATCATGGCCAGCGGGTTGGCGATGTTTTTCCCGGCCGCCTGGGGATAAGAACCATGCACCGGTTCGAACAACGAGGTCAGACTCCCCACGGAGGCCGAAGGGAGCAGGCCCATCGAACCGGTGATGACACTGGCTTCGTCGGTGAGGATGTCTCCGAACATATTCTCGGTGACCATCACGTCAAACCTGCCGGGGTTCTGGATGATCTGCATGGCCGCGTTATCCACAAACAGATAATCCACGGCAATGTCTTTGTTTTCTTTCTCCATCTCCTGGGCGATCTCTCTCCACAGGCGTGAGGTGACGAGCACGTTGGCTTTGTCCACGACGGTCAGTTTCCTGCGCCTGTCGCGGGCATGCCCGAAAGCCACCTCCAGGATGCGGACGATCTCCTCACGGGAGTAGAGGTTGGTCTCGAAAGCTTTGTTTCCGTCTTCCGTCCTGCCCCGCGGTTCGCCGAAGTAACTCCCGCCGGTGAGCTCACGTATCACCACAAAGTCCACATCCTCAATCAGATGTCTCCGCAACGGGGATTTGTCCAGCAGGGACGGGAAGGTGGCTACGGGCCTGATGTTGGCGAAGAGCCCCAGCTGCTTGCGCATCTTCAGCAACCCCTGCTCGGGCCTGACGCTGGCTTTGGGGTCGTTGTCATATTTGGGATCACCGATGGCTCCGAACAATACGGCATCGGCCTCCCGGCACAACTCAAAAGTGACTTCCGGAAAAGGATCGCCCGTATGGTCGATGGCGACAGCTCCTACCTCCCCGCGACGGAAATCAAAATGATGTCCGGACTTTTCCGCAACCG
>CAZYPI010000112.1:0-8797 GCA_964649335.1 uncultured Rikenellaceae bacterium | reverse complement strand
CCGGATAAAAACCTCTGCCATAACCGGAACCCGACCGGTAGCCGCGGCTGTAACCACCGCCATAACCCCAGCGGGCTCCCCGGCCATAACCATAACCTCTGCCCCATCCGGGCACATCATTCATATATCCGGGTACCGGATATCCGGCACAATACCCGGCTCTCCTGCCCGTCATCGGACCCTCTCCGTACGGACCTGTTCTGTCTCCTCGTGGCATAATTAAATCCTCCTTTTTTAAATATATCAAGAAAAGCATTTTATTTTTCAGTGCAAATATAATGAACATATGTTCAATATCCAAAAATAATTTCATTAAATTTGCAGGGATTTTCGAAAAATATTTTAAAACCTGAGTTCTATGATAACAAAAGAGATGGCTATAGAAGCAATTCAGGATGTTATGCATCCGGCTATTAATTTTTCCCTGCTGGATTTGGGGATAGTAAAACATGTATCTACGGAAGATAACATCGTTTACGTAACCTTTGCATTTCCTTTTCCCAATATTCCGATTGCAGATACGCTTATCCGGTCCATTGCCGAGCCTCTTGAAAAAATGGGTGCGGAAGTCAGGGCGGATATGGTCTTAATGACAGAAGCCGAGAAGCAGCGTTTTCTGCAAATGGAACAGGAGGCATGGAAAGGGATGTGAATAAGTAAAAAGATTAAAGGCAAAAGTTAGTATATGGATTTTGCATCTGTATTCGGGACATTCAAGGAGGCGCTGGTCATTACGTTTTTCGTAATGATCATTCTTCTGATCGTGGAATACATCCATGTTCAGACGCGGGGGGCATGGATACGTGCCATGCAGCGCAAGGGATGGATCCAGATTGTGGGAGCAGGTTTATTGGGAGCCACCCCGGGATGTATCGGAGCTTTTACGGTTGTCTCCCTGTACACCCACGGCGTCACCGGTTTTGCATCGCTGGTGACCACCATGATCGCCACTTTCGGCGATGAGGCGTTTGTGATGCTGGCCATGATCCCGAAAACAGGCATGATATTAATGGGTGTAACTTTTGTTATAGGTATTTTTATCGGTTTCCTTATTTTACATTTTGAAAAAAGGTGGGATAAGGGGGGATACCGGGCCAGGGGCCATCTGGAGATCCATGAAGGAGAAGACGAAAGATGCAGGTGCTTTGATCTGAAAACCCTGTCGCGTTATTACATTAATCTTTCCTTTGAAAGGGCAATTTTGCTCACCGGCTTTCTGTTGTTTTTTATTTTCCTGTTAACGGGAGACATCGGTCCGGAACGGTGGAACTGGGTTAAGGTTACTTTCGTCATTCTTCTGGCGGCAACCCTTTTTATCATAGCCACTGTCCCGGAACACTTCATCCGCGAGCATCTGTGGCGACACATCATCCGGAAACATCTGCTCCGTATTTTTCTCTGGACGTGGGGTACGTTTCTTTTCCTGCTGGCACTGAACCAGTTTTTTGATATCAATCACTGGATACGGGCCAATCCGGTTTACATGATGGCGCTGGCCATCCTCGTGGGCATCATTCCCGAATCGGGCCCCCATATGATCTTCATCACCCTTTTTGCCCGGGGGCACATTCCCTTCAGCATCCTGATGGCCAATTCCATCGTCCAGGACGGCCATGGCATGCTGCCGCTGCTGGCCGAATCGAGGAAACAGTTTATATATGTCAAACTGATCAATATGGGGGTAGGCGCCATTTTTGGATTTGCTGCACTGGCGCTGGGAATGTAAGGAAGGATGATTGTTGAACGTTGATCGTTGATCGTTGAACGATGAAGAACTATTCAGATTACGCAGTCGTTAATCACCATACTTACAAAAATAGGTACTCACCCCGGATACTTTCATCCGGAAGCTGGCATGGGGCGGGACCACAAATGTTTCGCCCTGCTTATAGGTTTGCCATCCGGTTTCATCTTCCACTTTCACGGCAATCTCTCCTGAGCAGACCGTGGTGGTCTCTTTTTCGATTGCACCGAATTCATACTCTCCAGGGCTCATAATGCCCACCGATGCCGCTTCTCCGTTCTCCTCATATGTAAGAGACTGTACCCGGTTTCCATGATACTTTCTTAGTTTAAACATATTCGTTGGTTTTAGGTAGTTGAATAACTTCATTGATAATATTATCCAGATTTTCCTGATTTGTCTCATGAATTTTTATCCCTGTGGATAATAAATACTCTCTGAGGCCGGGATGAACCCCTTTGACCACCAGCCAGTCACATTCTTTAAAACATTCGGAGAAACGCTGAAAAAAACGATCTTTCAGTCCTTCGTTTTTCAGGATCTTCCAGAACCGGAAGTATCTGAACATCCTTCCTTTCACCTGACCCTCCTCAATCAGATACACCATCACCCCGCGGGCTTCTCCCAAACGCCCTGCAATGGTGTGATGATCATTGGTAGGTATAGCTACTCTCATTATTTTTTTGCTTTTATGGTTTAAATATAGTGAACATATGTTCAATCAACAAATTTTTCTATCATATTTTCACATTCTGATATTTAAAAATTCGGTAATACCTGTGGGCTTTCCTGCTATTATCATTCATTTCGGCAAAAAGGCATTTTTTTCTATAGATTTCCTTCAGATTTTCCTGTTATCTTTGATTACATTTTGGTCTGCTTATGAAAATACTGATCATTGAAGATGAAATTGACCTGCAGGAGACCATGGCGGGTTATCTGGCAAAGGGAAAGCATATTTGTGAAAAAGCTTCAACTTTTTATCAGGCTGAGGACAAAATCATTTCTCACATCTATGATATTGTGATCCTGGATATCATGTTACCCGACGGGAATGGTCTTGACTTGTTAAAGATTCTGAAAAAAGAACATCCTGAAACCGGCATTCTGATTGTCTCTGCAAAAGATTCTCTTCATGACAAACTGGATGGATTGAATTTAGGCTCGGATGATTACATCACCAAACCTTTTCATCTGTCCGAACTCAATGCACGGATCAATGCGGTAATAAGACGGAAAATGTTTCATGGCAACAACAGGATTGTTTTTCATGAAATCGTATTGTTTCCTGAGGAAAAGGTGGTCCAGGTCAACAAACAGCAAATTTATCTCACCCGGAAAGAGTATGATTTGCTATACTATTTTATCACCAATAAAAACAGGGTCATAACCAAAGAATCCATTGCAGAACATCTATCCGGTGATTTGATTGAAATGGCAGATGATTTTGATTTTATTTATACCCATATTAAAAACCTCCGCAAGAAGATAAGTGATGCGGGAGGCAAAGACTATATAAGATCTTTTTACGGCATAGGTTATAAATTTTCGGAATCATGAAATTACTTCAGCAGACCAACCGGTATTATCTTGTCATATCCGTAATTCTTTTTATAGTAACCGGAATGCTGTTATATAGTTTCATGTATATCATCAGTAAAAATGACATTAACGAGAAACTAAATGAAACCAAAGCCCAGGTAATTGAACATTTGCATAACAGGCAGGAGATTCCTAATTTATATCCCGTTATTGAAGTCAAAAAAGTCTCTTCTGCAGGTATTTCTTTGATAAAAGACACTGTGATATACGATCCTGTCGATCAGGAACATGAAAAATATAAGGAAGAGGTTGTATATAAAAACATAAACGGCACCCTGTATAAACTGACGTTGAGAAGGTCGCTGAAAGGAAACCGTTCCCTGATGTTAAGCATCACCTTTTCCATGGTTTTTGTTCTCTTTTTGTTAATTACGGCATTTTTCCTTACCAACCGGTACATCTCAAAAAAGATTTGGACCACTTTTTATCAAAATCTCGATATCATCAAACATTTCTCTCTTACGCTGGATCCCTCCCCTCTTCGTTTATATCAAAGCAACATTCAGGAATTCAAGGTGCTCAATGAAGCCATCGAAAGTCTTTCCCGAAAAGTAATTTCCGATTACCGGATCCTCAAAGAATTTACGGAAAATGCTTCTCACGAAACCCGGACCCCCTTGGCAATCATTATGGCCCGGTTGGAAATGCTACTGCAGTCAGGTAATCTTTCCAACGAGCAGGTAAAAAACATCTATCCGGCCTATCATGCGGCAAAAAGACTTTCCAGTCTGAATAAAAACCTTCTGTTACTTTCCAGAATTGAACACGAACATTTTGACACAGAACAGGTTGAACCAGAGAAGATCCTGAAATCACAATTAGATATTCTGGACAATATTATACTGGAAAAGAAACTAACGGTTCATTTCCGGTCGCCTGAAAAGCCTGTGATTATTACCGGAAACCATTATCTGTTTGTGATACTGGTTTCCAATCTATTAAAAAATGCCATCATTCACAATACAAAAGGCGGACAGATTCAAATTTCTCTTTCTGAAAAAAATTTGATTATAGAAAATACAGGAAACCCGATATCTGTCAAACCCCATGAATTATTTGAGCGATTCCGTAAAGCAGATCCCTCCTCGCAATCCTCCGGCCTCGGACTGGCCATTGTCAAACAGATATGCCGTCATCTTCACTGGGATATATCCTATACTTATACCGCCGGAATCCATATCCTGAAAATCATCTTTTAATTTTCCGTTTTTTCTCCGTCTCACTATTTTCTCCAATTTTTCTTCAGATTCGGTATTTACTTTCGTCTTCAAAAATAATATGAAGACGAATAAAATACCGCTTATTTTATTGGTGATTCTTTTTGCAGTTTCAGATCCGTTCTTATCGGCCCAAAACACATTCCATGCCATAATCCTGGATAAAGAGACCCGGGAGCCGCTCCCCGGTGCAAATGTTTTGATCGAAGGGACACCTGCCGGTGCCAGTGCAAATGATAAAGGGATCGTAATCTTAAAAAATATCCCTGACGGTAAATATACCCTGGAATTCTCCTATGTGGGATATCAATCTTTCAGGAAAGAATACTCTTTTCCCCAAGAGACAAATCTGCCGGACACGATCCTCCTGGTAAGCGGTGAAACCCTGGAAAGCGTCGTTGTTAAAAGTTTCCGTACCAATAATCATATCGAAACAATACCCACCCGGGTTGAAGTACTGGGGCTGGATGAAATCAAAGAAGAGACAAAAATAAATCCCGGGAACATATCCAAGCTACTGGGAGAAACATCCGGTATCAGGGTACAACAGACCTCCGCCGTTTCCGGCAATGTAAGCTTTCGCATACAAGGCCTGCCGGGCAAATATACGCAGTTGCTACAGGACGGTTTTCCTCTCTACGGAGGGTTCTCCTCAGGATTAAGTTTGTTGCAGATCCCTCCCCTGGATCTGCAGCAGGTAGAAGTGATCAGGGGGTCTGCTTCAACGTTGTATGGAGGCAGTGCCATCGCCGGTATTGTCAATCTGATCTCCAAACAACCGGACAATCAACCGGAATTTAAGATTTTATTAAATCAAACACACAAAGGAGGCCAGGATATCAGTACCTGGTTTGCCCGGAAAACCGGGAAATTTGGCATCACACTTCTGGCGGCACACAACACACAAAAGCCTAAAGATGTCAGTGGAAACGGGTTCACGGATATACCGGAATATCATCGTTCCGTCCTGTCTCCCAGGTTTTTTTATAATATCAATAAAAACAACCACCTGATGACCGGTCTTTCTTCTGTTTTTGAAGATCGTAAAGGAGGGGATGTCTTTGCCGTACAACATAAGCCGGACAGCCTGCATCCTTTTTATGAAAACAACATTACCCGCCGTATCAACGGCATATTCCGTTATGAGAGCCTGCTAAAAAATGGCAACCAATTTGCTGTTAAAGGGAATATCAGCCGGTACAGCCGGGAATTATCCACCAACGTAAATCGTTTCAAAGGGCTACAGATCACCTTCTTTAGCGAAGCCTCCTATCTTGTTAAAACGGCACATCATAGTTGGGTCACGGGGCTCAATCTGTTAACCGACCATTTCAGCCAGGATCAGGAAATCAACCCGCTGCCATTGGATTATCATTACATCACATCCGGAATTTTCACACAGGATGACTGGTTGATTGGTAAAAAACTTACTCTGGAACCCGGTTTACGTTTGGATTATAATAATAAATACCGAGCTTTTCTTCTGCCGCGCTTAGCTCTTCTGTACAGACTGAATCAATACTTCTCGGGACGTTTAAGCGGAGGTCTGGGGTATGAACTCCCCACTCCATTCTCAGATGAAGCAGACCGGACACGTTTTCAGCATGTTCTCCCTATGCATAACCTGCAGGCAGAACAATCCTCAGGACTGAACCTGGACATTCATTTCCAAACCCAACTGGCAGGGGAAATGTTTCTCTCCGTCAACCAGGGATTTTTTACTACCCGCATCAGGCATCCGGTTATAGTAAATCAGGATTCGCTTCAGTATCAAATCATTTTTTATGAGAATGGTACCGGGGATATTGTAAGCAAAGGAATGAGCACCAACATCAGCCTCAGGGTTGATGAAATGGAATTATATGTTGACTATACGTGGCTGGACGCCCGGAAACAATATGATAACAATCTGCCTTTGGAACTTTCTCCCAAAAACCGTTTAACCTCTACCGTTACCTGGGAAGAAGAAGAAAGCGGGATACGACTGGCACTGGAAGCTTTTTATTTCGGCCGTCAATACCGGGAAACAGGCGACCGCACTCCTTCTTACTGGTTGCTCGGGGCATCCGTACAGAAAAATTTCAGACATTTCTCCCTCGTAGCCAATGTAGAGAATTTCTTAAATGTGCGCCAGACCAGGTATGAAAATATTGTTCATCCCCCCCTGTCAAATCCGGTTTTTAATGAGATATATGCTCCCCTGGACGGAATCGTCGCCAATATTGTTTTACTTTTTAATCTGTTCTGATCTTACTGTTAAATTTTCTTAAATTATCCTTAATTTTTCTTCATATAAAGAACAACGTACCCAAAAAACATCTATTTTTAATGCTTTGAGAATTAATTATATACTAACCATTAAAAACCACGGCCATGAAAAAAATCACGTATGTTCTGATGATCCTGCTGGGAGCCGGACTGCTCCTGATGTCCTGCGGGCAGGGAAAGAAATCCAAAGAGGAAAAAGAAGGAAAAGAGGTTAAAGAAGAACAGGAAGAAAACGTAAAAGTGCCTGAAACGGTACAGAAAGCTTTCCAGGCAAAGTTTGCCGGTGCAAAAGAAGTGGAATGGAAAACCGAAGAAGAGGGTGAGTACGAAGCAGAATTCTCCCTCAACAATGTGGAAACCTCTGCCAGTTTTGATGCCAGCGGCAACTGGAAAGAAACAGAGACAAAAGTGAATTATGCCACGCTTCCCTCCTCCGTGCTGGATACTTTAAGTGTCCGCTTCAGGGATTACAAAGTGGAAGACAAGATGGTGGAAAAAACGGAAACCCCCGAAGGCACTTTCTGGGAAGTGGAATTGAAAAAAGGTGAACAGGAGGTTGAGGTGGTGTTCAAAGACGACGGAACCGTCGTAAAACAGGAAGCGGAAGAAGAAGGAGAGGAAGAAGTCGGTGAGGCTTCCGGAGAGCACGAAAAAGGGGAAAAGGAAGATAACGAAGAAGAAGAGCACTAGAAGAACTTAATCTAACGGGTTGTAGAACGGAATTACTGTTATTACCGGCTTGTTTGTTGCAAGCCGGTTTTTTTATGCTGTAAAACATATTATCTTTGTTCGGCAGAGTTTTGTTGTTCATCATCATCTCAAACAGGATCGTCATGAATCATTCCAATAAAAAAGATCAAGCCGGATTCGAGATATCCGAAGTATTTCAGTTTACAGACGCGGTGGATTATGCCGGCGGAGGCATTGTCAGCAGACAGGTCATCAAAAAAGAGCACGGCAACGTCACGCTGTTTGCTTTTGACAAAGGAGAGGGTTTATCCGAGCACACCTCACCGTACGATGCATTGATCCAGGTGATCGAAGGGGACGCCCGGATCACCATCGGAGGAAACGACTTCACGCTTGCTGCCGGCGACAGCATCATCATGCCGGCGGATGTGCCTCATGCCGTCTTTGCCCCGCAAAAGTTCAAGATGGTACTGACCATGATCCGGTAAGAAGGCAGCTATTCGGAACAGGGAGGAGGTCATTTTGAAAAACACTTTATCATATCAAAATAAATACCGGATTATTCCGGTTTTATTCATTATTTTGTGGATATTTATCTCAAAAACCGCAGGCATGGCACAAAACAACAACACAAACACGGACACCGCCTGGTTTGCCGGGGGATGTTTCTGGGGGGTGGAATATTACTTTAAAAACGTTGACGGCGTCCTGTCCACCCGTGTGGGTTATATGGGCGGTCACACAGAAAACCCCACCTACGAGCAGGTATGCAGTGGCACCACTGGTCATCTGGAGACCCTCGAGGTGGTTTTTGATCCTGACAAAACCAGTTATGAAGCGCTGGCAAAGCTCTTTTTCGAGATCCACGACCCCACCCAGGCCGACGGTCAGGGGCCGGACATCGGCGAACAGTACCACTCGGCGGTATTTTGTAAAAACAACGAACAAAAGAAGACCATCGAACAACTCACCGGCATCCTCCGCAGCCAGGGTCTCTCTGTCGTGACGGAAATACGGGATGCCGCCACCTTCTGGCCTGCCGAAACCTACCACCAGGACTACTATAACAAAAAAGGAGGCACGCCTTACTGCCACATCCGCACCGAACGAGACTGGGAATGATGAAGTTTGAACGATGAACGTTGAACCGGAACCTTTCATTCAACATTCACAGATCAAACTTCATACTTTGAAAAAACCTGTCAGTGTGCCGGCGAAGCCGGTTCCTGACAGCGTTACGCGGGGGAGGGATTGGATGATTGGGTGATTGGATGAT
>CAZYPI010000111.1:0-8853 GCA_964649335.1 uncultured Rikenellaceae bacterium | reverse complement strand
ATCTGTGTTATCTGTGTTCCGAAACAAGTTGAGCGGTTAAGAAGTTCCGGTTATTCAATGTTTGTGGGCGGAAGATAAAAAATTTCGGTTTGTAGCGACCGGTTTTGGAAAAATAAAGCTAAATTGTGGCTTCATAATTCCCTGAAAAAACAGATGATCTTCATACGCACCATAATCTTTCACATCAAAACCATAAAATCATGAATCATTTCCTCTCTCCGGCAAGAAGAACAGCCATAAGCATCCTGGCCGTTCTGTTCTTTTTCTTTTTCTCAGGGGTCTCTTCCTTTGCGCAGCAGATCTCTTTGCAACAAATGAAACAACTGCAATTCCGGCATATCGGTCCGGTGGGCAACCGGGTGATCTCCATCGCGGGCATCCCCGGCAACCCGATGGTGTATTATGCAGGGGCTGCCTCGGGCGGCATCTGGAAGACCACCGACGGCGGCCTCAACTGGAAGCCGCTGTTTGACGACAAGCCGGTCAGCGCCATCGGCGCGCTGGCCGTGGCACCCTCCGATGCGCAGGTAGTCTATGCCGGCACGGGCGAGAGCTTTATCCGCTCCAATATCTCCCCGGGCGACGGCGTATGGAAATCCACCGACGGCGGCGCCACCTGGCACCATGTGGGACTGGACAAGACGGGCCGCATCAGCCGCATCGTCATCCATCCTAAGAACCCCGACATCGTCTGGGTGGCGGCCGTGGGACATGCTTACACGCCCCAGAAAGAACGGGGCGTGTTCATGACCACCGACGGGGGCAAGAGCTGGCAGCAGGTGCTTTTCGTGGATGAGAACACCGGCGCGTCGGATATCGTCATGGATCCGCAAAACCCGCGCATTCTCTTTGCGGGCATGTGGCAGATCTCTCTCAAGACGTGGAACCGCACCAGCGGCGGCCCCGGCAGCGGCCTGTACAAGTCGGTGGACGGCGGCCGCACCTGGAAAAAACTGGAGGGCCACGGCCTGCCGGCGCCGCCCTGGGGCAAGGTTGCTCTGGCCATGACGCCCGCCAGTCCGCAACGGGTATATGCCCTCATCGAAACCGGTGACGGCGTTCCCTACCTGGGTAAGAAGACCTCCACGGGTGAGCTGTGGCGCTCGGACGACCTGGGCAAATCGTGGCGCCTCATCAACTCCAACCGCGACCTGGGCGGCCGCCAGGCCTACTACACACGCTGTGCCGCCTCGCCCGACCGCCCCGACGAGGTCTATTTCATCTCCAACAATTTCCTCACCAGTATCGACGGCGGCAAGACTGCCGTCACAGGTACTTTCGGCACGCAGCCCAACTGGGACCACCACGAGATGTGGATAGACCCCACGGACGGCAACCGCATGGTCGTGGTAGGTGACGGAGGCCTCTCCATCTCCCTCAACCGCGGCAAGTCATGGGAGCGCATCCAGCTGCCCGTGGCCCAACTGTATCACATAACAACCGACAACGAGATCCCCTATAACGTTCTTACCAACCGCCAGGACGGCCCTTCGATGAAAGGCCCCAGCCGCACCCGTGTGGGAGGCATCTTCGGCAGGGGATTCATCACCACCGGACTGTGGCATAGCGTCGGTGGCGGCGAGAGCGGCTTCGCCACACCCGATCCCGTCGATCCGGACATCATCTGGTCCAGCACCTCGGGCCACGGGCCTGTGGGCGGCATCGTGGTGCGCTACAATGAAAAGACAAAACAGTTCCGCCATGTGGAGGTGTGGCCCGACCTGAACCGCGGCCACCCCGCCAAAGATGTCCGGTACCGTTTTCAGTGGACCTTCCCCCTGCTTATCTCGCCGCACGACCACAACACCATCTATGTGGGAAGCCAGTACCTGCTGCGCACCACCAACGGCGGCCAAACCTGGGAAAAAGTGAGCCCCGACCTGACCCTCAACGACAAAAGCAAACAGGGTTTCTCCGGAGGGCTGACCGGAGACAATATCAACGTCGAATATGCCGATGTGATCTATGCCATCGACGAGTCGCCCGTGAAACAGGGCGTGCTCTGGGTCGGCACCAACGACGGACTGGTACAGGTGAGCCGCGACAACGGCAAGACCTGGACCGACGTGACGAAAAACATACCGGACCTGCCCGAATACGGCGTGGTTAGAAATATCGACGCCTCGAAATGGCAAGAAGGAAAAGCTTATGTCACCATTGACCTGCACCAGGAAGGGGATTTCAATCCGTATGTCTATAAAACGGAGAACTTCGGCAAATCATGGAAGAAGATCACGGATGGTATCGGCGACGGCAACCTGAATTATGCCCGCAACATACGGGAAGACCCGGTGCGGCAAGGCCTGTTATACCTGGGTACGGAGAACGCCCTGTATGTCTCTTTCGACGACGGCGGACACTGGCAGTCGCTGATGACCAACCTGCCGCACACACCCATGTACTGGATCGACGTGCAGGAGCATTTCAACGACCTGGTCGTCGGCACGTATGGCCGCGGAGCATGGATCCTGGATGACATCACCCCCCTGCAGCAGCTGACGGACAAAATCACCTCTTCGGACATGGCTCTGTTTGCCCCCCGCCCTGTTTACCGGTTTCAGCCCGTCTCCTCGACGATGCAGATGTTCCCGGGGCCTTCTGCCGGCAAAGACCCGCCATACGGAGCTTCCATCCACTACTGGCTGAAAGAGAAAAACGACAGCATCCGGCTGGTTATCAGAAATGCCGGAGGAAAAACGGTGAAGACATTGAAAGAAAAAGGAAAACCCGGCATCAACCGGGTGTGGTGGAACCTGCGGGGCGAACCCACACAAAAGATCGTCTTCCGCACCGAGCCGCGTTATGCGGATTGGGTACCCCTCTCCAAAGAGAGAACGCGCAAAGCCAAAACGGCTCCTTTCTCCATCCTCCTGCCGCCAGGAACCTATACCGTTGAGCTTCAGTCCGCAGGCAAGAGCTATACCGCCAACCTGCAGGTGCTGAAAGACCCCCACTCGGAAGGAACGGAGGAAGATATCGCAAAACAAATCTCCCTGCTCGAAGAGCTCTACGGAGAGATGAACAGCGTGACGGCAGCCATCAACCGCATCGAACGCATACGGCGGCAGTTGCTGGACCTGAAAGCCATCCTGAAACCCCTGAAAGACAAACAGGAAGTGGTGACAGCCATTGACACGATCCACGACCGTTTTCTGAACCTGGAAAACAAGATGACGCAACTGATGATCACCGGTACGGGACAGGATGATATCCGTTACCCCGCCATGCTGGCCGAACGAATCGCTTACCTCGCTTCGGTGGTGGCCGTTTCGGACTTTCCCCCGACGGATTCGGACTATGAAGTGAACGATATCCTGAAAAAAGAGGTGGCAGATGATACGGAACAACTGCAAACCCTCCTTAAAGGAGAGTTTGCCTCATTCCTGAAACTATTGTCAGATCACAACATTGCACCGATAGTAAGCGATTAATTCCTACGTAGTCACCTACGTAGGTACAGCGATTTATTTTTTCTCCCCGGTCAGCAATTTGCTGCGAGGGACAAAGAGGAGTTTGAAGATGGAGCTGTCTTTGTCGGCAAACCAGCTCTCCGGGTTCTGGCTGGAGTGCATGACGAAGTGATTTTTTTCATCCCTGAATGCCTTGATCACCACCGGTGACATGTTTTTGCCTTCGATCATGATCTGATAGTCGGCCTGTGCGGGAGGGGTGTACCCGTCCACAAAAGAGGAATACCGCCGGTAAGGGAGCACGGAAAGGTAGGAAGCCATGGCCGCCGAGTCGGCGGGTTGACCGTTAACGGTCCAGTGGCCGGAAGTATCTTTCGCGGCCACAAAGCCGCTGTCGCCGGGATAGGTGAAAGTGATCTTCTGAAGGTTGTATTTCTGCAGTTTCAGGAAGCGCTGGTCACGCCACCCTTTCATCCCCTGGTTGAAGGACATGGCCAGGAAGCCGTCTACGGCATACACCTCTTTGCCGTTGCCGGCGCGCACATAGGAGGTGCCGGAGACCCCGCCGCCGTAACCGCCGTAGCGGCCGTAGGGAGAGTTATTGTTGCGGTTCACCGTAAACTTGCCGATATAGAGGTCGAGCACCTGTTTGTTGCCTTCCATCACCTTCAGCCGGGTGGCGGCCGAGTCGGTCACACTGTACTCCTTCCATTTATCCTTTCCCCTGGCCACCAGCTGTTTGGGCCTGATCTGCATCACGGAGGACAACAGGTTCTTCATTGTTCCCGTCTCCACCGGCGCTTCCGTCTTTCCGTCGCTGATCTTCCATCCTTTGTCCGTTTTCCGGAACACCAGCTCTTTTCCTTTTTCCGCCTGGGGATAAAGATACACGGCGGTGACTTTGGCGGTATCGACACGCACGAGATCCCTGTTCAGGGTGCTTTCTTTCTTTTTGGTGCGCAATTGAACCAGAAAAAATATGCCCAGCAACACCACCAGAACGATTCCTAAGGTTTTGGTACTGTTTTTCTTTGCCATCTTATTTGTCTTTTTTGGTTGTTAGTACTATTGTTTAAGCTCAAAGTTCAAAGGCTAAAGGCTAAAGGCTAAAGTTCAAAGTTTGTGGTTTGTAGTTTGTAATTTGTAGAAATAACCCCGAACCCTGACGATCCTCTTAATGTCGGATGTCAGGGCCTCCGCTATGCTTCGGCCTCAAACATCGAACCTCGAACATCAAACATCAAACTTTTATCTTTTTACTTTTGTCTTTTATCTTTTTTAAACATAATTCTCTTCCACCCGCTGCATGCGTATCCGGCGGCTGCGTTCGTACCGGTAGAGGCCGTACAGCAGCACCAGGATGATAGGCAGCAGGAAGTTCATATATTTCAGAACGGTTTTTTTCGTATCGCTCAGTTCTTTCAGCGGGCGGGAGGTGATACCGCGGGTACGCAGTTCGATCAGGCCGGTATCGTCAGACAGAAAATCAATACTGTTAACCATCAGGCTGGCGTTGTCTTTATTGATCTGCTGTTGTCCGCGGTTGACGGGAAAGTCGCCGTCGCCCACCACGATGATCCGGGCATCCTGATCCCCTCCGAATTTCCCTTCCACGAGGGCGGCCACCGTCAGGTGTTTTTTGGGAAAATCCTTGTCGGTCCATTGCCGCTGAATATTGAAATAGGCAGGGGCCGGTTCGGTACCTGATTTTTCGGAAGAGAAAGCCAGCGGGGTAAAGGTAGCGGTTGAATCACCCGTGTATTCAATGGGGCTTACGAACTCCATCACCACCGCTTCGAGGCCTTTGGTGGCGGGGTTGTCGGCGAAGGTGCTGATGATGGGTATGTAGGGGAAAGAGACCTGTGTGGAGAACCGGAACATGCCCTGTTGTTGCTGCACGGTCACGGCGGCACATTTCACATCGGTCACGAACACCGGTTCCACGCGTATTCCTTTGCTCAGGAGCCACGATTCCAGGCCGGTGTTCAGGACGCTGCCGTAGGCATTGCTCAGCTGGCCGTCCACCCGGTTGATGGCCACAAAAAGATTCCCGCCGCGGGCCAGAAATTTATCCAGCTTGTCAAACACAAAAGAAGGGATACTGTCTTTGGGCCGGACAATGGCCAGGGTACGTATATCCCCAGGGATACCGGCAGTATCGGACAGAGTGACCGGCTGCACATCATACAGTACCTTGAGGTCCTGCGTCACCTGCGACAGGTCGGCGGGAGCGGCACAGCCGTATCCTTCGAGGATCCCCACTTTGGGTTTGTTAACCACAGAAAGTTTTTTTATAGCTGAAGAAAGGGCATACTCCAGTGGCCCGCCGGGTTGCACAAACGGGATCACCTCCTTGCGGTCGCCCATGGAGATGACCGCCCCCAGATAGGCTTTCTGCTGTTTCATCTGGTCTTTTTCCCGCACGTTGATCATCACCGGCTGTATGCCGTTCTGCATGGCTTCTTTCTCTTTCTCCGCATTCTCGTTCGGATTGACAAACTCATACACCAGCATCCCCCGGGCCCGGTTGGAATATTCGATCAGCATATCCTTGAACTCTTTCCGCGTCTCGGCAATGGCTGGCGGCAGCTCTTTGGAAAAATAAGCCGTGATGGTCACCGGCTCCTGCAGGTTTTTCAGGATATCCTTCGTCGCCCGACTCAGGGTGTAGGAATGGTCCTCCGTGAGGTCCAGACGGTAAAACAGCTTGTCGGAAATCAGGTTTACCACCACCAGAATGGCGGCAATCAACACCGTTGCTAACACTATATTCCTCTTTTTCATATTTATCTTTTTTACTTGTATCTTGATTCTTGATTCACTTGTTTCTTGTTTCTTGATTCTAGTCTCTTGTATCTTGCATCTTTTTCCCTACGCATTCCTTCTGGCCAGCGAATCTTCGGCCATCTTCATAAACAACACCACCAGCGAGAGGAAGTAGATCAGGTCTTTGGTATCCACCACGCCTCTCGACATGCTCTCAAAATGGGTGGATATGCTCAGGTAGTTGAACAGTTCACCGGCAAAGCCGCTGAAGGTACGTGCCAGCAGGTCGAAGACGATCTGGAAAAACAGCCCGATAAAAATGGCGATCAGGAACGCTACGATCTGATTGCCGGAGATGCTGCTGGCATAAAGACCTATGCTGATATATACGGCGCTGAGCAGCATCAGTCCGAGGTATCCGCAGAACACGGCGCCCTGGTCCAGGTTACCGATGCTGGCCACCGTGATCACATAAGGAAAGGTGAAAGCCAGAGCCACAACGACCAGAAGGAGTGCGGCGAGGAACTTGCCCCACACCAGCTGGCGGTCGGTCACCGGCTTGGTCAGCAGCAGCTCGATGGTTCCCGAGCGGTTCTCTTCGGCGATCAGCCGCATGGTGAGCGCCGGGATGAAGATAAAGAGAGTCCAGTAGCTCACGCCGAAAAACGACCGGAGACTGGCCTGGCCGATCATAAAGATATCATTTCCCAGGATCCAGGTAAACAGTCCGCTGAATCCCAGAAACAACACCAGCATGATGTAGGCGGTCAGCGAATCAAAATAGGAATTCAATTCCCTTCTTGTGATTATCCATGTTGTTCTCATATGCTTTTTCTTTATTTTAGGGATTATCAATTCATCGTCAGTTCGCGGAAGATATCTTCGAGTTTGGTTTCCACGGGAGTTATTTCCGTGAGCACCCATCCTTTTTCGACACACAGTTTGAATATTTCGCGGTTGGAGGTCATTTCCGGTTTGCTCTGCACCTCAAACCTGTTTTTCTGTCTGTCCGTAAAATCCACCAGTGCGGTAGTCGGCAGATTTTGCAGGGCTTTGAAAATTTCATTGGGGTCTCCCTCTTCTATTTTTACATGCAGCAGTTGCTGGCCCTGCACCTGGCGGGAGAGGCTCTCGGCGGTGCCGTCGGCAACGATCTGGCCCTTGTTGATGATCAGGATGCGGTCGCAGGTAGCCTCCACCTCCTGGAGGATGTGGGTGCTGAGGATCACCGTTTTCTCTTTACCCAGCTCCCGGATCAGTTTACGTATCTCGACGATCTGGTTGGGGTCCAGCCCCGAAGTGGGTTCGTCCATAATCAGGATCTCCGGGTCATGGATCATGGCCTGGGCCAGCCCTACCCGCTGACGGTAACCCTTGGACAGCTCGCCGATCTTCTTGTGTTTCTCGGCATTGAGCCCTGTAAGCCTGACCATCTCACGGATACGTTCCGGGATCTTCTCTTTCGGTATCCCCAGGATCTCGGCAGAAAAGCGCAGGTAATCGATCACCGGCATATCCATATACAGCGGGTTGTTTTCCGGAAGATAACCGATATGCCTCTTTAGCTCGTCGGCATCCTCCAGCATCGATTTCCCGCCGATAAAGATATTTCCTTCTTCCGGCAGTAAGAAGCTGGTGATCATTTTCATGGTGGTGGTTTTTCCGGCACCGTTGGGACCGAGAAAGCCCAGGATCTCGCCGGTCTTCACATGAAAACTGATCCCGTTCACCGCCTTTTGCCGGCCGTACGATTTGGTAATATTCTCAACTTTTATATCCATAAACCGTTGTTTTTAATAATTCATTATATATCAATAATATCACTTTTTTTATGTTTTTCTTTTTCAGGCACCTCCGGCACCGGAGGGAACTCAGGAAATTCGGGAAATGACGGAAAACGATGAAAAAAAGGAGCCATCAGGGAATCTCCGGGGAGGGTATGTGGCGGGAAGAATCCTTTTCTCATCTCCTCAAAGAATTTCTCCACCTGCCGGAAGAAAGTGCTGTCGGTAAATCCGTAGAAAAAAGGATCACCCTCAAAGTCGAAAGGGGAGATGATATATCCCGGCAGGGAGTCGGGCATCAGCATCCCGGGCCGGAAAGGCCAGAAATGACGGGAAGAGAAGCCATGTCCCTGAAACAGGGAGTCGATGATGGTCTGTATCGAATCTCCTCCCGAAGACCATGAATAAGAGTAGGAAGAGTCATAACGTATAATGTTTCCCCGGTCGTCCCTTTCGGTCTGGACATTGATACGAATATCGGGCCCTTTCAGGCTGTCAGGCTGCTGAGCCGGCAAGGGCAGGGAAAGGAGAAACGCCAGCAGGGTTACCGGCAGGAGTCTGTAGCCCTGTTTTCTTTTGCCTGATCTGTTCAACCGTAACGTTTTCATAACCTAAATATTTTAACCGTCAGTCGTCGGGTTAAAAGCAGGTAAGTTTTTGCCCGGGTTAAAAACCACACAAAAATAGAAAGTTTGAAAATTCATTATCAGCCCCGCCGGGGCATTTAACAAAATTTAACAGTTGGAATACTGGGTGCTGGGTGCTGGGTTTGAAAGGAAAGATAAAAGACAAAAGGAGGGATTGGATGAACGATGGCAAAACCTGTCAGTGTGCCGGCAGCGCCGGTTCCTGACAGCGTTATACGGGGGAGGGATTGGTTGATTGGATGATTG
>CAZYPI010000110.1:0-8879 GCA_964649335.1 uncultured Rikenellaceae bacterium | reverse complement strand
CCAGATACCTCGCCTGCTCCCTGCCCTCCATCATGGGCCTCGACTCGGTCTGGATAATGCCGATATTCAGCTTCCGGCTGGTAAGCTGGCGGAAAAGATGACGCACAACCGAACTCTGGCTGTGCAACAGGATGGTCTTGTCGCGCAAGGTTACTTTTTCCAGAAACTTTTCCGTGATCTGTTTGTTCACATGCTGCCACTTTTGCCGGTAGGCCAGAATGAAATCATACAAATCCGCCGACGACAGTCCCGTTCCTTCCGGAAGATGATCCATGATGTATCCGGTGAAATGGGTCAGGATGGCAAAATCAGACACCTTCTTTTTAAAGGAACCAAGCAGGCCCCTGAGCTTTTTGACCTCCGCACCGGTCAGGTCGGGAGCATCGATAAGATAAGTCAGCAGTTCATCCGTCAGCAACTGCTGAAGCGTGCCCGAACCCGAAATATGATCCCGAAGGACTTTGTCAAGAATACCCTGTATGGGATCCAAACTGCTCATGTTCGAAAGATAGGAAAAAAAATGGAATGATGGAATAATGGAATAATGGAATAATGGAATGATGGAATAATGGAATAATGGAATGATGGAATAATGGAATGATGGAATGATGGAATGATGGAATAATGGAATGATGGAATGATGGAATAATGGAAGGGTGGAAGGGTGGAATGCCGGGGGAGGAGAAGCGGAATTTTGATCCGTTTCTTTTAAATATGTATTTAAATACGTATTTAAATGTGTATTTAAATATTTATTTAAATAAATATATTTTTTAATCTTCCCAGTCCAGAAGTCTCTTCTCCCCCTTGATCTTACGGATTTCCCCGATTTCCTGGGTAACTTCGAGCACTCCCTTATAGTTGCCTTTCTCCGAGCGTACGGCAAAATAGCGGATCAGCAGGTAGTCCTCCCCTTTGGGTATCCAGAAGGTGGCTTCGTCCCTCTCGCCCCTGCGGAAGGCCTCAATGATCTTTTGCACGATATGTACGCTGTCGGGAGGGTGACAGTTTTGCACTTTTCTTCCGATGATGGAGACACTGCGGGGGAATATTTTATTTTTCGGTGCTGAAAAGAATTTTACCTCATCGTTTTCATCCACATAGGTGATCTCCACAGGCAGATGGTTGAACATCAGTATGATCTGTTCCGGCGTCACCTGTCCTGTACCCAGATCTATCCGGTTTTGAGCGGGACGAAAGCTCTCTTTTTCTTCCGGCACGTTTCTTTTTGCGGGCTTTACGAAAGGGAACTCATAGCCGGCACTTTCCTCCAGCAGGCGTTCCAGGACGCCGGCAGGGAACGTCTCGAGCATCACCGGAGTAAGGATCTTATCATCACGAAAGGCAATGGTATGCATGTTGTAATAAACACTCCCGAGAAAACGGTTAAATGTTTTAATATCGTAGTTGTCTTTCTCCATTTCTTCGATCAACCCTTTCAGGTCACGGCGGATATCATCCTGATAAGACCACATGACCTGTACACAGCGGTAGTCGGGCCACTGTTTTTCCAGGGCCGGGAACAGCACATTCTCTTTGATTTCATAGAGTGTGATGAATTTTTCCACTTCCCGGAAAGCTGCCAGCAGTTCTTTCCGCAAGACGCTGTCTCCAGGATCCCGGTTGAGTTGTGTGTTTTTGGGTCGCAGGAGAGCCAGTTTCTTTTTCAGCTCTACGTTGTTGCGGTTCAGATACCACAGAAAAGAGCCTTTCTGAGGTGTCAGGGCCGGATATTCCTGTATCCGTATCTGAAAAAGGTTCAGCATCTTGTTGATACCTGTTTTCAGCTCTTCGAGAGGAAGGTCCTGCCGGTACAGCGCATCCACGGCCGTGATAATATCGGCGGGTACCAGTCCCTTGAACAGCATGGAGTATTTATCCCGCAGATCGATCCCGCGGGCCCCCCGCATCAGCAATTGCGTGAGTTCCACCAGGGCCTGTACCCTGCCTTCTTTTTTATTATTGAATTCCGACATGTTTTATAAAAAACAGATAATGTTTTCCCGATCAGTCATCATCGTCTTTGCCTGCCAGATGTTCCGGGTAGGGGGCCTCTTTCTGGAATGAATGCCAGATAATGCGGTTCATCAGATCATCCTCACCGGCATCGATACCCAGCGAGACCAGCCGGGCCGATTCGTTGGCAAAATAAAGGTCTTTTCCGGAGAGGGCTGTCTGCGGCGGGTTCATCTCATCCAGCGGAATACGGTTTTTCTCTGCCGTATAGGGCCGGTAATCCGGCGTATAGGTGAAGACGTCAGACATGAGGTCGGCAGTGGCATCCTCTATATTCATAGGAGGAAGGCCCAGGATCTGTTCAATGGTCCGGATCATGGAGGTTTGGTTGTAATGGGTGGAAACGGTTTTTTCCAGTCGTGAATACGGGCTGATCACCAGTCCGACGGTACGGTAGGCCGACACATGATCCCACCCCGCCTGTGAGTCATCTTCCGTAACGAACACCACGGTGTTTTTCCAGAATCTGCTTTTCGACAGCGCTTCAATGATCCGTCCCAATGCCAGGTCGTTGTTGGCAACCATAGCACGGGGCGTGGGGTGAGCAGGGCTGGTGCCGGCCGTATGGTCGTTGGGCAGGGCCATCACGATCAGATTGGGAAGATTGTCACCCTCCATCTGTTCATACCGGTGCAACTCGCTGATGAAAGAGTCGGCCCGCATAATGTCGGGAAAATTAAGATTTTTGAATGCCGGATAACCGGGGGCGAGAATGCCCCGGACCCGGTCGATGGTGGTTTTATTCTTAAAAGGGATGGGTTTACCGGCCAGATAGTCATGGTAAATATCACTCCATTTTTTGTTTCCGTATTCAAAAGGCACAGAGGCTTCTCCGTATATCCGCACCCTTTTCCCGTGATCCAGGGCATTGTCCCAGATAAAACCGGTTTTGGGATAGGCCATGGCATCATAAAGGACGTGGGTATAGCTGCGGAACCAGGCCCGGACGTTTTTTTCGATATAGTCGGTGACGATCGAAGCATCCGTCCACAGGTGTCCTTCGGCCGAGCATTTGCCGGAGGCCTCATAACGGTCCAGCAGGACGAACTGCCGGGCCAGTTTGTGGGTGTTGGGAGTCACCTCCTCGCCGAAAGCACAGAGTGAAGGGTCGCCGTCACCCTGTTTCATATCACCCAACACCTGGTCGTAAGTGCGGTTTTCTTTTATAATATATATGACATGTTTGAAAACGGAAGGTTCGCCGGTACGTTCCGGCACGGGTACCGGCGGGCGGTCCCGGCGGGGCAGCAGGGAGGATAGCTTCAACCGGTTCATCCGGTTGGTCTCCCGGACGGTCTTGGTATATGCCGCCAGTTGTGTTTCGCCGGGAACGGGTATCACCGAAACCATGGCCATCATCCGGTGGGCATTGTATGCTCCTTTACCGGAAGGAACCTTTCCTTCGGCATATTTGTCATTAAAACGGATGCGCGCCCCCAGTGCTTCAATATTGGCCACATAAAATTTATTTTTTTCTTTGAGCAAAACAACACCTCCCGGAAATGCTCCCGTGGGGATGAAGCCGGTGATCCGGCTTTCTTCTTCCCGGCCGTTCCGGGAAGATTTTTTACCGAGAGATACCACGGCGAGGGCATTATCCATGCCGTTGGTCACATAAAGTGTCGTGCCGTCCGGGTTGACAGCCAGTCCGTTGGGTGTGTCTCCGAAATAGGGGTTGTGTCCTTCCATGAGTCGTACGGAGATCTTTTCGACCACCCGGTCGGTTTCGGTGCTGATGACCGAGATATAGTCTTCGTTGCCGTTGGCTACGTACACATACTTTCCGCCGGGCGAAGCTGCCACGTCGTTGGGGTGCAACCCTACAGCTATCTCGCGAAGGACCTTTCCGCCGGCGGGATCCACCACGCTGACCGACCCGGTGTTTACGACTCCTGTCACGGGGTCCACCGATGCTTTTCCCCAGGGGATGCCGGCGGTAGCTGCCGTCTCTTCCGCCGGCACACTCCCCGACCAGTTGGTGACGTATAACTTCCCGCCGGCCAGGACTATCCCGTAAGGGGACAGCCCTGTGGGTGTCTGCCACACCACTTCGCCTGTTTGCAGATCCAGCTTTGCCAGCCGGTCGTTACCATTGAGGACGATATAAAGCACAGGTTGTCCCTGATGCTCCGCATAAACCATTTCGTTGGGGAGGGAAGCATGAGCTTCCCCTTCCGGCTCAAAACGATAGGTATGGGTCACCGTGATTTTCATACTGTCCCATACCGCCCGGAACACCATATTGCGTGCCCCCCAGAAAAGGGTGGACTGCCCCTGTACATTCACCCAAAGGATCCCGGAATAGGTGTTTACCGTATGGTACTGTCTATCCCTGACAGAATAACTGTAAATAATAGAGTCTTGATCCGTATTCACGATCTGAACACTGTAACGTCCTTCAATGGCAAGATATTTTTTATCCGGTGAGAGGACCACATCCAGGGCATGATTCTCCAGGGAAGAGTCGCCGAAAAAGATCATCTTGCCGGCCGGTTTCAGCACTTTATTGTAGGGCATAAAAATCTCATGAGACGATTCGTTTTTTTCTTTATCAAGACAACCAAACTGGATTGCGCCCAAAAAAGAAGAAAACAAAATAAGATAAACAAAGGATTTTCTTTTCATAACAAATACTATTTAATGACTGTCAAAATAAATAAATTTTATTTTTATTTTGTTAAACATCCTTATATTTAGTGTTAATTTATCAAAATACGACCTGCTGTGAGAAAAAGATACCGTGAGTTGATCTATCTTATCAGGACTTCGGATACGGCATTTCTTCTGTTTTTTGCCGTGCTGACGGGTGTGGGGGCCGGCTATGGGGCCGTGGTGTTCCGCTGGCTTATTCATCAGTTTACGGTTCTTTTCTTTACCGGAGGAAAGGATCTGCTAAGCTCGATAGGTTCATTTTATATTGTGTTGATACCTGCTGCCGGCGGATTGATCGTAGGTTTTCTGGTATATTACCTTGCACCGGAGACCAAGGGCCACGGTGTGCCGGAGGTGATGTATGCTGTGGACCGGCAAGGGGGAAAGATACGTGTCCGCGTGGCGGTGATCAAAGCCGTGGCTTCGTCGATATGTATCGGCTCGGGGGGGTCTGTCGGCCGTGAGGGGCCTATTGTTCAGATAGGCAGCTCCTTGGGCTCATCCTTGGGGCAGATATTTCATCTTTCACGGGACAGGATGAAAATACTGGTGGCCTGTGGCGCCGGCGGAGGCATCGCCGCCACATTCAACGCCCCCCTGGCCGGCATCTTCTTTGCCCTGGAGATTATCCTGCGCAGTTATGCTCCCCGTCATCTCTCGTCGGTGGTGCTCTCCTCCGTGCTGGCTACCGTGATCTCCAGGAGATACCTGGGTGATACCCCCGCTTTTGTCGTGCCCGCTTATCAACTCCACAGCCCCTGGGAGATACTCTTCTATCTGGTCTTCGGACTGTTGGCGGCCGTGATGGCATACCTGTTTATTGTCACCCTCTATAAATCGGAGGATATTTTTGACAAAATACCCATTCCCGGTTTTCTCAAACCGGCTCTCGGCGGATTGATCATCGGGGTGATCGGCTTGTATTATCCGCAGATTTTCGGTGTGGGATACAAATCCATTGAGCTGGCCCTTTATGGCAAGGTTACGGCCCTGCTGGCCCTGATCCTGGTGTTTGCCAAGTTGCTGGCCACCTCCATCACGCTGGGCTCCGGCGGCTCGGGTGGTATCTTTGCCCCTTCCCTGTTTATCGGCGCTATGCTGGGGGTCGTGTTCAGCAAGATCACTATGATTTTTTTCCCTGCGATAGCCATCAACACCGGCGCCAGTGCCATGATCGGCATGGCTGCCGTATTTGCAGGGGCAGCCCAGGCTCCCATATCGGCTATCCTGATCCTCTTTGAAATGACCGGCGATTATAAGATCATCCTGCCCCTGATGACTGCCGTGGTGATCTCCACCCTGGTGCTGCGTAAATGGTCACGCGAATCCATCTATACCAAGAAACTGGCCCGCCGCGGCATAGACATTTCACAACAGGCACAACCCGACCTGCTGGATGTGATCCAGGTATCGGAAGCCATGTCCCGCAATGTGATCACCCTCCGGGAAAACCAGACCGTAAAAGAAGCCGGACTGATGATCAAAAATACGCGGCACCGCGGATTTCCCGTATTGGATGAGGAGGGTCGCCTCAGAGGTATCGTGACCCACAAAGATATCAACAAAGCGCTGGCGGCAGAAAAAGCCAATCATCCTGTAAAAGAGATCATGTCCACCCAACTGGTCGTTTCCTATCCCGATGAGTGCCTGCGACGCGCTCTGGAAAAACTGGGATCAAAAAACATCGGCCGCGCACCCGTTGTAGACCCGGCCAACCCGGAGAAGGTCATCGGACTGATCACCCGGAAAAATATTCTCAAAGCGGTGCATGATCACCTGAAAAGGCAATGACCGTGGTCAGCTTCGGCGGGCAGCCGGCACAAAAAAGAACCAAGAGACAAGTAATGAGGGGGGAGAAGTGCATACCAAAGACCCGGCACCCACAAACCCCAAACCCCAAACGCTGGTCTTTGAGCTTGTATCTTCATTTTATCAGCTCCTGCAATCTCTTCAGCGTTGCCTGGTTTTCCGGTGTGAAAACGGAAGACTTGACCTGTTCTTTTTCACGGAGTGTGAGCTGCCAGCTTAGGGAAATACGTTCGTCTTTTTCGTTGAGGTTAAGGGTCAGGACATCAAAATCCACGGTAAATAATGATTGTACAGGCTGTATCATCTCCTGGCCGTTGAGTTGCTGGATGTTGAAGAAGTCTTCGTAGATATTGTCTAAAGGAGCCAGAATATGACCCGTCAGAGTGCTTACCTGTCTTTTTTTCTTATCGATACCGATGCTGATGAAGACGATGCCGCCCGTATTTTTATTGATCCATTTTCGGAACACATACAGGAAGCGCAGGCCGGCGAGGTAGCCGAAATTGTCGCGCATACCGGCATCAGTGATGCTTAATGCGGGTTTTCCGGGCAGGGTGGCCACCGGTGTGATAAAAGGATAACTGGCATTCAGGCGGAGGGCGGTGGTAAAACGCAGATGTTCTGCCCCCAGGGGCTCGTAAGCACGGAGAAACTCGATCGCAGAAGGAATCTTTCCCCATTCCGGCAGGCCGCACATGTATGCCGTATGTGTGGGAGAGATAAGCAGTTGCTGGCCGCTATTCATAGACGTAGGGGTTAGGAACATCAGAGGAATCAGCGCTTTTTCTTCCGGATCGCGGTAAGCGGACAGAGGTTTGTCAAGTATATTGTTGGTATTCAGGTTGAACTTGTGCTCCAGTGCCCAACCCCGGTCGTGACGGTAGGTTATCCCGTTGTATCTGAAGGTCTGGAAGGTGAAAAACCAGTCTTTCAATGCCAGGTGCAGGACCATGGGATTGAGCATGTCACGCGAAAGATCCCTGAAACGTGCCGATAGCGAGTCGGCGCCGGCATATCCATGCTGTTTTCTTAAATACAGTTCCCGCAGATAAGCAGCTCCGAACATGCCCCCGGAAGCTCCTGTAAGCAGTTCTGCATGAGGAAGAAGCCGGTGATGCATCACACTGTCGGCCCAGGCAATGGAATAAAAACTCCAGAGGGCGGCCTTGAGGCCTCCGCCACAGTTGTTGATGACCACCAGGCGGGGTAAGGTATCTCCCTGCTCCGTCATACGTTTTTTCCATCGGTTGAGGATAGCCAGCGTATGGCGGTAGTCCTGCTCTGCCAGGCCGGGATCACCGGTCAGGGAAATGGCTTTTTCGGCAGCGGGGCTGTTGTAATCCAAACCGTATGCCTGGCCTTCACGATGAACGATGATGCCGCTGTTGATGATATAAAAGATCAAAACCAGCAGGGCCAGGAAAATCCACAGGGCATATTCTTTGAAAGTTACATAAAACAAGTCGTAGAAAAGCAAAGCCATGGCAAACATCAGCATGATGCTGGCAGCGGCAGGGATGGCAAAAACAGGCTTGTTGATATACAATCCGACGAGGGTCAGGGACAACAGCAAAAGAACGGCAAAGACCACGGCAAAAGAACGGTTGCGGTTGAGGATATGCTGAGCCCGGGCAGGAGAGATTTCAATACGTATGGGCGCCCGCCTGACGCTGAGCGGTGTGAACAGGTACAATCCTACCCTGGTATTTCCGATGTTGTGCACCGGAGCTTTGGCAGCTTTCCATAGCAAGTCTTTTTGAAGTATACGCTGCAGCGGCCTGGTAATCCTCCATTGTCCCAGTTTCCCTTTGGACAGAGAAATGAGATTCTCCATACTGGTGTTCATGATGCGGAAATAGGCAAAGGTGAACACATAAAAAATAACCAGACCGGTCAGGAAAAACAACAGATTGACCAGACTATCGCGGGATGAAAGGAGAAGGTAATGATGCTGGTAGTGCCAGGAGAGGATGAGGTAAGTGACGATAAAACCTACCGGGATAACAAGATTGTTGAGGGAAAAGCGAAAAAAGGGTTTGCTCAGGGTCGCCACCACCGGAAACTGGTAAGCATTGGTGATATAAGAAGATAAATGAAAGGCCATGATAAAGATTCCGGTGGTGAAGCCCAGCAAAAAATAGGAGAGGATACTTACATGCTCCAGATATTCCGGCCCCAGAAACAGGGTGTAAACACCATACCGGTATCCGGTACTCTTTGTGATAAACAGAAACAAAAACAACCAGAAAAGTACAAGGATATGATTTTTCCGGAAAGTCTCCAGAAAGAGCTGCACCGGAAAAAAGAAGTATATGTCTTTAAGAATCTTCTTTATAGACTTCATTAGCCTTCAGATTATTACTCAAAGATAGTGAAAAAATAAAAATATATTTCTTAAGGTT
>CAZYPI010000109.1:0-8883 GCA_964649335.1 uncultured Rikenellaceae bacterium | reverse complement strand
ATCCCCTCTAAAAGATATTTTTATCAGACGGGAAGAAATTATCACTAATCTGGGAAGAATTTTACCTTTTATTTGCTTAAATCATGCTATCATTGAATTTATATTCTTTAACACGTAGATATTAAAAAACACAATTCTTTAAAGATGTTCAGGTATACATTATTCAAAATTTTTTCTTTTTGTTTCATTGTCATTTTTGCCCGGGGTTGTTCCACTCCCGATATAATTTTTCAGTCCCCGCAAGGCAATCTTTCGGTCTATTTCAGGCCCGGAAAAGGTTTTCCGGAATATAGTGTTAGCTACAACAACGTTAAGATAATAAAGGAGGGACATCTGGGGTTGCAATTATCCGACAGCACCTTTCATCCACCTTTTTCTTTCAGAAGAATCATAAAAAAGAGCCATGATACCCTGTGGCATCCGGTTATGGGAAAGGTGAGCCGGGTGAGGAATCATTACAATGAATATACGATAAGGCTAGCCGAGAAGGAAGTTCCGCATCGCCGGATGGATATTATTTTCAGGCTATATGATGAAGGGATGGCTATCCGTTATAATTTTCCTGTTCAGCCTGCCATTGATTCTTTTAAGATTTTGAAAGATCTTACAACTTTCCATTTTACAAAAGACCTCACCTGGTGGTCGGCCAACGGCGAGCATGCCAACCTGGGGCCCTTGCCTCTGGATTCTTTTCCAGAACAGGTACAGCTTCCTTTTGTGGGCCGATTCGAAGATTCGTTGTGGATAGCCATCCACGAAGGGGCGATCTACCACTATTCCCCGTTTCTCCTAAACCGTACAAATCAAGCCTTTACGTTGGGATGCAGCATTTTCCCTTCTACAGGAAAGACCGGGATCCCTACTTCGTGGCGGGTATTGTTTGTCGCGCAACGTCCCGGTGCATTTTTGGAAACCGGCCTCCTGGAAAACCTGAATCCTCCCTGTCAGATAAAAGATCCTTCGTGGATCAAGCCGGGAAAAGCGATGTGGGACTGGCGCGTGTGGGGGTACCAAGCGCCTGACGGCTATGAATACGGTCTGAATACGATCTCACACAAAAGATTTGTTGATTTTGCCTCGGAGCATCATATCCGCTATATGTTGCTGGATGCCGACTGGTACGGACCGGAGTTTGACAAAAGCTCCGACCCGACAAAAGCCCGCGAGGGGATAGACATTGAAGGTTTTATGAACTATGCTCGGTCGAAGGATGTAGCTGTGATTCTCTATCTGAACGATGTCGGGGCCAAAAAATACGGTCTGGATACGATCCTTGCACGTTTCCGTGCCTGGGGCGCCGCGGGGGTGAAGTATGGGTTTATGAGCGGCAAAGGACAGGAAAAAGTACTGCATACCCGTAAGGTTGTACGTATGTGTTCCCGGTACCGGCTGGTGGTCAACTTCCATGATAATCCCATCCCGCCCTCGGGAGACACCCGCACCTGGCCCAATCTCATTGCCCGCGAATACTGCCACTCCCAGGCCGACGCCAAACGCTCTTATTGGCCGGAGACCGCCGTATCGGCAGCTTTTATCAATATGATCGCCGGTCCGCTGGACATGGATAACGGATGGTTCGATCTGAACAATGCGGAGCAGCGCGTCAGGGTGTTCCAGCCTATCCCGGGCACCGTGGCCGCCGAAGCCGCCAAAATAGTGGTCTTCTATTCCGGACTGACCGTCCTGCCCGATGCCCCGGAAGAGTATGAGAAGAAGGCCGATCTTTTCCGCTTTATCGAAGAGCTGCCGGATAGCTATGATGAAATAAAAGTCCTGGGGGGAACCCCGGACACTTATATCTCCCTTGCCCGCAGAAAAGGAGAAAACTGGTACATCGGAAGCCTTACCAACCGTACGGGAAGGACCCTGAAAATCCCTCTCACATTCCTGGAAAAAGGAAAAAGATATACCGTCACGTTCTATGAAGATGCCCCGGACAGCCACTACCTGAAGAACAAAGAAGCCTACCGTATCCGTTCAGGGAAAGCCACTGCAGACAGCACACTGACAGTGACACTGGCTCCCGGCGGAGGATGCGGGGTAAGCATCAGAGCAGATCAAATGCCGTGATTCATTCCGGCGTTTGATAATGTCTGTGCCTGCTTACTTCGCAAATATTCCTTCTTATGATTTCATCCCGATATTCTCTTTCAGCCGCTCCAGAAATTCGTGGATTCCGGCGCTGTCGCGGTTTTTTATCAGCTCCATCAGTCCGGCCAGGCTGTCATGGATCCTTTCGAGTTGTGGCAGCGTAAAGGGATTCAGCAAGATCTCCGAAAGCAGATACTTGTCCTCGGACAGAAGGCCCGTAGCGATATCGAGGTGTTTTTTGAAGGTTGTGCCGGGCACCTCCATCTTCACCATGCAGGAGGCAAACACCAGGGTGGAAGCAAAAGGCACCGACAGGGAGTAAGCGATGGTCTGGTCGTGCTGGTCGAAGGTATATTCAAACAGGCGCAGATGCAGGTTTTCGTAAAAAGACCGGAAGAATGCTTTTCCCTCCTCACACGATTCGGCAATGATCACCGCATTCTCATTCCTCAGATCTTTGACGTTTCCGAAAGTGGGACCGAACATGGGGTGGGTGGAGACAAAGCGCCGGGAGCACCGGGCATAATATTCTTTCAGTCCGTTCTTCACCGAGGCGATATCCGAGAGGATGGTTTTTCCGGGCAGATAAGGCAGCACCCAGTCGAAGACCATCGTTGTTTTCTGGAGGTTCACGGCATTGATCAGCAGGTCGGGGGCAAAGGCGGCGATCTCTTCCGGGCCATTGAGCCGCCGGGTGCGGAAGACATATTTCATCCTTTCGGGTATCTTATCATAGATAGCCACCTCATAATCCAGGCAGAGCGATTCGGCCAGCCACAGTCCCATTTTCCCGGCCCCGAGGATCAGTATCTTTTCTATTCCGTGCTTTGTATCTTTATTCATCTGTTTATTTACTCTTTCTCTTTACTCATGGACGTCTCTTTCAATTCTTTATTTCTTGTAATTAACCCCCTCCCTCTTTCCCTCCCCCTCGCCGAGGGGGAGGGATGTTCTTCCTTCGGCTTTTGTCCTATGGTTAACGCAGGGTGGGGGTCATTATAATAAACGGTCATTGCGAGGACTGCCTGCAGTCCGAAGCAATCTCCCCAACTCACCCCCCATATGCTTTATTTATCAACCACAGGTCGGCCAGCACGATGGCCGTCACGGCTTCCAGCACGGGTGGCACGCGCAGGGCGATGCAGGCGTCGTGGCGGCCTTCGATGAGCAGGTCTTCCATCACTCCGGTTTTCATATTCAGTGTATGTTGCTTTTTGCCGATGCTGGAGGTGGGTTTCACGGCGATGCGGAACACCAGTTCATTGCCGTTGGTGATGCCGCCGTTGACGCCGCCGGCGTGGTTGGTGGCCGTTTTGCCGGAGAGATCCGTGATGGGGTCGTTGTGTTGGCTGCCCCGCATGGCGGCGGCCCGGAAGCCGGTTCCGAACTCGATACCGCGGATAGCCGGGATGGCAAAAACAGCATGGCTGAGGAGCGACTCCACCGAATCGAAGAAGGGTTCTCCCAGTCCTACGGGCAGTCCGTTGACGCGGCATTCTATCAGTCCGCCGACGGAGTCTTTCTCTTCCAGCGCCTGCTGCACCGCTTTTTGGATATCTTTTGAGCCACCTGCTTCGAGCAGTTTGGCCTGCACGGTCACGCCGGAGAGAATCTTTTTGGCGATCACGCCGGCGGCTACGAGGGCGGCGGTGAGGCGGCCCGAGAAGTGGCCGCCGCCTCGGTAATCGGCAAAGCCCCTGTATTTTTTCATCGCCACAAAATCGGCATGGCCGGGGCGTGGTATGTCTTTCAGCTTTGAATAATCCCTGGAACGGACATTGGTGTTCCGGATAAAGAGGGTGAGCGGGGCGCCGGTGGTCCTGTCTTCAAAGACGCCGCTCATGATCTCCGGCACATCCGGTTCTTTGCGTGGGGTGGTGCCGGCGGCGCCGCTGCGGCGGCGCTCCATGTCCTCCCGGAAATCCCCGGGCACCAGGGATATGCCGGGGGGCACACCGTCGAGGACGGCTCCTGCGCCGGTGCCGTGCGACTCGCCGAAAATAGTCACTGAAAATAATCTGCCGAATCTATTCATGGATATTTCCTCCCAGTTTTTTCAGGTCGTTAAAGAATTCGGGATAGGATTTATTCACACATTCCGCGCCGTGTATGGTCACGGGTTTGCCGGCCTGCAGTGCGAGGACGGCGGCAGCCATGGCGATACGGTGATCCCGGTGGGCCTCACTCTCGCCGCCTGTTACGCGCCCTCCGTGTATCACCATGGTATCCCCTTGCAGGTCGATCTGCACGCCCAGTTTCCCGGCCTCTTCCTGCAGGGTGAGGGCGCGGTTGCTCTCTTTCTCCTGCAAACGGCCGGCGCCCCGGATCACCGTATCGCCCGGAGCATACGCCGCCAGGCACACCAGCGGCGGCGCCAGGTCGGGGCAGTGGGTGATGTCGAACTCAAAAGGCCGTATATCACTCTTTTTCACCTCCACATACTCCGGTGTGAGAGCATACTCCACGCCGGCGAGGGTCAGCGCCTCGAGGATCCTGCGGTCGGCCTGGCGGCTGGTATGCTCCACGCCGGCGACCCGCAGGTCGCCGGCGATGGCTGCCGCCACCACCAGGAAAGCAGCGCCGCTCCAGTCGCCTTCGACGGTCGTCTCCGTCCCGTGATACTCCTGGTTGCCCGGCACCACAAAACGCCGGTACTCCTCGTGGCTGCATGTCACGCCAAACTGTTCCATCACCCGCATCGTCAGGTCTATGTATGGAATACTCTTCAGGTTCTCCACTTCTATCACCGAGTCTTTTTCAGCCAGGGGCAAACTCATGAGCAGTCCGGTAAGGAACTGTGAGCTTTTCGACCCGTCGATCTTCACCCTGCCTCCCTGCAGCGGCCCCGTCACCGTCACCGGCAGGTACCCTCCGTTGGTCTGCAACCGCACGCCGAGCTGCTGTAACGGCCCGGTCATCATCTCCATAGGCCGCTGCAACAGCGACCCTCTGCCCGTGATGGTCATGGGCTGTGAGAGCAGCGCCGCCAGTGGTGTGAACAGTCGGGCTGTCAGCCCCGACTCGCCCACATCGAGCACATCTTCCATCAGGGAGATACCACCTTTTATCAGCCATTCCTCTTCCTCCTCCGACACCTCCGCCCCCAGTGAGCGGATCACCTGCTTTGCCGCCAGTGCATCGTCGCAGGTGCTGGGATAACGCAGCAGCGTCTCTCCGCGGCTCAGCAGCGCTGCCGCCAGCACGCGTATCATCACGCTCTTGGATGCCGGCGCCCGCAGTGTGCCTTTCAGTAATGATCGTTCAACCGTTATATCCATGACTTACGCTGTGAATGGCTTCATATTCTCCAGTAAATGTACAATTTCTTGCGGCGTCAGCGGCATGATGACGGTCTCGCCGGCCTCTTTCACCAGCACATACGGGATCTTATCCCCTTTTCTTTTCTTATCGTGAGCGATCAGCTCCATCACTTTCTCCCGGTCGGGGTGTAGTTCCGGCAACAGTTGCAGCTTTTTCAACAGGCCGAGGATCCGTTCTTTCAGATTCTCCTGTGCCAGTCCCGTTTGCACGGAAAAGTCGAGTGCCACCATCATCCCCCAGGCCACGGCCTGGCCGTGGGGCAGGTCATACAGCCGTTCTATGCCGTGGCCGTAGGTATGTCCGAAGTTCAGGATGCGTCGCAGACCATGGTCTTCCTCATCGCGGCTCACCACCTCCACTTTCACCCGCACGCTTCTTTCGATCAGCTCGTCCAGCAGCTCCCTGTCGCCGGCGATCTCTCCGGGCGTTTTCCCTTCGAGCAGTTCCAGTATCTCCGGGTCGCTAATCAGTCCGTACTTCACCACTTCGGCCAGTCCGGAGACGAACTCCTCCCGGGGAAGTGTTTTCAGGAAGTCCGGGTCGGCCAGCACGAAGGAGGGCTGGCGGAACGTCCCCACCATATTCTTATACTCTCCCAGGTTCACGCCGTTTTTTCCGCCGATGGCGGCGTCCACCTGTGCCAACAGCGTCGTCGGCACAAAGCCCAGGCCGATGCCCCGCTGATAAGTGGCAGCCACAAAACCACCCAGGTCACATACCACGCCACCCCCGGCGGCCACCAGCATATCCGAACGGTCCATTCCCAGCCGCACCAGCTCGCCGTACAGCAGAGTGGCCCGTCCCAGCGACTTGGCCTGCTCGCCAGGCGGAATACGCAGGACAGGCACCTCCGGAAAACGATCGCCATGCAGATCATACACATGCTCATCCGTGAGGATCACGATCCTGCGGCCCTCCGTATGTTCCTGCAGCTTTTCGAACGGCTCGCCGGTCAGGATCGCCGAGTCACCGCTTTTGGTATGTAATTCATATTTTTTCATAGCCGGTACAGGCATTATTCATTCATGATCCGGTTCTGTTTCTTAATGGATTCCTGATGGATGGCCCGAAACACCTTATCCACGAACTCTTCACTCATGTTCTTTTCACGGCCCTGCACAAGCCGTTTCCCCACGATCTCATTCCACCGCATATTCTGATAAATGGTGATATCATGTTCTTTTTTATAATATCCTATCTTTTCCGCTATCCGCATTCTTTTCTCCAGCACATCCATCAGCTCGTCATCCAGGTGGTCTATCTGTTTCCGGTAATGGGTCAGCTCATCCAGCAGCTCTTTGTCTTTGACATCGGGATGCCGGATAACCAGAGCGTCGAGCATTTTCTTCAGGTCGCGGGGTGTCAGTTGCTGGTTTTTGTCGCTCAGCGCCACGTCGGGGTTGATGTGCGACTCTATGAACAGTCCGTTGAAATTCAGGTCCATGGCTTCCTGCGACACCTCATGCAGCAGGTCCCGCCGTCCGCAGATATGGCTGGGGTCGGTAAGTATCGGCAGTTTGGGCAGACGGCGCCGCAGCTCAATGGGGATATCCCACTGGGGCAGGTTGCGGTATTTGGTGGCCCCGAAGTAGGAAAAACCCCGGTGGATGGCCACAATCTTTTTGATGCCGGCCCGGCTTAGACGTTCTATGGCACCGATCCAGAGGTTCAGATCCGGATTGATGGGGTTCTTCACAAAGATGGGGTTATCCAGTCCTTTCATTGCATCGGCCAGGTCCTGCACGAAAAAGGGATTGACACTGGTACGTGCCCCGATCCAGAAGATGTCAATATCATACTTCAGGGCTTCAAAAACATGGTTGGGCTGCGCCACCTCGATGGCCACTTTCATCCCCAGTTCTTTCCGCACTTTCCGCAGCCAGGGCAGGGCTTTGGCGCCCATTCCTTCAAAGCTGCCCGGACGGGTACGGGGTTTCCACACCCCAGCCCGGTAAATGTTGATGCCCATCTCTTTCAGCTGGATGGCGGTCTCCATCACCTGCGTTTCCGACTCGGCACTGCACGGGCCCGCCACGATCACGGGTTTCCCCCCCAGCTCCCGCGTACAATCCAGTTCTTCCAATTCAATTTCGTATTCCATAATATATTCCTTTTATTACACTTTCATTTTATTGTAAAACAATCATTTAATTTTTTCAACGATATACTTTCCGCCCCCCTTTTTATCCCTCCCCCTCCCCGAGGGGGAGGGCAGGGTGGGGGTCATTTTTTAGACATATCTTTTTTCATTTGAACCAATCCCGTATTTTATTATAATTTCTCAACTCTTCTCAAAGCCTCCTGCAGCAACGGCATATCCTCACACAGGGACACCCGCACATACTCTCTTCCGTTGTTGCCGAAGATACCGCCGGGGGTGATAAAAACCCTGGCGTCATAGAGAATCCTGTCGGTGAAATCATAAGCATCGACTCCTCCGGGGGTATGTGCCCAGACGAACAATCCCTGGGATTCCCGTTCATAGGCACATCCCAGTTTATCAAAAAGGGCAAACACCATCTCTCTTCTCTTTTTATATTCTTCATTCAGTTGTTCGAACCATGCAGACGGCGCCTGCATGGCCTCTGCAGCAGCCAGTTGCAGCGGTTTGTATATCCCCGACTCCACATTGCTCAGCACGGTAAATGCCGGATCCAGAAAAGCCGGGTCGCCGGCCAGCATGCCCATGCGCCAGCCGGCCATATTGTAGGCCTTGCTCAGGGAGTTCATCTCCACGGCCGTCTCGCGGGCCCCGGCGACGGAAAGGATGCTCAGGGGCCGGTCGTTCAGGATAAAGCTGTAGGGGTTGTCATGGCAGATGAGGATGTCATGTGCCCGCCCGAAATCCACCAGCCGGCGGAACAGCTCTTCGGTAGCCGCCTTGCCGCTGGGCATATTGGGATAGTTGACCCACATCATCTTCACCCCTGTCAGGTCAAGTCGTTGCAACTCGTCAAAATCAGGATACCAGCCCGTCGCCGCGGAGATATTGTACGTGACAGGCACCGCCTCCACCATTTCCGTCACCGACCGGTAGGCGGGATACCCCACATCCGGCACCAGCACCCGGTCGCCCGGGTTGAGGAAAGCCATGGAGAGGTAAAAAATGCCCTCTTTCGATCCCACCAGCGGGACCACCTCCCGTTCCGGATCAAGTGTCACCCCGTAATGACTGCCGTACCAGCGGGCATAAGCCTTTCTCAGCGCCGGAAGCCCACGGTAAGACTGGTAACCGTGCACATCGGGCAGCACGGCGATCTCCACCAGCTTGCGTACCACCTGCTCCGGCGGTGGCAGGTCGGGATTGCCGATGCCCAGGTTGATCACCGGCGTGCCGCTCTGCGACATCCTCCTGATCTCCTCCAGCTTGCGCGAGAAGTAATACTCTTTTGTTTTATGTAAACGCCCGGCCGTCTCCATGATCAGATAATTTTCTTTCCTACCGGATAAATGCCCAGCTCCCCAAGCTCA